>NZHD01000087.1 GCA_002691205.1 Deltaproteobacteria bacterium
GGCTTCCAGTCGAGTACTTTTTTCCAAGGGGTAAACCAAGTTACGTTTTCCTTAGCCATTTTGGCCCAGAAGCGTTCGGGATTTTTTTCACCGAGCTCGCGATATTCGGCCACCTTTTTTTTGTTCCAATTGGCCTCGCGTGCGAACTCGGGACTGGGTTTGAAGACGCGCTTTTCTTGGAGTAGAGACTGAATATCAGCCATGAACGTGAACTTCCTTTTCTGTATGTGGGATGACTTTTAACTAGGTTTTTTTATGACTGAATCCATTGTTCGACGTCCGCCGTCTCTTTGGGAATGGCTGCAGTCAGATTTTCAGATGCATCTTCTGTAATGACGACGTTGTCTTCGATTCGAATTCCAATTCCGCGAAACTTTTCAGGCGCCTCTTCATCGTTGATGGGGATGTAGAGTCCGGGTTCGATGGTAAAAGCCATCCCGGCCTCAAGAAGGCGCGGACCGTCGCCTTGCGTGTAGCGCCCGGAGTCATGTACATCGAGTCCGAGCCAATGGCTGGTGCCATGCATGTAGTATTTTCTAAAGGCTTCACTTTCGATAATCGAGTCCGCCCTCCCCTTCATCAAGCCGATTTCGAGCATCCCGTTGACGAGATCCTGAATCGTATTTTCGTGAAGGTCGGCCAGAGTCATTCCAGGGCGTGCGTCCTGGATGGCTCTTTTCTGAGCATTGAGAACCACGTCATACACTTCTTTCGACGGCCCTGTATATTTTTTGCTTACGGGATAGGTCCGAGTGACATCCGATGCGTACCCAAGCAGTTCAGCTCCTGCATCGATTAAGACGAGAGAGTCCTCTCTCAAAGGCTGATCGTTGCGAACGTAGTGAAGAACAGTCGCATTCGCGCCGCCGGCCACGATGGAACTATACGCCGGTCCCCACCCGCCCCGCCGTCGGAATACATAGTCGAGTCGAGCTTCAATCTCATATTCGAAGCGTCCGGCTTTGAGCCGGGTGGCCGCTTCTTGATGGGCTTCTCGAGTAATGTCCGCAGCTTGTCTCATGATTTCGATTTCATCGGGAGTTTTAAAGAGCCGCATTTCATGAAGAATGGATCGAGGGTCCAAAATTTCACGGGCGGGCTCAACGCCTCGACGACTTTGTACCCGGAGTGTTTCTTGAACATCGAGGAGTTTTCGGTCGAGCTCTGAGTTGCGTCCAAAGACGTGGTAGAGGTGATCCGTCGCTTCAAGGATTTCATCGAGGGCCTCGAGGAGCTGGCTTGATTCGTAAGCCTCATCGGCTCCATATTCCTCAACTGCGCCTTCAATTCCGGGTCTGTACCCGGTCCAGATTTCTGCGGCCCGATCGCGAGGTTGCACGAAGAGGCTGAAGGACGGGCCGTTTTCAGTATTTCGAATCACCGCGGTGGCATCAGGATGATCGAACCCCGTGAGATACCAGAAGTCGCTGTCTTGTCGAAAGCGGTACTCGGTGTCATTGGAACGTTGTGCGAGGCGGCCTCCCTGGATGATCGCGATGGCGTTGGGCTTCATTCGGGCGCGAAAATCTTTTCTTCGTTGATCAAACATCGGAAGACTTTATCGCACTCGCCGCAGGCTCGGAAAATACGCCGAACATTGATTTTGGATCGAGTAGGAGGAGGCCGGGGTGCCGCCTTGTGAAGCGTCTAGGCTCCGGCTCTGCGGATTGGGGGTGCAGGGCTGTAAGCCATTGTTTTTAAATGTCTAAATGAATTGACAGAACGGATCGAGACTTTTCGGGATTGACGAGTGCCGCATGAATTGGCAGCCAGCTTCGCAACGGTCAACAGCCTGATTTGCGTTTTGATCAGCAAATTCAGAGGCTTACCCGACCCTGGGCCAGCACCTAAAACTTGGCACGCTTGGTGCAGTAAGAGTGGGGGTACGATCTGGTCTTCCGAGTCAACCGGGTGTCAACGGGCGCGTTCACCGGGTTGGCTCAGAAAACTCCCTCAGTATCGGGGCGATGGTCAAGAGGCGCTTTCCCCAGAGCCGCACCCTTGATGCCCCGATCTGCAGGGAGGGCCGATCGGCCATCTTCGATAGCCAGAGCACACCGGCTATTGGATGCATGTTCTCCAAGCATGAACCATGAGTACCGGTAACGCGCTCCTTCCTCGGGGAGGGGGCGCGTTCACTCAGGGTCTTTGGCCCCCGCTACTTCTGCTGAGTCTTTATTGGCCGACGAGGAGGAGGCTTTCCTGCGGCGCTGTTTTCGGGCTCCTGAGGAGCGCTTTCTAGGCTTCGCAGCCGGGGGCCCCTCGGTCTCGCTGGCGTTTTTGTCGCTCTGGATCAACGTCAAAACTTCTGGCCCAAAGCTCTCGGCAAACCACGTCTTCACCTCAGGGATTTCGGCGAGATCTTCTGGGGAGCCTGGGTTTGCGATTGAGATCGCCTCAAGGCACGCGTTGGGCGCGAGTACCCCTGGATCGATTTTGAGTTCTTTTGAACGAGGGGTTCTCCATGTTTTCAGCTTTTCAAGGCGCCGCTCCATTTGGCGATCCATTCGCCTTCGGGCGTTTGCGTTGACTTGCTTTGGAATGGGCCCGTGAGGTTTTTCGAGTCCCTTTTCAATGGCGCGGAGCAGATCGTCTCCCGTTCTTCGGACGATCAGTTCCGTTACTCCCTTTATGCGAACAAGATCGCTTTTTTCAGTGGGGTGCTCACGGGCGAGTTCAAGTAAGGTGCGATTGCCCAGAACCTTGAAGGGAGGCCGATCAATCTCCCGAGCGCGTCGATCTCGCACCAAATACAGTTCTCTGAGCACGGCGAGGGAGACGGAGTCGAGAAGTTTGGCTCCTTTGATTTTGAGATAGCCCAGGGTGTCGAATTCTCGTTCCGGCCATTCGCGGCCGACCAGGGTCAGGAATTCGTGTTGCGCCCATCCCAAGCGATTTTTTTCTTTGAGTTCCTCTTCGAGCATCTCGGACAGTTTAATTAGGTAGTAGACATCGGTCACCGCGTATTCGAGTTGCTTTTCCGTCAGCGGGCGCCGGGACCAGTCTGATTTTTGTTCGTCTTTGGGAGGTCGAATTCCGAAGTGACGCTCCACCAAGGCGGCCAGTCCCACAGCGGGGTAGCCCAGAAGCTGCGCACTGAGCATGGTGTCGAAGAGGTTGGTAAAGGTGAATCCATAGTCCCGCTTGAGAATAAAGATGTCGTACTCAGCTGCGTGAAAGAGGATTCGAATCTTGGGATCGGCAAAGATAGGCCCAAGCGGTGCAAGAGCGTCGGCGTCGCCTAGGGCGAGGGGGTCGATGAGCCAGGCCTCTTCGCGCGTCGATACTTGGATGAGGCAGGTTTTATCGAAGTAGTGGTAAAAGCTGTCCGCTTCGGTGTCAAAGGCAATGACGTCAGCCTTTTTTAGATCTCGGGCCAGGTCTTGCAGATCGCTTGGTTCAGTAATGAGTTTAAAGTTGGCCACGCCCGACACTGCTCCGTCCCAGAGTCCAGAAGCGTCCGCCACGGTGATGGAGCGCATCAGGTACGTTTCGGGGGGCGGTTTCTCTGTGTTGCTGGCTCTGAACCTAGCCGAAGCGCGACGGCCTCGCCTCGGCTCAAATCCACGATCACCGATGGTGGCGAGTTCGGCTGGCCTTTTCGGGATGAAGCTCAGCTTGGTGTTTGTGCAAGAACCCCCTCTAGTCGTACTCAGAGCCTGCTCACAGGCTTTGGGGTGCTGTCGCTGCGCATTTTCGGCTTTCCAAACCGTCGAGATATCAAGATAAAAAAGTTGTTTTGTTTTGACGACCTAGAGCGTATACTCCTTTTTGTTCTGCATATAAGAACATGGTTCCGTATGTTGGAACAAAATGGAGTGTTTCAAGACAATGGATGCAGTTGCATCGATCGATAAAGCCATAGATGTTCTTTTTTATCTGCATGGATCATCTTCGGATTGCGGGGTCACCTCAATCGCTCGAGGCTTGGAGATCCCCAAGTCCAGCGTCCACCGGCTGCTCGCTGCCCTCGTCAGAGGCGGACTGGTCGATCGGACGCAGACCGGGCAATACCGGCCTGGCGTCGGGTTGCTCGCCCTGGGCTTGGGTGTTCTCGATCGCGAGCCGGTGGTGGAAGCGGGGCACAGGGTGCTCGAAGAGTTTGCTCAGCGCTGGGGCGAAACCCTTTTTCTTGTGGCTGCGCGTGGAGGCGACCTGCGAGTCTTGGATAAAGTGGAGGGTCAGGGCTTTTTAAGAGCGGCCCCCCGGATTGGGAGTTCCGTGCCGGTTCACGCGACGGCTGTGGGGAAGCTCTACCTCGCTTTTTCGGACGAGAGCGTAGCTGTGGCCATGGAGAATGGACGGGAAGCTTTTACACGGGCGACTTTGACGGAATCTATGGCGCTTCACCGGGAGATTCAGGAGATACGAGATCTCGGGGTAGCTTGGAATCGCGAGGAGTGGATTTCTGGGCTGTTCGTGGTGGCCGCTCCGATTCATGGTCCTGGTCAAATGCGGGCGGCCGTGGCCATGGCTTTGCCCGCCTCTCGTCTACCTGAATTAGGTGAGGAACTTCTGGCGACCGAAATTCGGTTGGCGGCACAGCAGATTAGCGAGAGAGTCTCAGGCGTTCGGAGAGGGTCGACCGCGATGGAGAAACACAACGATGACTGACCAGCGAGACAGTAAAGTTTGGGTAGAGGGTCACGTGGTGGATGGCCACAAGGCACGAATTTCAGTCTTTGACCATGGATTACTTTATGGAGATGGCCTCTTTGAGGGCATTCGGATCCATGGCGGCGGAATTTTTCGATTGCCCGATCATCTGCGACGCTTTGCAGCGGGCGCGAAGGCGCTTGGGCTGACGTTGCCAGGGGGGCTGGAGAAAGTCGAGTCGATTGTTCTGGAGACTGCGCGAGCCTATCAGAAAGAAGAGGGATATATCCGACTTTTGGCGACCCGTGGCTGCGGTGAGCTGGGCGTCGACCCAACGACATGCGAGTCCCCACAGCTTATTTGTATTGCGAAGTCGGTCAGTTTGTATCCAGTGGAAAAACTGGAATCTGGAATCGAGTTGATTACGTCGAGCTTCCGGCGTCCCTCATTGGATGCCCTTGATCCGGCGATCAAGAGCCTCAACTACCTAAACAACGTCTTGGCGAAAAGAGAAGCTCGGCTTCGTGGGGCGGATGAGGCTCTGCTCCTGAACTCTGCGGGGATGGTGGCCGAGGCGAGCGTCGCAAATCTTTTTGTCGTGCATGCAGGACATTTGTCCACGCCCAATGTGACGGATGGAGCTCTGCCCGGCATCACTCGGTGGAGCATTGCCACGCTTGCGACTGAGTTAGGTATACCATTCGGAGAGCGTTCTCTTGGACGTCAGGATTTATTTTCGGCAGACGAAGTTTTTCTCACAGGCACGGGGGCTGGAATTGTTCCTGTCGCAAGTTTTGATGGAGCTGAAATTGGCTTGCCCGGTCGAGGTCCAGTGACACGCCGCTTGTCGGAAGGCTTTTCCCGCTTTATGGGCCAAAACTTGACACCGTTTTAGCCCAGCGAGTCTCAGGAGGCCGCAGTTTGGTTCCGATGCGACCCGTCGAGGTTTGTGTGGGACGGCTGGCCTGAGTGGGGCTATCGTGGGCAAGGCGAGGGTATGTCCTCGCACTACGATCCTTTCATCGTAGATTTTGAAAGTCAGGAGAATCCGGTGCGTTGGTCGACGAGCTTTATCCCTACTCTTCGAGATGATCCGGCCGATGCCGAGGCTGTGAGTCATAAGCTTTTGGTTCGTGCGGGTTTTGCCCGGCAGCTCATGTCGGGCGTCTATTCGCTTCTGCCTTTGGGTCTACGGGTCAGTGATAAAATCGAGGCGATTATTCGAGATGAAATGAATCGCATAGGGGGTCAGCAGTTTCGCTTGCCCTGCTTACATCCGAAGGAAGTTTGGGAGCGCTCAGGCCGCTGGGAAAAAATGGGTGGAGAGATGTTCCAGTTTGAGGATCGCCGAGGCTCGGAAGTGGGTCTGGGGATGACCCACGAGGAAATCTTCACCCATCTTGTGGCCGAGCTGGGATCCTATAAACAGCTTCCCCAGATCTGGTACCAATTTCAGTCTAAGTTCCGCGACGAACCCCGCCCCAAGAGCGGCCTTCTGAGAGTTCGAGAGTTTACGATGAAGGACTCGTACTCTATGGACATTGATCCCGAAGGCCTAGATTTGGCTTTTGATGCCCACTTTAAAGCCTATAGGCGTATTTTTTCTCGCCTCGGTTTTGAGATTGTTGCGGTGGAAGCCTCTTCGGGCTCCATGGGTGGCGATCAATCGGTTGAATTCATGTTGCGTACGGATGCAGGTGAAGATCGAGTCGCTGCATGCGGGGCGTGTGGATATGCGGCGAATGTCGAGAAGGCGACGAGTTCTATAGAGCCGGCTGAAGATGGGGTGGGTCTGACCTCGCCGGAAAAATTCGCGACTCCCGGAGTTCGAACCATTGCCGACCTTTCAAACTTTAAAGAGGGCGGTGTGCCAGCGGATCGTCAAATTAAAACTTTGGTGTATGTGGTCGACGGAAAGACGGTTTTAGTACTCCTGCGAGGCGACCATGTCTTGGCTGAGCAAAAGCTGATCGACAACGTTGAAGCGAAAGAGTTACGTCCAGCCCATGAACAAGAAATTCAGTCTGCTCTGGGTGCGCGGCCGGGAAGTTTGGGGGCCGTGGGTGCCGAGGGATTATTTGTGATTGCAGATGAAGCTTTAAGAGGTCGTCGGGACATGGTCACGGGCGCCAATGAGGATGGCTTTCATTTGAGAGGGGTTGAAATCCATCGAGATATCGAGGTGGGTGGATGGCTTGACCTACGAGAGGTTTCAGTCGGAGAAGGGTGCCCGACGTGTGGCGAATCCCTCGATGTCTACAAATGCCTTGAAGTGGGCCATATCTTTAAACTGGGGACGTTCTACAGTGAAGCGATGGGTGCCCAGGTACTCAACTCAAACGGCAAATCAGTACCCATTGTGATGGGATCGTATGGAATTGGGGTGGATCGCAACTTGGCGGCCGTCGTCGAGTCGAATCACGATGAATCAGGGATTGTTTGGCCTGTTAACGTGGCGCCTTTTGAGGTGGTCATAACGGTGGTCAAGCCTAAGGATGTGAAGTGCTTAGAGGCAAGTGAAAGAATCTATGAAGCTTTGCAAGAGGATGGAATTGACGTCCTGTTAGACGATCGAGATGAGCGTCCGGGAGTCAAATTTAAAGATGCCGATCTCATTGGAATTCCTTTTCGCGTCACGGTTGGGCCCAAGGGCCTTGAAAACGGCGTGGTGGAGTTCAAATCCCGTCGGGACGGAGAGACACGAGACCTCGAGTTAGTTCGTGCTTCGGTGACGATTCGCGAGTCGGTCTTAGATCAACGCCGTTGAGATACGTCTGCGCAAAAAGCTTGGTTGAAGGAGATGGATGCCGGCCTTGAAGGTAGCCAACCTTTTGACAAGCCTTCGGGGCCTTTTGATCTTTCCGATGGTGGCTTCTATTTTGTCGCACTCTTGGGTTCTGGCACTTGCCGTTTTTGGTTTGGCCGTATCGACGGATCTACTTGATGGACGTGTGGCCCGGTGGCGTCATGAGGCATCGCCACTTGGAGGTGTCTTTGATCATGCCGTCGATGCCCTTTTCGTATCCACGGGGCTAGGCGCTCTTGCCTTTGCGGGGACGATTCCGTGGCTACTGCCACCCCTTATTGTAGTGGCGTTCGTGCAGTACCTTTTAGATTCAAGCGCCCTCGCGGGCCATTCTCTCCGCACCAGTTTTTTGGGTCGCAACAATGGCATTGGCTATTACGTTTTGCTGGGCGTGCCCGTTTTGCGTGATGCGCTGGATTTAAGTTGGCCTACGTCCAGCGGGGTCCTGATCTTCTCGTGGCTTCTCTTGATTTCGACAATGGCTTCTATTTCTGATCGCTTGATGACTTTTTTGCTCAGCCGAAAAGCTCGCGATTAGCTCGTCGAAGAAAGATCAGACCGATAGCGGCATTGAAGAAAATGAAAAAGTTGTGTTGTACGAATCCAAAAGCAGCCATCTGACCTTCGTGCCCAGGGAACAGAATGACCCAAAGCGTGATAGCGACTGTGCGCATAGGGCCGGGCGTCGCGGCGCCAAAAAAGATAACGGGCAGGTAGCCCAGCATCTGGAGAAAGTTCGCCTCGACACCAAAAAGTCGGAGAGCGATGGTGTAAATCACCACGGCTGCGAGTAGAGCTGGGGACCGAATGATAATCAGGCCGAGATATTTCAGAGGGCTCGCCTCTCTGAAGGCCTTGAAGGCCGGTCGGTCACGGAAGCTTGCTGATTCGCCAAAACGGCTCCGGAAGAGGATGATCCAGCCGACGAAAAAGAGAGCGGCGACACCGGCGATCCAGGGAATCAGGCCAAATTCAGCGGGCAACGAATCTCGCCCCAGAACCCAGCCGAGTGTGGCCCAGAAGAGGAGATAGTAAAACTCGCAGAACATAATGAACACAAGACTCGATCCCACCTCCCAACCTGGAACCTGATATTTCCGGTTGAGGTAGAGCCCCATGGCGCCCTTTCCGACTTGTTCGTTCAAGATTGAAAGGATGTAGCTGCTGCCACGAATGGGAAGCATGTCTCCGTACGAGACCCGAGTGTTAAACCAGTTAATGACCCGCCAAACGACGAGGGTATCGATGAGAAAGAAAAAGATGGAGTAGGGAATCATCAAGGCCAGCCATTGACCCCAGTGCACTTGAGCAAATACGTCTCCGAGGTATTCGATGAGACTGATGCCTTCTCTGGCTGCTGCGCCCGAGAGTTTCGAGTAGAGGTATCCGAAGCAGACGACTGTGATTAGCCACGGCAAGGATTTCTGCCAGAGCGGAGTTTTCCGTTTGGGTTCCTGGTGAGTGACTTGATCAGTGTTTTCGGTTTCTTCTTCAGTCATTTTTTTGGCTTTCTGGTCCGACGTAGGACCCCAAGGTTTCATCCAGGGGAGTCAGTGAGATGCCCAACTCACGGCAGCAGGGCGTGGGATCCACCTGATCATCATGTTGCAGGATGTCGAACATGGCGCGCGTGATGGGTGGGTTCTTTCCGAGCCCTTCCAAGACACTTACGAAAAACCGAGCGAGAGACAGGGGAATCGGTAGGGTCCGTGGTCGACAATCGTAGAGTTGTCCCGCGCGTTGAATCAAGTCCCGATGCGTAAGGCTTTCGGGGCCTCCCAGGTCGAATGGCCTGTTTTCCGAATGTTCAGTCTGTAGGGAGGCGAGAATTGCATCGATCACATTCTGGCTGTCGATGGGTTGCTGGAGGGTCCTTCCCCCTCCCACTAGGCTTACGAATCTCGATTGCGCTTCTTTACGCAGTGAGGCGGATGCATAGTCGTTAGGCCCAATCACCATAGGTACTCTGAGTGTGGTCACGGGGCAGGGCCCATTTGCGAGCAGGGACTCTGCCCTGCCCTTTGAAGCCAGACAGGTGTTCGCGGATTCTGGGTGGGAGCCGAGAATACTTAGATAGACGATGCGCCGGACTCCAGCGCCCTCCAGAGCATGGACGAGAGTTTGGCATGTATCCTCGTGAGCTTGGGTGTAGCTCGTAGATGAGGTCTCCTTAATGATTCCAACGAGGTGGACAACGCCCGTACAGTCAGACACGGCTTCTCCCATGGAAGCGGGATCGGTGTAATCGCCCACCATGATTTCTGGCGGCTTAGGGCAGTCGAGGTCTCTGATTGTTTGTGCGGCGCGCTCGGACCGCACCAAGGCTCGAACGTCCGGGGATTCAGAAGCTACGCTATCGGGCTCTGCGCAGAGACGTTGAATGAGTTGTTGACCGAGGTTTCCGTTGGCGCCCGTAATCAAGATCTTCATGGAGTTAGATTGCATCTCAATAACATAGCCGAAGATGATGGTGTAAATGGAGAGTTCGTACGGATTTGAATCTTTCTCATTGGAGTCCGGCCACGTAAATTTTTACGAAGTGACCGAGGCGCTTGTGAAAAGTAGCTGAATCCTCGGCGCCTCGAAGCAGACCGTAGGCGCCAAGATTCATGAGTTCCGCCGCGATTTGCGGGGAAGGTCGCGGATGGCCTAAAGCGATATCTCCTTCTCGGTTGGCTTTCTTGAGCGCGGTGGTCAACATGGATTGAAAGCGCGTGGACGCTGCGGACACGATGTCTCCGCAGAGTCGATTCGCTTCGTCGCAGATCTCGTTGCCATGCGGTGATTCATCGCCGAAGGTGTGCACTCCGCCTAGCCTGGCGGCCAGGGCTCCTTCAAGTCGCTCCTCAAGGGCTGTCTTTTTTGGGTCTGCCTTGAGCTTTTGACGTGCCTCGGATAAAGCGTTCTCGTGGATACGCTCGGAGATACTTCGGAATACTGCATCCTTGTTCTCAAAGTACGAGTACACCGAAGGACGGGACATGCCGGTCTCTTTCGCGATGTCTTCAATCGATGTACGGCGATAGCCGTACTGTCTGAACAGCTGGCTCGCAGCGTTTAAGATTGCTTCGCGTTTTGGATTCTCTTCGTTCGACATTCTTTACAATTTGACAATTTAACATTAAATTGTCAATATTGAACAGGGAAGGATGGCTCGCGACCGATGACCGGGTGTCCGGTCCGACGCCGTAGGCCCCTAGGTCAGGAGAGCCGCGTTGAAGAAGCTTGTAAAAATCATTTTGGGTGGAGTGGGGGCCTTTGCTGCGTTGATCCTGCTGGTCGTCGTTGTCAATCGGTTTTCAGATGGTCCGCTTGTAGAGATGTTTGCAGGAGGTCCTTTTACGAGCGGCGAGATCATTATGGAAGGCCCCGATGATTGGAGCTTTCTTGCTGATCGCATGACGGTGGAGTTCGAATCGGCGGGACGATCAAGAGTCGTTTGGATCCATATATTGGACGGTGACGCCTACTTCGGTGCCAGTCTTGGCTTTCCCCCATTCAAGACATGGCATGAAACCGCGCTTGAGGATCCAGTCGCGGTGCTTCGCGTCGATGGAAAGCGGTACCCACGGCATCTTACGAAGATCAACGATGAAGACACCCGAGCCCGATTGCGCGAGGCTGGAAACCGAAAGTACGGAGGAAGCCCCGACCCTTCTTCTGACACATGGTATTTCCGGCTGGACCCGCCTCGATAAATCGTCTAGATCTACCCCGGAAGAGCATCTGGATCTGGGTCTCAGCGAATATTGAAGAAACTTCGAACTCTGGAACAGGAGAGGTCTCCAGCCCCCGTGCCGATGGAGGTCGGGGGTTTTCCTCCCTGCCCGAATTAGAGATTCAATTGGAGCTTTGCAGCGGGGGACATCATCTCCATATCCCACGGCGGATCCCAGACTAACTCCAACTGGACATCGCTCACGCCCTCAACCTCGCGCGCCTTCGCCTCGACTTCAGGAGGGAGAGTTTCCGCCACGGGACACATGGGGCTCGTCAGTGTCATGATAATATGAGCGGACCCGCCTTCATCCACTTCAAGTTCATAGATCAGGCCGAGTTCGTAGATATCTACAGGGATTTCGGGGTCGTACACCGTTTTCAATGCGGCGACGATGTCGTACTTGACGTCGTCGCTTTTACGGGATTCTAGGGACGGGGAATCCACGGGGACCCCTTCGGCTGCATGCTCTTGATTTGAATCTGAATCTTTTTCTATATTTTTGACTTCTTCAGTCATTCGGTTTTTGCAACCTCATTCTTTTTATCCAGTGCAGCGCGCAGAGTATGCCAAGAAAGCGTGGCACATTTGACGCGCATCGGAAATTCTCTGACGCCTGAAAATACAGCAAGTTTGCCTAAGGGCGATACATCAATTTCAGTGGTACTGGGTGTTGTGAGAAGGGTGTGGAATAAATCGAAGAGGGTCTCAATGTCTTCAATTTTTTTCCCTTTGACCGAATCTGTCATCAGGGAAGCGGAGGCAATTGAAATCGCGCAGCCGGCTCCTTCAAAGGAGAGATCGTTGACCACGTCTCCGTCAAGCTCGACAAATACCCGAAGTTTGTCGCCGCACAGAGGATTGTGGCCGTCGGCTTGATGGTCGCACCCGGGGATTTCTCGAAAGTTTCGAGGTTTTTTATTGTGGTCCAGGATGGTCGATTGGTAGAGTTCTCTGAGGTTTTCCATCAGCGAAAAATCTCCATGGTTTCGCTTAAGGCCTGAGTGAGTCGATCTATCTCTGAGGGCGTATTAAAGATCGAGAAAGACGCTCGAACGGTCGCTGGAACCTCAAAGATTTCCATGAGGGGTTGCGCGCAGTGATGTCCTACACGGACGGAAACGCCGGACTGATCCAAAGCGGTTCCTACATCATGAGGGTGGACACCGTCGACCACGAATGAGACCACCGGCGCTTTGTTTCGGGCATTTCCGATGATGCGTAAGCCATCGAGTTCGCTGAGTCGCTTCTCCGCATAGGTGAGAAGACCCGTTTCCCAGCGCTCGAGCTGAGCTTGGTCAAAACCTTTGAGATATTCGATGGCTGCGCTGAGTCCGATGGCTCCCGCGATATCGGGTGTGCCCGCTTCAAATTTTCCGGGACTTTTGGCATACGTGCTTTTTTCGAAAGTGACGGTTTCGATCATATCTCCACCGCCGAGGAAGGGAGGCATGGACTCGAGCATAGAGTGACAGCCGTAGAGCACTCCAATTCCGCTGGGTGCAAATAGTTTATGACCCGAAAAAGTATAGAAATCACAACCAAGCGATTTGACGTCGACATTCATATGGGGAACGGCTTGAGCTCCATCGACCAAGACCGTTATCCCGCGCGCCTTGGCCATTGCGATCATCTCGGGCAAAGGATTGATCGTGCCAATTGCATTTGAGACATGGGTGATGGCCACGATTTTTGTGCGTTCGCTCAGCAGCGATTCGTAGGCGTTTAGGTCTATCTCCCCTCGCGCATCGATTGGAGCGACTCGGAGCCGACAGGACCTTCGTTCTGAGAGCATTTGCCAAGGTACGATGTTGGCATGATGCTCGAGGGCGGTGATTAAAATTTCGTCGTCCGGTTGAAGGTTTTCGTCTCCCCAGGCACGGGCGACTAGATTGATAGCTTCAGTCGCGTTACGAAGAAAGACAATTTCACGCCGGTCCTCAGCATGCAGGAAGTGTTGTACTTGATCACGTGCCCCTTCGTATTTTTCAGTGGCTTCAGCCGATAGTTGATAGACCCCTCGGTGAATGTTGGCATACGATGTTGCGTAGAATTCAGAAACCGCATCGATCACAGCTCGTGGCTTCTGAGAACTTGCGGCTGAATCGAGGAAGGCGACTTGCTGGCCTCGGATTTCTCTCTCGAGAAAGGGGAAGTCTTTTCGAGTGGCTTCGACGTCGAAAGGAGATGCTTCGCTCATATGGTTTCTTCCTTGTTGACAAAGCTCTCAAGGGTCTCCGATGTCAGCCCGTACGCTAGCTTCTGCACGTTTTTGTTTGGAATTCGATCGCAGATCTCATTGATGAACCCTCTTGTAAGGATTTGCTTGGCATGATTTCGACCAATGCCTCTCGACTGTAAGTAGAAGATGGCCTCCTCATCAATTTGTCCCACCGTTGAACCATGACTGCACTTGACGTCATCGGCATAGATTTCGAGTTGAGGTTGTGTTTCAATCCGTGCTTGATCGGACAGGAGAAGGTTTGGGTTCGAAAGGCTGCTGTTGGTCTTCTGGGCATGCGGGCTGACGTTAATCATGCCTCGAAACACTCCACGCGCGTTTCCAGTGAGGACACTCTTGTGAAGCTGCTGACTCCGCCCTTGTGGCATCGCATGATTGATTTCGGTGTGATGGTCCACCAACTGCCCTGTTGAAGCGAGAAAGAGTCCATTGAGGTCTACCTCTGCTCCGGTATCTGCGAGTGCAACGTGCACGTTGTTTCGAACGAGGCGTCCGCCAAGTGTGAGAAGCTGCAAGGAGAGCCGGCTGTCCCGGGCTTGGTAGGCATGGACGTCGCTGAACCGAATCGCTGATTCAGAGGCATGTTCGAGTACGGTCCATTGAAGCTGAGCGTTTTCAGCGAGAAAAAGCTCGGTGACGCAATTGGTTAGATCGTGGGCTTCGTCCATCACCGTATGCTCGACCAGAACACTGCTTTGAGAACCCGACTCGGCCACCACCAGGTTGCGTGGGCAACGCAGAGACCCAGAGCCCGTAGAGACGAACAGGAGATGAAGGGGTCGCTCGTTTTGACATGAGGCCGGGATCCGGAGGTAGACGCCTCCCTGCATATAGGCCGTGTTGAGAGCCGCAAGGGCATCGGTTTTGAGGTCGGCGAGCTGGCCAAGCCGCTCCTGGATAGGCGCGTACTGCGAACCCTCCGCCAGAGCCGCGTCGAAAGCCATCCATTCCATCTCGCTTTCGGCGTCGCTCAGGGTGCTGAGGCCAGGATCAATTTGGCCGTCTATGAAAACGAGCCTTTGCCAATCGCCCTCAGGCTTCTCCAAGGCCTCCACCCATTCGGAAATTTCCGATTTTGGACGCTTTGAAGCCGAAGTGGTGCTAAAAAGACCCACCTCTTCAAGGAGAGTCAAGGGCGTGTTGCGCCAGGCTTCCATCTTTCTGTGAGGCATGCCCTGCTCTTGGAAGTGGCTGAGGGCCAAGCTCCGAAGCTCTTTTGACGGGTCGTGAGTGGGTCGGGTTTCGAGAAAATCTTGAAACTCACTCACCCAGCCTTTAGTCAAGTCTGCGACCGGGGTCCGGTGAGCGGTTTTCATGTCGAGGCCTCGATCCAACCGTACCCTTTTTCTTCTAACTCAAGCGCGAGTTCACTTCCGCCGGTCCGAACAATACGGCCCCCCGAAAGAACATGTACTTTGTCCGGCACGATGTATTCAAGAAGTCTCTGGTAGTGAGTGATGACGAGCATCGATCGACTTTCGTTGCGCAACGCATTGACGCCTTCGGCCACAACTCGAAGGGCATCGATATCAAGCCCAGAATCAGTCTCATCAAGTACACACATTTTGGGCTCGAGCAGAAGCATCTGTAAAACTTCATTTCGCTTTTTTTCGCCGCCCGAGAAGCCTTCATTGATGGCACGACTCATCAAGTCGTCTGGCATCTCGACTTGCTTCATTTTCTCTCGACTAATTTCAAGGAAGTCCATGGCATCCAGTTCCGACTCCCCACGGTGACTGCGGACTGCGTTCAGTGAAGCTTTGAGGAAGTAGTCGTTACTGACGCCTGGAATTTCAGCGGGATACTGAAAGGCGAGAAAGATTCCCTCTCGTGCTCGGATTTCGGGATCCATATCGAGTAAGTTTTTACCCTCGAAAGTGACGCTTCCGCCTGTCACTTCATATCCGGCCCTTCCAGCGAGCACGTTGGAGAGGGTGCTTTTTCCGGACCCATTGGGTCCCATGATGGCGTGAACTTCCCCAGCTCCGATGTTTAAGTCGATCCCGCTGAGGATCTCTTTATCATCGACTTGGGCAAACAGATTTTTAATTTCGAGCATGGTCTGGTGTCTCCGATGACTTTCTTTTAGCCGACGCTTCCTTCGAGGCTGACGCTGAGTAGGTTCTGCGCTTCGACTGCGAACTCCATGGGGAGTTCGCGCAGAACTTCTTTGCAGAAGCCATTCACGATCATCGAGATCGAGTCTTCTTCTGAGAGGCCTCTCTGTTGGCAATAGAAAAGCTGGTCCTCACTGATCTTAGAGGTCGTGGCTTCGTGTTCCACCGTGCTGGCTTGGTTTTCGATTTCCAGGTAAGGAAAGGTATGAGCACCGCACTGGTCGCCGAGAAGAAGCGAGTCACATTGCGAATAGTTGCGAGCCCCCTCCGCCTTGCGTCCCACTTTGACAAGGCCCCGATAGCTTTGCTGGCCCTGACCCGCCGAGATTCCCTTTGAGATAATCGTGCTCCGGGTGTTTTTGCCAATGTGGATCATCTTGGTGCCCGTGTCGGCTTGTTGGCGGTTATTTGTCATGGCGACGGAGTAAAATTCACCAATAGATTCATCGCCTTGGAGCAGACAACTCGGGTATTTCCACGTGATTGCAGAGCCTGTTTCAACTTGGGTCCAAGAGATTTTTGAGCGCCGCCCCCGGCAGGCTCCCCGTTTTGTCACAAAGTTATAGATCCCGCCGACTCCGTTTTTATCACCGGGGTACCAGTTCTGAACGGTGGAGTATTTGATTTCCGCATCGTCGAGAGCCACCAATTCCACCACTGCCGCATGCAGTTGATTCTCGTCTCGCATGGGCGCGGTACAGCCTTCGAGATAACTGACGGAGGCGCCTTCGTCCGCGACCAGCAAAGTCCGTTCAAATTGTCCTGTGCCGGCCGAGTTTATCCTGAAGTAGGTGGAGAGTTCCATGGGACACTTCACGCCTTTGGGGATGTAGGCGAAAGAGCCGTCGCTGAAGACGGCCGAATTGAGACACGCGAAAAAGTTGTCCGAGTAGGGAACCACCGACCCGAGATACTTTTTGATGAGGTCAGGATGTTCTTGAACGGCTTCAGAGAAAGAGCAAAATATAATGCCCTTGCTCTCGAGTTCAGATTTAAAGGTGGTTGCAACGGAGACACTGTCGAAGACGGCATCCACCGCGACCTTGACCCCGGAGAGTCGCTTTTGCTCCGCTAACGAAATACCCAGTTTGTCGTATGTGCGAAGGAGCTCTGGGTCGACCTCATCGAGACTTTCTAAAACGGCTTCTGTTTTGGGTGCCGAGTAATAGATGATGTCTTGGTAATTAATCTTCGGATAATCGACCATGGCCCAAGTCGGGTCAGCCTGTTCTTCTAGCATCTCACTAAAGCGCCTAAAAGCCTTCAGCCTGAAATCAAGCATCCAGTCGGGCTCGTTCTTTTTAGCTGAAATGTGACGAACGGTTTCTTCGTTCAAGCCCGGTGGGATTTGATCCGAATCGATGTCGGTGACAAAGCCGTATTGGTATTCCTGATCTGCTATCCGCTGGAGATCTGCGTTATCGCTTGCCATGTTCAGTTTTCTTTCTCAATGAGGAGAGAGTTCGGTTCATTTGGGTAGATTTGAGAGATGGAGACCGGTTCATTCGCCTTGGTTTGAACCTGAGCCAGTCGATCAAGGGGAGCGAGTTGAGCGGCAAAGCCAGGTTGAGTGAGGTCGCTCAGTGTAATGCCCGCCAGTGCGTTATTGATGAATTGATTAACGACGAGCAAAGGGCTGCGCACTGAGCAGTTGGCTTCGTGATCACAGACTTGAGGTCCAGCGCTGCATTCAGTTAGCGCCACTGGGCCTTCGAGAGCCCCGATGATTTCGGAGACAGTCACTCGTTCGGAATGTCGCGCCAAGGTATAGCCTCCTTGGGCTCCTCTCTGGGATTCGAGAATTCCTGCGCGAGTCAGCCTTTTGAGAACCTTGCTCACCATGGGGAGCGGCAGTTGGACGAGACCCGCTAGTTCGCGCGCATTGTAGCTCGGCCCTTCTGGCAGACCTTGGGTCGGCTGGGCGCTTTGGGTGCGGGCGAGTTCGGCCAGGATGAGAATGCCATAGTCGGTGATTTTGCTCAGTCGGATCATAGGAGGGGACCTTTTTTACGGGATGAATGAGCATACGGGACCATTTTGGTTCTGTAAAGGGAATGCCCCCTTGGATTCTATAAAAAGATAATAAAATCAGTCACTTAAGACATTTTTGGCCGTTGCTGTCTTCAGTAAAGCCTCTTCACTCTAGTGTGAGGGCCCCTCTTCGTCGTGGAGAAATCGGGCGAGGGGGCTGAGCACGGGGCGGCCGTCGTGGGGCCAGGCCAAAGCCGGGCCCTGAAGCTGACCCACAGGGCAAATCCGCGAGAAGCCCAGCCGTCCCAGTCTTCGCTTTAAATCCAGTTTTTCGGTGTCGCTTCGCTGGAAACCGGCCAGGCCCACCGAAGAAAGGTGGGGTCTAAAAGGCAGGAGTGCGGCTTGAAGGGTCTCCCAGTCTCGCACCGGGTAGAGGCGGACAAAGCGGTGGAGTGGCGTGGGTCGCCAGTTTGAGTCGGGTTCCGCAATGACCGTCCAATCGGTGTTTTCACTGCACCGCATCTGGACATCCTGCCCCGCCCCACTTCTCATCTCAGCTTCGTCTCGAGCCTGCTTCTTATGGGCCCTGACTTGATCGCTGACGTCTCCTGGCGGGCATGCTCGGGTTCGCTCGGCAAGAGCATCTGCGAGTCCTTCTAGGAGATTCAGTCTGGCCTCGGCTGCATGTTCGCCCAGGACATAGACACATGCAGGAGAAAGACAGCCGAGTTGATCCCAAAGTGAGATGTCAACGGCCAGCGCTCGACTCACGGTCTCTACTGTTTTTGAATCGTCGAGACAAGAGGCGTTGATCAAAGCGACCGAGAGCTTGTGCCCGTAGCCGACAAACCTTTGCGAAGGAGAAAGGTTTTGTTCGATCGCTTGAATCGTTTCATCTGAACCACTTGCGACAACGCATTCGCTGGATAAAAAAGAGTTCAAACTTTCTTGATCGGTGCTGGCAAAGGAAACAACTTCAAGGCATCGCCCAAGTTCGGAGTCGATTTCAGAGATGCAACGTGAGAGCAGAAGGGGAGTCAATGGGTCTTGACTCGATGGCTTGATTAACGCGGTCGACCCGAGAGCCAGCGGAAGCATTGACTGAAGAAGGTTGGGCATGGGGATAGTGCCAGCCAAGACAACGCTCGTCACGGCATAGGGAGAAAGTAGACTTGAAGATTCAGCCTCGACATGATCTATCTCGCGGGCGACCAGTGAAGACAAAGCGGAGCTACGCCACTCTTTTAAGCCAAGGTCAAGTCCAGCCGAAACATTCTGGGCCGAGAATTTAGAGGCCTGAACGGTCGCCTCAGCGAGTTCGGTTCCCCAAGCAGAATTTGGGTCTCGGATTTGATCGAGAGCTTGTCCCAGAATTCCGACGATTTCCCGCCGCGGTCTTTGTGAGAGCAATGCGGCTGCGACCTCAAGTCGGCCTCGTGCTGCACGAACCTGTTCGGAACTCGCGTCGGGCCAATGGATGATCGGTTGACTCATTTTTATTCGACCGTTTCTCTTTTACTTGATGTCGATTTGCATGTATTTAGCTTGAAAGCATCTCATCCGCTGCAATCGAACAGCCTCTTTCCTCCGCGCCCTGTTCGCGTCCCAAGATTGTAAACCCCGGTGTTGAGGCGTGGACTTTTCGGCCAAGGTCGGCTGTTTGAATGGCTGAAATGCTTCCCGTATTCGAGAGGTCAAGAATGCTAGTAATGCCCGTTTGGCCCTCTTCGACCTCTTCAGAGGTCTCTGGGTCGATAAAGCGCACGCGTACCCACGGCGGAACAAGTTTTCGGCGAGGTCCCTTTGGGTCGATTAGGACTGAATCGTAAAATTGGCTTCCGAGTTCAGTCATCCCGTATTGGTTTACAATTCGATGGCGGGGAATTCCGAAAGCGCCTTCAAGGGCCTGATGGAGGTCGTCCTGAGTAAGCTCACGCGAGCGCCCTTTGAAGCCACCGGTCTCCATAATTCGGGATCCAGGAGGGCAGGCGATCTGAAGATTCCTCGCCGTCAGAGCATCAAGCATATGAACAAATGAGAAGGCTGTGCCACACAGGACAATCGGTTTAGAAGAAAGTTCACTTGATTGAAGATAGTCGATCAGGCGCTGATGTTTGAGTTCGCCGTTCACAACATCGAAGTCACTTTCGTCTGAACCAAATTCATCCATCAATTTTGAAAACATGTGCGAAAGAGAAGAATCGGGGGACTCCTGTGCGCTGGGAGCCAGAATTCTTAAAGTCGCTTTTTTGGGCTTGAGATCGAATAGAAGCAGGTGCTGCAGGCTGGCCATCAGGGAGGCTTCGTAAAGCATGAGTGTGTCGAGATGGAGCTTGCCCTGTTTTTGGCTTGAGGTGCCACTTGTTTGAAAAATTTTAATCGTTTCTTCTTTAGGAAAAGAACTCAGCGTCATTTCTTTAAACGCCCCGGTCGGGACGGCTGGAATGTCTTGCCACTGTTTGACGGTTTCGGGCAGGATGTCACGCCCCGTTGCGAAGCGCGCATAAGGCTTACAATTTTCGAATTGATAGTGAAAGATTCGTTTGGCGAGTGCGTTGAAGCGAGTTTCATCATCTCGCCAAGGGGATTCTTTAATCCAGTCCAGGACTTCGCGGTCGATCGCGATGCGGTCTTTAGTTTCATATGTTGTCATCGGGGCTGCTCTGCGGGAAGAAGGGCGATGCTTTCTATGATCTGATTTAAGGCATGGTCGAAGATAGTCTCCTCGATGGTAAGAGGGGGACTGATGGAGATCACGTCTCCGGCATCTCCGCTGGGCAGAAGGATGACGCCTCGCTCAAGGGCTTGTTCGACGACACGCTGCGCACTTGCGGAGTCTCGAAATTGGAGAGCAATAAGCAGTCCGCGCCCTCGGACTTCGGTGATGTGGGGTGAGGTAGACAACGCTTGTTGGAGCTTTCGGATTGCGGCTTCGCCCAAGCGCGCCGAACGCGCCACGCCCTCCTCTCGTTCAAGAAGGTCGATGGAGGCCAACGCCGCTGCGCAGCTGGCCGGGTGGCCTAAAAAGGTTTGCGTATGGATGGCCTCTGGCCCGGGTCTCGGCCAAGCCCGCATCACGGACTTTCGGCCAAGGCAAGCCGACAGGGGAACGCCCGAGGCGAGTCCCTTTCCCACACACAGAAGGTCAGGGATGACCTCCTCGTGGTCGCAGGCCCAGAGCTTGCCCGTTCGGCCGAAGCCTGTGTAGATTTCATCGGCGATGAGGAGCCAACCCTCTGAATCACAAAGCTCCCGAAGGC
Source organism: Deltaproteobacteria bacterium (assembly GCA_002691205.1). Taxonomy (GTDB): domain Bacteria; phylum Myxococcota_A; class UBA9160; order UBA9160; family UBA4427; genus MED660. The sequence continues at coordinate 20,711 of NZHD01000087.1, forward strand.
CTCGCATGAATCCCCTTGGGGGAATTCGGTCTCCGCCTCGGCCCTGGATGGGTTCCACCAGCACGGCACCGGGAGCGGAGCCTCGGGCCTTCGCGTTTTCCGCTCGTTCAATCACGTGATCGAGGTCGCCGAAGCGGGCGAATTCGGTTTTCTGCGGAAGTCGTTCCTGAAAGGGAGTTCGAAACTCCGATCTCCAAGTCACGTCGAGGACTCCGAGTGAGACCCCATGGTAGGCTCCTTCGAAAGCCAGTAAGCCGCTTCGGCCGGTGGCCAGCATGGCCGTTTTGATAGCGATTTCCACCGCGTCGGATCCGCTGGACCCCAATATGGCGTGGGCTTCTTGGCCCCCCGGAAAAAGTTCGACGAGTCTTCGGAGAAGGGCCAGCTTCGTCTCGGAGGGGTGAACATCTCCAAAGCCATGTAGGAGGGTTTGCGCTTGCAGATGGAAGGCTTCGACGATCTCAGGGTGAGCATGACCGACATTCGCAACTCCAAAGGCGGCAGTGAGATCGATGTAGCGATTGCCATCGGCGTCCCAGATGTTGGAGCCGTTGGCTCGGGACCAAAAAATGGGAGGCGGGGAGAGGGCCGTGATGGCCTGCCCTTCCACCCGACCGAGCTGCTCGGCCATTTCTCGAGATTTTGGACCCGGGATGGGGGTCACAATTTGAGGGAGAAGGTCGGGCTCGACTGAAGACTTAGTCTCGGCCATTAGAGAACTCTTTTCATGATCGGGACGGTTCGTACGAGGGGGCAAAGCCGGCGTGTGGCGAAGAACGGAGTTCGGGCTGGGATTGGCCCGTCCGGGCCGCTGGCCCGCCCCAGAGCGACCGGGTGAAGTGAGTTTGAAATCAATGAGAATGCATTCTCATAGTATATCATCGATTTCTCTAAGGTCCTGTAAGAGCTGGGAAATATTGCGTTTTTTGACTTCGCGGATAAGGTGAGCGAGCTTGTTCGACTCCTCAAAGGACTCGCGGGCCAATCGGGACCAGAGGCCGGATCAGTGGGGCCGAAAAGGCGTTTAAGACGCATCAAGGTTTTCGTGGAAGTCATGATTTAGCTAATCTAGCAGCCCTCCGCGTTGATCCGAATGTGGGCAGGAGAACTAAGTGTCGTTTGATTCAGTCACGGCCTTTATCGGACTGGGCTCCAATTTAGGCGATCGAATTTCATGGCTCCTGGCCGGACGCGCCGCTTTGGCCGAGATGGCTGAGACGGAAATCGTGGGGGCGTCGCGTCTTTATGAGACGGCTCCGGTGGGCCCGGCTGACCAAGGTCCCTATCTGAATAGCGTTCTGGCGCTGCAAACAGGTTTGCCTGCGCGCGAACTTTTGAATCAGATGCTTGATGTCGAAAAAGATCAGGGCCGAGTGAGAACGCGGGACGCGGAGCGGTGGGGTCCGCGAACTCTTGATCTGGATTTGCTTCTTTATGGCGAACTTTGCGTGGAAGAACCTGGCTTAGACGTGCCCCATCCGAGGCTTCACGAGAGAGCGTTTGTTCTTCAGCCTCTCTGTGAAATTGTGGGGGACCGGCTTCACCCGCAGTTGGGCGAGCGCTTTGATTTCTATTTGGCTCGCCACCGAGACCCAGAAAAGGTTCGCCTTTGGTCCGGGGTCTCGAATTGGAAAGCCTTTGGTGTTTAGAATCGGTTGAGTTTCCTCGATGAAGCTTTTGCTTCGAGGCGTTCAGGGCGCCATCGCTCCGGGTTCATTGAAGCCGTGCGGGCGATATGTGCCCACCACGAGGTTCTCGAGAAGCCCGTAGCCTGTCTCGCCAGTGGAGAGCTCATAGCGGCTGAGTGTTTCATAAAGCGGACCGAGTCCGGCTCGCGCTTCCGGAGTGCTGATGTCGAAGGTTTTTCCTTCCACTTTTAATTCCCCCTGATACATCCCGTGAGCCCAGTCGGGTTGGGGAATGTACCCTGACCCCGCAGCCAGATAAACGGTGCGCAGCGGCGTACAGAGGATTTGGAGGGGTTGTCCATCGGCATCGGTGAGGTTGACCTCAGCGCTTTCTAGCTCTCGTGTGCCCGAGCGGTAGTTAAAGCTGAATTGGGGTGAACCCATCTTTCGAACTTGACCTCCGTCTGCAAAGGTTTGGATGTGGGCGGATTCCTCGACATGGCGATGGCCGTCTTGATCTTCTTCGGCAAAAAGTTTGTAAAGCGACCCGCCTTCGGTCTGAATGGGAAGCCAAGTGTGGAAAAAGCCGCCGAACCCGGAAGCCGCCCCCTTGACTCGAATGCCCGGTGGTTCTGGCTCTCCGATGGAACGGATCCCCCAGGAATGATCACGCGCCCCTCTCCACCGGTCTGGAGTCACCGTGTAGGATTGGCCTCCGACTTCAAGTTGACCACTCCAGCCCCCAACCTGAGAGTATCTTGAGGTGTCCATGTGAATACGTCCGTGCGGGAACCGTTGAAAAGTTCGCGGTTCTTCAATGGCGGGGACAGTTCCGTCAAACGTGAGATCAAAGCCCAAGTTCCATTCGTTGGATTCGCAGAAGACGCGCACCTTCTTGAGGCCTTCAAGGACTTCAAAACCGAATGGGCCGACTCGGGAGTTTAAGCGGTTGGTGCCCAGTTCTCGGGAAGCGCGCACGACATAGATATTCTCACCATGCGAGATCGACACGAAGGCGTCCGTTGTGCCGAGGTTGGGGTACTGGCCCATTCCTGTAACGAGGAAAAGCTCATCGCTTGAGGCATGCATGTTGAAGTAATACCGATCGTAGAAATTTCGATCGCTTGTGTAGACGTGGTCGAAAGTGTCGCAGGTTTGGTGAGCGAGGAATTCATCCATTGGGCTGATAGGCATTTCGGGTCTCCTGATTGGGGAGGGAATGTAGGCTCTTTTTAGGACTTCCGAGGAGACTTCCTGAGTCTGGGCGAGGAAGGTTGGAGTTGGGTTTCGAATATGGCCTCAAGTCACCCTGTGGGTGCCCCGCTTGGCCACAGGGCTTGGTCCTCAAGGGCTCTCGTACAGGCGGGCCTTAGGGAGGGCTGGAAGATTATATTCTTGATTATATTAATCAAGAATTGGCAATTATAACCGCGCTTCGTTAAGCACAGGGATTGAAACCTCCTACTCAGGCCTTAATACTACTGGGCCAACCCCATTGCTGTTTCAGTGTCGAGTGTAAAAAATGCTTTTAAAGCAGTCGCATAAGAGAGAACTTCCCAGCATCGACTCGGATGCCCTAGAAAGGCAATCAGCCGAGCAAATCTTGACTTGGGGAATAAAGAATTTCCATCCGCGATTGGCGCTCTCCGCTTCTTTTGGTGCACCAGAAGGGATGGTTCTGATCGACATGATGCATCGCCTTGAGCCCACGAGTCGAATCTTCGTCCTCGACACGGGCCGTCTACATCCCGCGACTTTGGACTTGATCGACCGGATTCGCGATCGGTACGGCAAAAGCGTCGAAGTCGTTATGCCCCATGGGCCCGATGTTCAAGCCATGTTGAACGAGAAGGGCATGAACTTGTTCTATGAGTCCGTGGAGAATCGCAAGATGTGTTGTCGATTGCGTAAAGTCGAACCCATGCGGCGCTTTGTCACCGAACTCGACGCCTATGTGTCCGGACTCCGCAGAGATCAAAATGTGAATCGTCTGAATACGCCTAAGGTTGAGTTAGATGTGGCCAACGGGGGCCTGATGAAGCTGAATCCCTTGGCGGATTGGGGCCGAGATCAAGTCATGGATTATGTAAAACGGCATCAGGTGCCCACGAACCGCCTCCATCGAGAAGGCTTTCCGTCTGTAGGCTGTGAGCCTTGTACGCGAGCCGTCGCGCCGGGTGCTCCCGAGCGTTCAGGGCGATGGTGGTGGGAGGAAGACGGGAGCGAAGAGTGTGGTTTGCATGTTTCCGATGAGCAGGAGGGGGGCTTGGGCATTTAGCCTCTTGGCCTCAGGGCTGAGCCAGGAACGGCTAGGCCAGGTCGGTCGTCGTGAAAGGGATTGGGTCGTAAAAGGGCTTCCTCGCTGACTCAAGTTTTCGATTCATTCCGCCGATCTAGGGGAGGTTGATTCGTTCGATCAGGAGTTTCTTCCTATGCAGATTTCTCGTCCAGTTTCGCGTTTGATTTCTAAGATTAGGCTGGTGGCCCTTTTCTCCGTGGTGTTTTTTCTGGCTTTAATGCGACTGGCTCTGGCGGAGACCCCGGAGCTTCCTCGTCTTGAGAATTCGGAGGGGACTCGGGTGGGTCTTGACGCTGAGCAGGCTTCGCTCGACCAAGCCTCGTCTTCACAGGTTTCTTGCGATTCGGGTTCTCTTGAGTCTCGCGCGTTCTCACAGGTCAACTCCGTTTGGGAACATGGGTTTCGGGAAGCTGTGCGGTCAGAAGAGGCGGCTTCGCCGGAAGACCCCATCGTGCTTGGTGGAACGGGATACAATTACGGTCGNGGCCGATAATTCAAAGCCCCGAGATCAGAGGCTTCGTTTAGGCGGTGAGCCGGATAGAACTGTGGCATCTTCTTGGATGAAGCGGCCCTTCGGCCTATTTTGATCGCCCAGTCGAGAGTCTTCTGTAGACTCTCTTTTTCCGTACGCGCCCGCGGTGATAGATATGAACCCTGCGACGACGCTCCGCACACGCCGTATTACAGGTGGGCTTGCAGCCTTTTGGGCCATGTTTGCCTTGGGGCTATCGGGCTTTTTCTTGATCTTCACCATTTCCGGCACATTGCCCCCGTTGATTACGTACATGGTGGGCGGCGATCCGGTGATTCAAGGCGTGAGCGCAGAAGCTGAATTAGCTGGGGTTGTGCCCGGCGACCGCATCATCGCCATCGATGGTGTTCCATTGGGCCAACTGGGGTGGGAAGCCCTGGCGTATTTGAACCCCATCGATCCGATTGAGTATGAAATCCGTAAAGCCGATGGGGCTTTGCTCGAGGTCGAGCTCTCACCTGTTTTACAGAAAAGCAATTGGCTTTCATTTGACACTTTGGTTCATGTTGCTCTTCTTCTCGTGAGCCTTCTGTATGTGGTGGTCGGCCTCGCCGTTTGGTGGAGCAAACCCGGGACCGCGCGGGCGTGGTCGCTCTTACTTTTCTGCTCGAGCATGTGCGTCTTATTATCGACTGGGTTGCGTGCGGAAGTGATTCCTTGGTCCATGTGGCAGTTGATGGCCATGTTGCCGCTGACGGGAGCGACGACGTTTCATTTGTTTACAACCTACCCTGTGATGCCTATCTGGATAGAGCGGAATCGCAGGATTCAATTGATTCCTTACATCTTGGCCTTGGGCATCGCGGTGGCTGTTCTTCTCGAAACAAGGAGACTGCCCGCTGAGAATACGATGTCGGATCTGGCCTTTTTATACTGGGTAGGAGTTTCATTTCTGGCGTTGTCGATTCTTGCGAGCCAACGAAATCGATCTCAAGCCGAAGGGCTAGGTGCACGAGTCGACCTTATGTTGCTGGGTGGGTTGGGGAGCCTCGTGCCACCGATGCTCATTTTGCTGGCCGCTTTTTTCTTAAACACCCAGTCTTCTTGGTATTTAGCCATGTTGTGGTTCGGCTTTTTTCCTCTCGTCGCAGGGTATGCGATGTTGCGCACGAGTGTATTTGATATTCGTGCACTGGCGCGTTCATCGGCCGCCTATGGCACGGCGACCTTCACGATTACTGGCCTTTTTGCGATTGCGATCGCTTCAGCGGATGAGTTGATCTCTCGCTACGGGGTGGATGTACGTTCGGTTCAGATTGCCTTTCTATTTTTAGCTATTTTAGCCTTTAACCCCTTGCGTGAACGTCTTCAAAATCTGGTCGATCGCCTCTTTGACCGGGATCGAGCGCAGTATCGAAGAGTGGTTCGTGAGATTTCAGAGGCGATGGTTTCGATGCTGTCGCTCCCTGAAATTGGGGATCGTATTCTTTTGGCGGTGACGGACACGATGGGTGCGAGTCGGGCCATGGTTTTTTTGATGGATTCAGATCGCGAAGAGTATGTGAGTGCCGCTTTGCGGGGAAGTTGGAAAGTCGACGCACGTGCGGAGGTTCCCGTCTCTCATCCGATTTGGAGCCGGCTGCTGGAGGGTCGCGAAGAATTAGCGAGGGAGGATTTTGAAGAAGAAGCTGACCTCGAGTTAAGGAGTCAGTGCCAGTCGATCTACGATGACTTAGACGTGGCGTTGATGGTGCCCATGGTTTTTAGAGAAGATTTATTGGGTGCGATTGCGGTGGGTCGCAAGGTGTCGGGTGAGCCACTGGGTCCAGCTGATCGTGGTTTGCTGCGGACCTTGGCGAATCAGAGTTCGATTGGAATTGAGAACGCCATGGCTTTCGATGAGATTGCAAAGTTGAATGAGTCTCTTGAGGCGCGAGTCGAGGAGCGCACAGAGGAACTGCGCGAGACTCAGAATCAACTTATGCAAAGCGAGAAGATGAGTTCACTGGGTCAACTTGTTGCAGGGGTCGCGCACGAGCTGAATAACCCGATTGGCTTTGTGCATGCAAATCTTCAACTTTTGGATGAGTTTATTGGAGAGCTTTCTCTTGCTCAGGAGTCTGGCGCGGAGACCTCTGAAATTCGTGAAAATATTGGAAAGTTGATTAAGCGNAGCCGAGAAGGGACGGAGCGAGTCAAAGACATTGTGATGGATCTAAGAACTTTTTCTCGGATGGATCAAGCGGAGTTGCAGTATGCCGATATTCACTCCGAGATCGACAGAACGTTGACCTTGATGCAGCCTCGTCTCAAAAATAATATTAAAGTGAATAAGTTCTATGGAGATCTGCCCGAAATTCGTTGCTACCCCGGTCAGCTGAATCAAGTTTTTTTGAATCTTCTGATGAACGCGAGTGATTCTCTCCAGTCAGAGGGGGGCGAAATCACAATTGTGACCGCTTTGAGCGAGCTCGGCGTGCGGCTTGAGTTCCGTGATGACGGAGTAGGAATTCCCTTCGAAGTACAGAGTCGGATTTTTGACCCCTTTTTCACCACGAAAGATGTCGGTTCCGGCACGGGCCTTGGGCTATCCCTTTCGCATGGAATTATCGAGCGTCATGGCGGACGATTTCTGCTCTCCTCGGAGCCGGGTCGAGGGGCTTCGTTTGTGATTGATTTGCCCCTCGACGCGCGCGAGTCTGAATCTTAGACTCATGATCGAGTATTTTTGTGCATATCTTTTNTGACCCGCTGAGTCGATGCTGGTTTGACTGAATGGATTTAAACGCGAAGGGAAGATGATGAAACTTGGAGTTCTCGCTGGCTACTCGCCGGCTACGATGTCGATCCCAATGGACTTGATCAAGCTGGCTGAGAGTCTTGAATTCTCATCCGTTTGGACAGCTGAAGCTTGGGGTTCTGATGCGGTGTCGCCGGCCGCTTGGATCTTGGCGCAGACGGAAAAGATTCATGTGGGGACTGCGATCATGCAGATGCCAGCTCGAACTCCGGCCGCTACGGCGATGACGGCCATGACTCTTTATTCCCTGTCAAAGGGTCGGTTCGAACTGGGACTCGGTCCATCAGGGCCTCAAGTCGTTGAGGGATGGCACGGTGTGGCCTACGGCCGACCCCTCACTCGGACTCGAGAGTACATCTCGATCATTCGTCAGATTCTTGAACGCAAAGAGAAAGTGACTCATGATGGCTTTCACTATCAGATGCCTTACAAAGGCCCGGGTGCCACAGGTTTGGGCAAGCCGCTCAAAAGTATTCTCCATGGAGATCCTGCACTTCGGATTTTGACGGCGGCCATTTCTCCAAACGGCCTGGCCTGTGCAGGTGAAGTGGCCGACGGAGTGTTTCCGATTTGGATGAATCCAGAGCGGTACGACCTCTTGCAACCCAGTCTTGAAAAAGGTTTTGCGAAAGCGGGAGGCGGAAAATCTCTGGCTGACTTCGACGTTTCGCCTTTTGTCATGGCGATTATGGGCGACGACCTTGAGCAATGCCGCATGCCCGTAAAGAACCACATGGCCCTGTATGTGGGTGGGATGGGGGCACGCGACAAGAATTTTTATAACGACTATGTGAAGCGTCTCGGGTACGAGGAGGCGGCCGTTAAGGTGCAGGACTTGTATCTGGATGGAAAGAAAGCCGAGGCGGCAGCGGCCATTCCTGACGGTCTCGTTGATGATGTTGCTTTGGTGGGGCCAGAGGGTCGTATTCGGGAAAGAGCGCAGGCGTGGAAAGAGGCCGGTCATAGAGACGAAGTGGGCTCAATGTTGATTGGGGGCGCGCAGCCTGACTTGTTCAAAGTGTTGGCCGAAGAGTTGCTCTGAGTTCTCATCGGTCAAGGTTGGTTCAATAAAAAACCCGTCTAGCGGAGTCGCTAGGCGGGTTTTTATCGTCATTCTATTTTGTTGATTCTCACCCGTCCTCTTGCTCCGGCTCAAAGAGAGAGGAAGTGCTTCTTCACGAAGCGGGATCGGATGTGATTAGGAAGAGAGACCTCGCCGTCGTACTGCGGTTCCAACAATCAACATTCCTGCGCCGAACAATGTGGCTGCTCCCGGCTCTGGGATCGCCGCTGATGGGCCTCCTCCGATCGGAGCACGGCTCGCATCGATTTCGTAGTTGACCTGAAACATGGACCAAACGAGGTCAAGTTGGTCGCCTGAAGCGGTGACGTTGACGAGCAACTCTCCATTATCTTCGAAAAGAGAGGCATCAACTTGTCCGCCCAGAACCGAAAAACTCATGGCGCGTTCGAGCCAGAAGCTGTCTCCAAGGTTGATTTCAGCAAACCCATTTGATGCGCTGTTACCCGAGGTCAGTACGCTGAGTTGTGCGTTGACGATGGAGGTCGCTTGATCCGAAGCACCAAAGGAATGTGTGTAGCTAAAGGTCCCGCCATCATTCATCGATGCGTTACCCAGACCCAACCCCGCCGTCATGGTGTTTGAATTGATCGACGTGAGTTGTCCGGCTTCATTCAGGTCGGCATTAATTTCCATCTGATAATTGGGTGCGCTGGTCATCAGGTCGGATGTCAACATCTCTCCGAAGTAGTGCATGGTTGCACTCGCGGAAGAAGAGAGAAGCAGAGCAGCCGAAAAAATCGCGGCTAAACAGAGTGATCTGAATGATTTCATTTGGGGGAGCCTCTATGTAGGTGGTTGCTTTTCACTACTTTATCACGGGAGCCCTTGATTGCGACCGAAAATCTATATTTATCTTAACTATTTACAAACTTTTCCCTTGGGGATATTTCCGATAAAAAAGACTGTGCGGCCACAATCAGTTCGTCGGGGCGGTCCAAAAGGACATGGTGGCCTGAGCCCATGATCTCAAGTGTTCTCCCATGGGGGAGTTCCGCACAGAGCTCGCTGGCCCCCTCGGATGAGAGCAGTTCGCTTTCGGCCCCTCGGATCACTAGACAGGGGCACTGAACTCGCTTCAGATCGGGTTTGGGCCGCGGAGGCACTCCAAACCAGTGCCCATCGAACTTGAACCCCCAACGTTCGTTTTTTTGAAGACGGACGGAATGAGAGGCGATGTGCCTTCTCAGAGGCTCTGCGACATGCTCGGCGATGGGCACGAATTGGAAACGGTCCATGGCTTCTTCTTTCGTCGCATAGGTGCGGGCGAGGGAAAGGGCGAGTCGGGCGGCTCTGCGGGTCCGTTTTTGAGTGCCTCGGGCGGGATCGATCAACATGATTCCCTGGGTTACGTCAAACCGGCTCGCGTGGTCGAGGACCACTTGAGCCCCCATAGAATGGGCGATGAAAGTCATTTTATCTTGACCCAGGTGATGACAAAGAGCCTCAAGGTCCTGGTTAAACGCCCCGGTTACGTAGTTTTCGGGGTAATCGGAGTCTCCATGCCCTCGAAAATCCAGTGCGACGATGTGACGGTGCTCCGCGAGTTCAGGGGCGATGTGGTCCCACCAGTGTACATTGGCCCCCCCTCCGTGCAGCAGGATCACCAGGGGTTTTCCAGGCTGTCCCCAGTGCATCGCATGTAGGTTCACTCCGTCGAGAGGGTCCCGGGTAAATCGCTCAGATCTCGGATTTGTTCGGTTTGACACTTTCCCTGAACCTCTTTCTCGAAGCGGGTGGGTAGAGCAAATTCTCTTTTTTATTCAATAGCTTCCGGTTTCGTAAGGGCCAGAGTCTAGACGCTAGAAAAGACTTCTGCCTCGGGTCTTTATCCGGCGAGCCAGGCGAGTGGATGGACTGGGCGGGACCTGGGTTTGGAGTCCATTTTGGAATCCATTTCGCGCAGATTGCGAGGCTTGGGACAATGATGGAGTCGGTGAGTCTTTTCGAAAGTGCCGGAATCGACGCCCTCAAGGCCTCTATCGTTCTTTTATGATTGACTCCACAAGCGAAACCCTTATCTTACGCGCCAATCAGCGTGTTTAGGCACGTATGGGGGTTTCCGGCTCTCGCCGATGCGAATTTCGTGTCGGTTTTAAGGAGTCGGTAATGTTGGGAGGTCACATGGCCGCGAAACGAAAGAAGAAGGCAGCAAAGAAGAAGCCCGCAGAGCTCATCATCTCGAAGGCTCGTACCAAAGCTGCCGTTAAGAAGTGCAATGTCGGCTCCGAGTTTTACGGTGCGCTTGACGCCGCTGTTCGGGAGTTGATCAAAGAAGCAGAGGCCCGAGCCGTGGGCAACAAGCGAAAGACCCTGAAGGCAGTAGACCTCTAGGTCAACGCTCAGGGCTCTTCGCGAGCCATCTTGGGCCCACTCGGAAAGCTTTGTGCTTTCTTGGTGGGCCCTCGTGTTTTTAGGCCCTGTCTTTTGTGTCCGTTGATCCCGCAAGATGAGGGACGCCGGAGTTTAGACGCGGTGGTTCGGTCGAATCGACAACGTGAGCTTAGAGTCTGCATTTACCCCATGGTGGATCAAGTGCTCAGATTTAAGCAGTTGGTCATCCGTGGCGAGCCCAGGCTCTTCCTTACTTCCAGGGTTACGATCGTAACTCGGGAAATTACTCCCTGCGATTTCTAGGCGCAGTTTATGTCCCGCAAGGATTGTTCTTGCCGTCGGCGCAAAAACAACCTGGACCTCTTCAGTCTGGCCAGGGGCTAAGAAGTTGGGCGTGGCAACTGAGTCCGCGATATTTCGCCAGCGTAGTCTTTGCGTTCCTTCGGAGATGTTTTCGATGCGTCCATCGGGGGATACATCAAGGAGATGGGCGTAGATGTCTGCGTCTTGTGCGTCACTGGAAAAGAAGACGTTGAGTTGGATAGAGCCTACAAGGGCGAGCTCAGTTTGGAGAGGTTTCGAGTCGTAGACCAGGTGATGTTCATTTGATTTATTGACCCGGCTCTGGTCTTTGACACCCGCCTTGCTCCCAAAGAGCGCTCCTCCAAGCGTTGTATGTGGCCGTTTAGGATCGTGAGTAAAGCCAAGCGTCGAATCTAAGGTTTCTTTTTCACTTTCCCATGACAAGGATCCTTTTCCAGAACGAGCTGTTAAGTACAAGCTTCGAAGTTGGATCTCTGCTGGAGGCCAGGTTGGACTTTGGTGCCAGTGTTCGTCACCGGCTGAAAAGTAGCGAACAGGAACAGCAGGAATGTCTGATTTGGATTCTCTAAAAGTCCGATTCAAGTGCTGGATAGATTCACGTAAAATAAATCCGTTGAGTTCCTGTCTCCACCACTTAGGGTGCGCGGGAAGCCCATGCGACCATGGTCCGATGATTAGTTCGGGAGCGGGGCTTTGGTTATTTTCAGCGATCTCTTGGAGTGAATGAAAATCATCCAGTTGAGTCGGTAAAAAAAAGTCATACCAGCCTGCGATGAGGAGAGTCGGCGGCAGAGAGGTTGGGAGAGAGGGTTCGATAGCCTCCCAGTATTCGTCTTTGCGATTGTGCTCAATCCATTCTCTGAGCCAGGGCACCTCTCGAAGAGCTACACGGTCGCCTTCTATCAGAGGCCAGTGTTTAAGTCCGCGTTCTAGGTCGACCTCTCTCTCGGGAATGGATTGCTCGCGGCCCACGGTAAGGCCCCATTCAAACGCGTTCTGAAGGGCAAAAACGCCCCCACGATAAAAAACGTGGTACAAGCTTCGGCTCGAGATGGCAGAGACAACGGCATCGATTCGTTCGGAAGCCTGAGCCAGCATGCACCACTCCGCGTACGCGAGGTAGCTCCCTCCAAAAAGCCCGACTTTTCCCTGGTGCCAGTTTTGCCGTTCGAGCCAGTCGAGAGTATCTACGCCATCTTCGGTCTCATTCGCGAAGGGTTGAAAAACGCCCTCAGACCCATATCGACCCCGGACATTTTGGACAACGACATGGTAGCCACTCTCGGCGATCAAGCGGGCTGCGAGGCGGGAGCTGCTCCATGCGCCTTCGGCCCCGTACGGCGTACGGATCAGTATGGTGGGTGCGTCGCCTTGGTAATCGATGGGCCAGACGTGTGATGTGGATAGACGAATGCCGTCTCGCATAGTCACCCAACCGGGTTCAACCTGCGACCGACATTGCTGCGCGGGCAAATGCCAGAGCCGACGCAATAGACTTCGGATCACTCGACCTCTCCGTCGGAGAGGTCTTCGCCCTGAGTAAAGCCTGGGCGGACTCCTTCTGGGGCAATGTTAACGCCGACGCGAAAGAGTCTTTCGGGGGAAACTCTTCGAAGAGTCGTCGGATCGTCGAGGTTATTTTTCTGGGCAATATGTTCTAGGCCCAGGCGACATACCCGGATGGCTTTTTGAAGGGTTTCGGGGAGAGTTTCTGCGTCTCCAAGGTCTCTTTGGTCAGCCACCGCGATCTGATTCGCGAGAGCGATGAAGGCAAAGAAGAATTGAGATCTTTCTTGCTCATCGAGTTCGCCGATGGCCATGAGCAGTCGGTCTCTCGCGTCTACGTCTCCGGGCAGGTCCGTGATCCAAACGGGAAGATCCCAACCCTCCGTCTCAATAAAGTGGACGGACTCGGGGAGCTCTGCCAATTGAGAGGGTCGCAGCATTCCGTAGATTCGCATGGCCCGATCCCACGTAGGAAAGCCGAGGTCTTCGAGCCTTCCCGTTCGCCATCTCAGGGCCCATTCTTGAATTTCACTGAGTGCTTCTTCGCGCACTGAGTGCATGAGCCGAAAATAAAGCCAGTAATCTTTCTGAAACAGAACTTGAAGCATGCGCATCAGCGATGAGAGGTCGTCGTTTTTCTTTCGACCGATTACATAGAATTGGCCTTCAAGAGTTTGCCCACCTTCTGGAGGTTGCCAATCTTCGTCGCCCGAAGGTTTGATTTCAACATCTGCATGAGCCCGGAGATAGATCGCGAGCATTTCGGGATCAAGTGAAGTGGCGGCTGTATGGATGGTGTCCTCGCCTGCCTCGACGATGGCATTCAACCACCCATCCAATTTTCCGACATCGGGCATTAACCCACTCCATGCATCGAGATCTACGCAGGCCACGACTTGCTGGGGGGAGGCGAGCGCGATTAACCAACTCGCACTTTCGATCCCGGCTGTTTTACACGTGAAACAGAGTTCGGCTTCTGGGATCAGAGGAACTAAGTCCTCGGGTGTTTCGATCAGGCTGAGAATTCTCATTCTCATGGCGAGAGGTGTCTCACAAACCACCGCGACTTGTTCTTCGGTGGTGAGTTGAGCCAGAGCGACTCGGGCGGCTTTGGCCTCATTTTGGGCCAGTCGGATCAATTCACGTGTTTTGGGAGCAAGGTTACTTTGTGTAGTCACGGAGGGCAGGCTAGAGGAATGAAATGAAATGTCCATTGATTCTCGCTTTCGAGGCTCAGGTTCCGCTATCCCGAGCCGCCTGGTCCGCGCTATGGTCCTTTTGTGATCAATCTATCTTCCATCCGAAAGGCTCTGAGCGGGCGGACTCCCGATTCTTTATCCGAGGAAGGGCTTGAGCAGGCGGCTGTGGCTCTCATTTTGCGTGAATCAGGTCAGGGATTGGAAATTTTCTTCATCGAGCGTTCTCAGCGGGAGGATGACCCCTGGTCGGGTCACATGGCCTTTCCCGGAGGCCGGCTCGAAGAGGTGGATGCCGATACTCGTGCCACCGCTGAACGTGAAACACTGGAGGAGGTTGGAATTTCTCTGGCAGAAGCCGAACATTTGGGTTGGCTGACAGACCTTCAGGGCAGTCCACGATTCAAACAAAACCGCCTCGTGGTGACCGCTCATGTGTACCACCTGAACTTCACCGGCTCTTTGGTTCTAGACCCCATGGAGGTGGCGTCTGCACTGTGGTTTCCAGTGGATCGAATTCTGGACGTATCGACCCATGTCGACTACACGAGTTCGGTATCGGGCACGATGAAGTTTCCTGGAGTTGAAGTGGGTGAGCCAGGTCGCCATGTGGTTTGGGGACTGACGTATCGCTTTTTAGAAATTTTTATGGAAACCGTGGGCGACCCAATGCCCGAAAGGTCGATTTCAGGTTCTCCTCCAGAATCATGGAAAACCTGATTTTGCATCAACGCGGTTGGGCAATCGGTTTAACCGAGATGAGGGTGGTGTTGTGGCTTCAGGCTTAGGTTTTTTTCAAAGAGCGAAGCGTGTTCTCGTTTTGCTTGAACAACTTCTCGAGAGTCAGCTTCCGGCAGATCCGGGCTCTGCTGATTTTGAGCGAAATATCGCCTTTCGATGGGAACCGCGAGGTTCTGGCGGGCATATGCTTCCGATCTCAAACCCCCAACTCTTCAATCTTGACGATTTGCTCGGCGTGGGGCAAGCCGTTGAGGCGCTCGACAGGAATACGCGTCAATTCTTGGCGGGTTGGCCTTTTAATAATGTTTTGCTCTACGGCGAACGAGGAACGGGGAAATCTTCAGCGGCCAGAGGGCTTCTTGCGCGTTATGGCGACCAGAGATTGAGAGTGATCGAAGTTGAACGACATCAACTCTCTGAACTGCCCCGGATTATGGAGTGGCTTCAAAATCAGAAATCGTATTACTTCGTGATTTTCTGTGATGATCTTTCGTTCGGTCCCGGAGAGTCAGGTCATCGAGAGCTCAAGGCAGCGCTTGAGGGAAGTCTGAAGCCGGCTGAATCGAATGTGTTGATTTTAGCGACCAGCAATCGTCGACATCTTTTACCCCAGACGATGGCGGAGAACAGGGAGGCTCGGTTGGATGAAGACGGCGAACTTCATCTAGGAGAATCGCTTGAGGAGAAATTGGCTCTGGCGGACCGGTTTGGCTTGGTGCTGGGATTCTTTGGCTTTGATCAGAGCCTGTATTTGGAAATTGTCTCCCAATACCTCTCACAAGCGGGGATTCCTGAGTTGAATGAATTGACTCGGGAGGCCGCGTTGCGTTGGTCTCTCGCTCGCGGGAACCGTTCCGGACGTACAGCTCGGCAGTTCGTAGATGATTACGTGGGGCAAAGAAGACTCCAAGTGAAGAATGAGTCAAACGAGCAGTGAGGCTCCTTTCCTCACTCCCATTCATTCACCCAGTCTTCAGCGCTTGAAGTTCCTGAGGAAGACCCTCGCTGGTTGGCTTTTTAGATGATGTCGAATTCGCGCCCGACTTTAGCCAAACCCTCGAGAGCGAAGTCAAGATGATCTCGCTCATGAGTCGCCATGTAGGAGGTCCGAATGAGAGCTTGTCCTGGAGGCACCGCCGGGCTTATGACGGGATTTACAAAGACCCCCTCTTCAAGCAGACGCATAGTCATCTCGAAGCTTGTGATGTCCTCGCCCACAGCGATGGGGATGACGGGTGAGACCGACGGTCCGGTCTCAAACCCTAAATTGTCGAGTTCCTTTTTCATATATCGAGTGGATTCCCAGAGCTGCTTTCGTCTCTGAGGTTCAGCTTCGATGATATCGATAGCCGCAATGGCTGCTGCTGCCGCGGAGGGCGGCATCGCTGCTGAGAAAATCCCAGTTCTTGAATGGTGCCGGAGGTAGTCCACCACCTCTCGACTTCCAGAGATGAAGCCGCCCACCGTAGCGAGGGATTTAGAGAACGTTCCCATGGTCAAGTCGACTTCATCCTCAACGTCGAAGTGTTCGGCACTGCCTCTTCCATTCTCGCCAAAAACGCCGAGTCCATGTGCGTCGTCGACAACGAGCCGAGCCTGGTACTTGTTTTTCAGGGCGACAATTTCAGGCAGATTGGCCAAGTCGCCTTCCATAGAGAACACCCCGTCGACCACGATCAGTTTTCCTCGATCTTCTTGAATCAAGGAAAGCTTGTTTTCAAGGTCTTCCATATCGTTATGCCCGTATTTGACGGACTTTCCGAAGCCGAGTCGCACGCCGTCGATGATGGACGCATGATCCATTCGGTCTAGAATTGCGACATCTTTTCGCCCAAGAAGAGCGGAAAGGACTCCAAGATTAACTTGGAAACCTGTGGAAAAGGTGAGGGCAGCTTCAGACTTCATGAAGCGAGTGATCCGCTCCTCTAACTGGACGTGAATGTCGAGGGTGCCGTTGAGCAAACGGGATCCCGCACATCCGGTGCCGTAGCGTTCGATGGCCCTGATCGAGGCTTGCTTTACGCCTGAGTCAGTGGTGAGGCCCAGGTAGTTGTTTGAGCCCAGCATGACGACCTTCTGGCCGCAGATCGTGACCATAGGGTCTTGGGCCGAAGAGATTTGTCGGTAATACGGGTAGAGACCCCGTTCTCGCATTTGCTCGTGCAGATTATATTCAGTGCACTTTTGCAGTACATCCAACGAAGCTATCTCCTATGGTTCTGGTATTCGGCTCCAATTCAACTCGGCTGAAGTCTGGCTTGGACCCGCTCCCCTTTTGAGTCTGATCGCATCGGTTCCCCGGTCGCATCCTCTCCGATGAGGAGAGGCCGTCGCGAGCTGCTGTGATCCCTTTTAATTTTGCAGTTCTCCCTGGGTACCCATCACTTGGTTGAGTCCTATGGAGAGGGGGGCTAGTACGCGGAAAGAGTCTAACCCAGCTCATCTCCGTCGGGCAGAATATCGTCGCAAATTACCCCCAGGGGGTGATTTAGTGGAGGGTTCTGGCCACGCAGTGTGGAAAAATTTTTCAACCGGCTTCCAGAACAGTGTACTTTCCGACCCCAATGAAGCGTATCCGAAGAATTCCAAGCCGACGATTAGGGAGAAGTCCTCGAGAGAGCTGTCTTTGGGTCAGGCTCTTTTTTTGCATTGTCGGGATCGTTTTGGTTTGTTCGGCTCCAGTCCAGGCGGCCAAGTCTGAGGGAGCCTCATCGCAGAGCGAAGCGGCCGTTGATTTGCCACCTGTGGGCCTTGAGCCCGATCCTCTGTTTGATGAGTTCGATCTTGAATTCGAGATGGGGCCTTCAAGTTTTCCGGATCCTCTTGAACCGATGAATCGAGGCATGCTGGGTTTTAATTCCGTGGTCGATCGTTTCGTGATGGATCCCATCACATCCGTATACCGTTTTATCTTTCCGGAGGCGGTCCGACGATCCATCGGTCGCTTCTTTGAAAACATCAACTCTACTCAGACCCTGATCAATGATATTTTCCAACTGGAGTGGGAAGGAGCAGGGATTACGACAGCTCGACTCGTGATTAATACGACGGTGGGCGTAGGAGGTTTGTTTGACCCGGCGAAGGCTTGGGGGATCAAGGGTCATGTCTCAGACTTCGGCCAGACGTTGGCTTTAGCGGGTGCGCCCAGTGGTCCCTACGTCATTCTTCCGTTGCTCGGCCCCTCGAACGTGCGCGATGGCATCGGTCAGGGTGTGGATGCCCTTTTCCATCCGACTTTTTTCTTGCTGGGCGGAACGGATGTTCTTTTCTTCAGCGGCAGTTCAGGTTTGACGGAACGGGCTCGTCATGTGGATGAGTTGAATGCTCTCAAGGAAAGCTCGATTGATTACTATGCGGCTCTAAGAAGCGCCTTTTATCAAAACCGTCAAGCTGAGATATGGGCAAATCGAGAGCATCGTCGATCAGACTTGCCTTCTGCGAACAATACAGCCCGAGCGTGGTAGGCGGAAATACCCTGGCTAGCTTTCAGATTCTTCTTTGAATTTTGCGATTTTCTGGTCCACCGTCGAAGTTAATTCGGGGAATCCATTCTTCTTGAGGGCTGCAGTGAAGTCGGAGCGGCGAAGTGCCAATTCGCTCACGGTTCCTCTTAAGTAGATGTCAATAATCTTCCATCCCTTTGGAGTGGGTCGGAGGCGGTAATTGAAGATGACATCCTCGCCGCCTGGGACTTTCAGCTCAGTTAAGACAACCCGAGTATTTCGCTGAGCTTCCTTTTCTCCGAGGGTCTCAAAGGTTTCACCATCGTACTGATCGAAGTTGCCGGCGTAGTTGGCCGAGATGTAGCCTACGAATTTTTCAAGCCAAAGTTGTTGATCCTCAGGACTGAGCTTCGTCCAATGTCTTCCTACGGATTTCGATCCCATGAATTCCACGTCGAAGGTATCCGTGACCACAGGCTGGATTTGATTGAAACGTCCCTGGAAGCCGAGTTCCTTCGCATTCTGCATGCTCGAGAGCAAGGTGGCATGCAGTTGCTCGACTACCTGTTGAGGTCCGATTGACGATTCAGAGATAGCGGCCTGGGGTGCGAGGTTCTTCTCTTCGGTTTCCCCGTGAACTTGAGTCGTGAAGGCGAGAAGGCTCAGAGTCAGCCAAAGACAGAAGCTGAACTTGGGCGAAAACCGGATATGGCAATTCAATTTGGACCCCCTCGGAAATCAAATTTGATCTTTGACTTCGAGATTTGGGTGATTCGAGATTTGAGTGAATTTTTCGATGACTCGGTACGGCGCGCATCATAGCGAAGAAGTTCGCGTGGGCAGAAAATACCCCGAAGGGCTTTGAGGCCTGTGACAGCAGAGATTTGGACGCCATTTCGGCTTACATTGGGGTCAGGATCCCAGCACAAAGTTTTCGACGGCGATGTTGAAATGTTCCGGGTTATCCGTCATCACGGAATGACCGGCTTGCGGGACCACGGCCAACTGACCGTTTTTCAGAGCATCCTCCACCATTCGGTCTGCAATGTCTGCGCTGACTACATCTGACGCGGCCCCCCTGACGACCAGAGTTGGGCAGAGAATCTTTCCAAGTGATCGCCAAAGCTCTTTTTCGTTGGCGTCTTGGCGAGCTGCGATGGCTTCGGCATCGGCGCCTGCGATTGCACTTCGGAAGGCCGTATCCATTCGCAACATATAGCGCCCGTTTTCTGTGGGTTTCACTCCATGTATGGCCATTCTCTTAATTGAGGCGGGCGTGGCTGCTGGGTAGGCATGAGCCATAATCCGCTCGTATTCGGCCACTGATGCGAAAGTCGGGTCTGGATTAGCGGCCGTATCGAGTGAGATGCGCGTGGTTCCGCGTGCGTCGAGTTCAGGGGCTGAGTCTACAATAACTAACCCGGCGAGTTTTTCTGGATGACGCCCTCCGTAGAGCATGGCTACGCGACCGCCTAATGAGTGTCCGATAAGAACAAAGCGATCAATCCCAAGGCCTTCGACCATGGCTTCAAGGTCGGCAACGAAATCATCATAATCATACGCGGCTTCCGGGTGCCAGTCCGATTCCCCGTGTCCTCGTTGGTCTAGAGCGAGCACCCGATAGTGTTGTGCGATTCCTGGAATTAAGTCATCCCAGATTCGAGACTCATTGCTAAAGCCATGAAGCAAGATGATCGGAACGCCTTCTTCGCTCCACTCAAGCACGTTGAGTGTGATGCTATCGGCACCATTTATCCGGATTTTTTTTGGTTCCATGGTGGGAATGCTACAGGAGTCCTCGACATTTCGGGAGCACGTTTTGCTAAGTTGGTGTCTATGCAAGCCCCCGACCGTGTTGTGCAGTGTGCGATGGACCGTTTGCCTCAGACTCTCGGAGAGCTAGAGGCTCTGTCGCGCATTCCCAGCGTTTCGGCTCCAGGCTTTCCTCCTTCTGAGGTTTCTCGCTGTGCCCGAGAGGTGGCGCGTCTCCTTGAAGAGGTGGGGCTACAAAAGGTCGAACTTTTGGGACCCGCAGGAGTTCATCCCTATGTGGTGGCAGAATGGACGGAGGCTGGACCAGAGAAGCCAACTCTTTTGTTGTACGCCCATTATGATGTTCAGCCACCGGGACGTGAGACGCATTGGCACTCGCCGCCCTTTGATCCCGAGAAACGCGAGGGGAGGTTATATGGCCGAGGAGTCGTTGATGATAAAGCGGGCATTCTGATTTTAATTTCGGCCGTCAGAGCTTGGTTTGAAAGCGAAGGGACTTTGCCCGTCAACGTCAAATTCGTAGTTGAAGGTGAAGAGGAAATCGGCTCGACGCATCTTGAGTCATTTCTGCTGGAAACGAAAGAGAGGCTTTCAGCTGATATTATTGTGCTGACGGATACAGCGAACTTGGAGACGGGGTTGCCGTCTTTGACCACCAGCCTGCGCGGATTGGTCAATGTGGATGTTCATGTAAAGCTTCTCGACCATCCTTTGCATAGCGGGATGTGGGGGGGGCCGATTGGCGATGCGGCGACGGCTTTAACGGCTCTCCTCGGCCGACTTTTTGATGCCCAGGGCGAAGTCATCTTGCCAGGTCTATCTGATGATGTTCCGGAGTTGAGCCAGCATGAAAAAAAGGCGTTAGCTGAATTGCCTTTTAGTAGAGCCTCCTTCCGTACCGATGCCGGGCTTATGCCGGGCAGTCGAACGACGGCGGCCTCCGAAGCTTCTGTCTACGAACAATTGTGGAATCATCCCGCTGTCGCGATTACTGCTCTTGAGGCCATTCCGCTCGACCGTGCGGCCAATCAGTTGATCGATTCGGCGGCGGCAAGGGTGAGTGTTCGACTGGCTCCGGGACAGAATGCTGAGAGGGTGCGCGATCTACTGGTTGAGTTTTTATCAACGAATCCTCCGTT
Organism: Deltaproteobacteria bacterium; assembly: GCA_002691205.1. GTDB lineage: Bacteria > Myxococcota_A > UBA9160 > UBA9160 > UBA4427 > MED660. Next base: position 41,447 of record NZHD01000087.1, read on the forward strand.
CGGCGCTCAGGTGACGCTGGAGTGCGAAGCGGCCGTACCGGGTTGGCGTCGTTCGTCGGAAGGGAGCGATATAGAGGCTGCACGCCGGGCCTTGGCTAGAGGGTATGGTCGGGAGCCTGTTTTGATTGGCTGTGGAGGTTCGATTCCTTTCGTGGCTCCCTTTAGTCGCGCTCTTTCCGGAGCGCCGGCTGTTTTGCTCGGTCTGGAAGACCCGATTTGTAATGCACACGGTGAAAACGAGAGTTTGCATCTAGGGGACTTTCGCTCGGCTTTGATTTCTGCCGTCCATTTGTTGGCGGAATTCTCTGATTTTCTCGAAATGCAAGCGGAAGAGACAGGAAGGGTTGGCGAAGCTTGACCCTTTACGATCGACTTTTTGCCAGGGCAGGGCTATTGGCTCATGTCCTTGGCCAACGAGGAGACTTTTATGCCGTCGATTGAGACCACCCCAGAGTTGGTGGCCCGTACTTATGCCGAAGTTGAGGCTCGACTTGAAATCGTCCGCGAGCGCCTGAAGCGCCCGATGACCTTTGGCGAGAAAATCTTGCTGGGGCATTTGGATGATCCGGCAGGTCAAGAGTTGGCGCCTGGAGAAGCTTACCTTCAGTTAAGGCCGGATCGAATTGCTATGCAGGATGCGACTGCGCAGATGGCCCTTTTGCAATTTATGCAGGCCGGTCGTAACGAAACGGCAGTGCCAACGACGGTCCACTGCGATCATCTCATTCAGGCCTATAGAGGGTCATCTCAGGATTTAAAAACGGCTCGGACGACGAACGAAGAAGTCTATGATTTTCTTTCAAGTTGTTCAGCGCGGTATGGGATCGGGTTCTGGGGACCTGGCGCCGGCATTATCCACCAAGTTGTTTTGGAAAAATACGCGTACCCTGGCGGCATGATGTTGGGAACAGACTCGCATACGCCCAACGCAGGTGGCTTGGGGATGTTTGCCTGCGGAGTGGGTGGCGCGGATGCTGTCGATGTGATGGCCGGCTTCCCATGGGAGGTGCTTCATCCGAATCGAGTGGGTGTTCTCTTGACGGGCAGTTTGTCGGGTTGGTCCGCACCCAAAGACATTATTCTTAAGGTACTTGAAGAGTTGACCGTGAAGGGTGGAACGAATCGTGTAGTCGAATACTTTGGTCCGGGCGCGCAGTCGATCAGCTGCACGGGCAAAGGTACGATTACGAATATGGGTGCCGAGTTAGGTGCAACGACTTCTATCTTCGGTTGGGATGAGCGGATGGCCACGTACTTGGAAGCCACAGAGCGTTCAGCCATTGCTGCAATTGCGCGGAGTCATGCAACTCTTCTTCAGTCCGATCCAGAAGTTCTGGCCGATCCGGGTTCTTATTTTGATGTACTTCTTGAGATCGACCTGTCGACTCTTGAACCTCATATTGTCGGACCTCATACGCCGGATCTCGCCCGATCCGTCTCAGAGATGGCTCGTGATGTCGGAGAGAATCAGTATCCAGCCAATTTGAGTTCGGGCCTTATTGGAAGCTGCACGAATTCATCCTATGAAGATATGTCTCGCGCAGCAGACGTGGCGCGCCAAGCGATTGCGCATGGGGCGAAAACGCGATCGACGTTGTGGGTCACGCCGGGTTCTGAACAAATTCACCGGACGATCCAACGTGATGGGCAAATGCATGATTTCGAAGAAATCGGAGGGACCGTTCTAGCGAACGCATGCGGTCCTTGCATCGGTCAATGGCGACGCGACGATATAGAAGAAGGAGAGAGCAACTCAATCATTAGTTCGTACAATCGAAATTTCCCGAAGCGAAATGACGGGAGTCCGAACACGCTCTCCTTTATCGCAAGCCCGGAAGTGACCGTGGCTTATGCACTGGCTGGCCATCTTGATTGGAACCCGCTGGACGGTGAGATTGAGGCGGCGGACGGGACGCGGTTTCGGCTAGAAGCTCCAGCACAAGCCCCCGAGATTCCAGCCGATGGTTTTGTTATTTCGTACGACGGATATATCGAGCCTCCAGAGAATGGATCCGAAGAGAAGGTTGTGGTGTCTCCGACAAGTAAGCGCTTGCAGTTGCTTGAGCCGTTTCCCAAGTGGGATGGCCAGGACTACCTAGACCTCCCATTGCTTCTGAAGGCGAAGGGGAAATGTACGACAGATCATATTTCTATGGCTGGCCCATGGCTACGCTTTAGAGGGCATTTAGACAACATCAGCGACAACATGTTTATTGGTGCCGTCAATGCGTTTACAGGCGAAGCGGGTAAGGGCCTTGACCAATTGTCAGGTGAGCCCAACAAGAGCTTCCCGGAAGTGGCGCGTCACTATAAATCAGAAGGTTTGCGCTGGATTGTTGTCGGCGATGAGAATTACGGTGAAGGAAGCAGTCGCGAACATGCAGCTATGTGTCCCAGGCATCTTGGCGCAGCAGCTGTTTTAGTCAGAAGCTTTGCTCGCATTCATGAGTCAAACCTTAAGAAGCAGGGTGTTTTGCCTTTAACTTTTATGGACCCCGAAGATTACGACAAGGTGCAGGAGCAAGACCGAATTAGTATTCTCGGACTTTCTGAGTTAGCGCCGGATGCTCCTTTGGTGGTTGAATTGGAGCATGTGGATGGGACTCAGGAAACGATTCAGGCGGAGCAGACTCTAAACGAAGAGCAGATTAAGTGGTTCAAGGCGGGCTCGGCTCTTAATTTGCTTCGCAAGGAAGCGAGTGCTTAAAAAAAGATGTGCGACCAAAATTCGGAAAGGTGGGTCTTGGGGGTCCGCGTCGTGGGCTTTGCTTAAGACCAAGACATTATTGTGCCCGCATCCACTCTCGTAATTTGTAATCCGAAAGCCGGTTCGAGTCCGCCCCGATTCTCGAGGCTTGAAGTTCGTCTTGAAAAGGTGCTAGGTGACCTTGAATTGACTCGCACCCGAAAGCCCAGAGATGCGAGTCGTATCGCACGCGAGGCGATTCGTTCGGGTGTAAAAAGAATCGTAGTCGGGGGGGGCGACGGAACTCTTCTGGAGGTCGTGACCGGCATTCTCGATGCCGGGCTCGGGAAAGAAGTGGAGGTTGGCTTTCTTCCTCTTGGAACCGGTTGTGATTTCGCTCGATCGATGAACCTTCCTCGATCACTGAGTGATTCAATTGATTTGTTGGGGGCAGGAGAGAGTCGGTCTCTTGATGCGGGCCGCGTTCAGTTTGTAGAGAGAGGGGGCGAGAGTCGGACCACTTGCTTTATCAATGAGGCGAGTTTTGGCTTAAGCGGCTTAACTGTAGATTGGATGAACCGTTACGGTCGAAAGCTAGGGCCGCGTCTAGGCTTCGCTCTGGCGGCTGGGCAATCTGTTTTGAGATATCCGACACCCGACCTTGTTGTCCTGGTCGATGGTGAAGAGGTTCATTCGGGGTCAACGCCCATGGTTGTGGTGGCGAATGGTTCTTTTTTTGGAGGGGGGATGAAGGTTGCGCCGGATGCTTCGCTAGACGATGGACTATTTGATGTCGTGATCGTCGGTGCGCTGTCCCGCTCCCGTCTACTGGCTAATTTCCCAGCGCTCTATCGGGGGACACATACGACGCATCCCGCGGTCTCGATCTATCGCGGATCGAGAGTTCAGGTTTTGCCTAAAGAGGATTCGTCAGTACTTCTGGATGCCGATGGAGAGGCTCTGGGTTCTTCGCCTGCTTCCATTGAGATGCTTCCCTCGGCGTTGACATTTTTTGGGTTGCCACGGAAGAGTCCTTGAAATCAGAAGAGACTGTCTTCCACCGTATTCGAGAGGCTTGTGCCTGGGTGGCCCAAGAAGCGCATTGGGTAAAGGTAGACCCGGACGCATTAGCTGCTCTCGCAAAGCACTTGCTGAGTCACGCGAGCCAGGCCTCTGTCTCTGACCCCGCTCATCAGCGCCTTTCTGACCCGGCCGCAGCGCTTCCGTTTGTCGTCTGCATGGATGCGATTAATTTCGGCTCGGGCTGGTTTCCTGAGCTGAAGAAAAATCAAGGTCTTTCCGGTTACTTGACGCTCTCCGGTTTTTTGAGAGAGCATTTCGAATTAGGGGCTTCCATGGAGGCCGGTGAGCTTTGTCAATTTACACAGGAAGATTGCGCAAGAATCTTTAAGCAGGATTTAGAGAAACCTCCAGTCGCAGAGCTGATGAATCTCTTTGCGATGGCCCTGAGGGATTTGGGAAATTTTATAGAGGATCGGTACTCAGGTTCATTTTACTCCATGATCGATTCCGCAGGCCAGAGTGCCGCTGCGTTGGTTGAATGTTTGGCTGAGATGCCTTTGTATCGTGATTCGGCTCACTACCGTGGCGAAGAGATTCCATTTTACAAACGTGCGCAGATTACTTGTGCAGATTTATCTCAGGCCTTTGAGGGGCAGGGGCCCGGTCGTTTTAAAGACCTCGATCAACTGACTCTTTTTGCAGATAACCTTGTCCCTCATGTATTGCGCATGGAAGGGGTTTTGATCTACGAAGAGAGTCTGGTAGAGCGTATTAACCAAGGCGATTTAATTCCAGTGGGTTCGGAAGAGGAAGTTGAGATTCGTGCCGTGGCCGTGCATGCGGTGGAGTTAATTTGCGAAGAGATGGCCGGAGAGCGAGCTTCCCTCGTTCCTCACCAAGTGGATTATCTGTTGTGGAATCATGGACAGAGCCCGACCATCAAAGCGACTCCGCGGCATCGAACGCGTTGTTCTTTTTATTGACGGCCGATTCATGCATTAGGGTCGAGGGGGCCATTCCGTTTTGGACGTTGGCTCGTCTGGGTGGGGTGAAGTTAATGCGATGAGGGACTGTGCCAGATCTTTTTTTTCTTTTTCTGGCAGTTGAGTGGAGATGAGCTCAGTCTGAACTCCCGTTTCGATTTGCTCAGGGCTGATGTTTTGGGGGAGCGCTACGAGAAGCATGGCAATCCGATCGCTGATTCTCTCTAGGGCCGGACGTAATTCTTCATCGAGATCAGGGAGAACGAGATGAAGGTCTCTTCGGGGCTTCATGAGTGTCTGCCTTTGGACGGCTTTGGCGGCTTCGATCAGCGCTCGATAAAAGTTTTTGACCTCGGCTTCGGTATGTTGCTCGCTTAACGGGTTGCGCTTTTCGGCCGAGCGGACACTATCGATAGCGGCCGCTAAGACTCGAGTTTCTATGGCCGGGGCTTCGATGGTCATATGACTGGCTCGTTTGACCTCTGCGATCCAAGGCATGAGAGCGAGCCTTTCGTCGATGGCAGCCAGAAGAGCGGCGAGAGGTCCGGTCACGGGGCTTGTGTCTAATTTTTCATTGAGTTCTTTTTTTAGAATGGCATCGAATTGTCCATCGGCTTGTGCCCTTAATAGCCAGGCATCAAGCTTTCGCGCGAGTTCTGGTTGCGAGGCGTCTACGAGAAACGCCTTTCGATCTCGAGTGAAAGGCCCGATGGCGCGGAGTCCAGGGTAGTTGTGTCGCCAACTTATGGCTTCCCGAGTGTCCGTGACCGCAGCATTGACTTCGCCGTTGGCCAGAGCGCGGATCACGTTTTCGTTTTTTTCGAGAGACCGTATTTGTGCTTGCATAAATCGGCTTCGAGTGACTTTTTCAAGGTGGCCGCCTGCGTTGACCGCGATGGCAAGGTTGTTGTGGTCAAGGTCTTCGACCTCTTTGTAAGGGCTTGTGTTTGGGACAAGCAGGACTGCACCGCTGGTGGTAATGGGGAGGCTGAACCTTCCGATGAGTGAACGTTCGGGTCGTACGGTGACCCCGCTCATGGCGACATCGAAAGCGCCGGCTTGAAGATCTTTTTCCAAGTGGCCCCACCGGAAAGGCACGAACTCGAGTTCCATGGCTTGGTCACGCGCAAAAGCCCGAGCGAGGCTCGGGGCCAAACCGGTAAAATGATTTTGCCCGTCCGATACGACGAGGACGCTAAAAGGGGCGTAATCGCCAGAGGTGCCCACACGCAGGGGTTCAGAGGTGGCCGGCAAGGAAAGGAGGAGCCCAGCCAAGGCTCCGACGATCACTTGGAAAAAGGATGTAGAAGCCGCTAGGCCCCGAGGGGATTTTGTTTCGTGTTTTTTGGGATTCATGACGGTGGCTGCCCTTATTGGAGTGACTCGCTCAGAATTGACCCCGATCCTGACATCTCCTAAGGTCTGCGGCCACCGACTACGGCCCGTTCCCGCTGGGAGTCCCCCGCCCTTCGTTTGGTGTGTTTTTGAGTGGGCTCTCAATGAAGTTCGATGGATCTTCTATAGACGGTCGTCAGAAAGACCAAGGGTATCGACATGATTTCAATGGACGAAATTGATTCTGGATTATATGTGACCCATAAAGCTACGGGTCTTCGCTACAGCGTGATTGATTCGGAAGAAGGGGAAGTGCTTCTGTCTCCGGAACAAGAGGGCTTGCAGGACCTGACCGTTGCATTGGCGCTCTTTCAAGCCGAATTTATTGCGACGGAGCGCTTTCGTGGAGCCCCTGGAAGTCGAAGAGGCGGTGGCAAGTCGAAGGGTCGTAAGCGACCAAGTACGGCTCCTCAGGCGCCCGTGGGGCCGAAGTGCCGCGGCAAAATTAAGAAGATGGTCAGGGATCGGGGTTTCGGTTTTATCCGAGGGGAAGACGGCAAAGAAGTCTTCTTTCATCGATCTGGTTTGAATGCGGCCGAGTATGACTCGCTTTCAGAGGGCAATGATGTCGAGTATGTGGTTCAAGAAGGTCCGCGCGGTGCGCGTGCTGAGAACGTGAAGCACGCGGGCGCCGCCGAGGCTTAAGAACGGCTTACTCCTCTCATCTTCATCCTGATCTCGGGGATCGCTCGGGAGCGTTGAAGATTCTTGAAGCGGTTGGGCCGTTCAAGTTCTCGTAATTAGGGATACCGATGAACGATGGGCATCCTTCGCCCCGTCCCAAATGCTTTGGGAGACGTTCTCAAAACCAGAGGAGATTGGCGACGCTTATATTCGTTCCGGTCGAGTCTGCGGGCCACGTTCAAAGAGGCCTCGCGTTGGGAGCCCTCGGGTGTTTCCAGCGTTTCCAGATTGCGCTCGCCCTCGATCAATTGCTCAAGCGTTTGGTCGATTAAGTCATAGTTTGGCAGATCATTATGATCAAATTGATCTGGTGCTAATTCGGCAGAAGGGGGCTTGTCAATTGTCCCGATGGGGATTCTCTCCGTTTTGAGATTGGCATGGCGCGCTAAGCCGTAAACATCTCTTTTGTAGACGTCGCCGAGGACGGCCAAGCCCCCCACAGTGTCTCCGTAGAGGGTGCAGTATCCCACCGAAAGCTCGCTCTTATTGCCGGTTGCGAGGACAAGTCTGTTTTCCTGATTCGATACGGCCATCAAGACCGCGCCTCGAATGCGCGACTGAATATTTTGTTGGGTCAGTCCGTAGTCATCTTGGTCTCCGAATAGATTGGCGAAAATCTCTAGGTAAGCTTCGTAGAGAGGACTGACGTTCACCTTACGGATTTCAATGCCTAGGTTGTGAGCCAATGCGAAGGCATCGTCCACGCTGTGGTCGGATGAAAAGGGTCCCGGCATGGCGACTCCAGTCACACGGTCGGTGCCGAGTGCTTCCACCGCGAGATGCGCCGTCACGGCTGAATCAATGCCACCCGAGAGACCGATGACCGCACCGGGCGGTAGATTTTGCTTCAGAAAGTAATCTCGAATGCCTAAGACCAGTCCCGATTCAAGCTGGGCAATCCGGTGGGGTTCTTCTACTTCAAGGGGGAGGGCGCTCATCTCGGGTTGAGCGAGGTCGACGACAGAAAAAGCGGATTCAAAAAGGGGAAGGGTCGCGATCACTCGACCTCGTTCATCAGAGACGAATGAGCCCCCATCAAAGAGCAATTCGTCGTTGCCGCCCACTTGATTCACGAAGATGAGAGGCAACGCATGATCTGACGCGATCTGGCATAACATTTCTCTTCGCTGAAGGGGTTTGCCAGCGTGCCAGGGCGAAGCCGAGGGATTGATGATGTGAGTCGCCCCTGCGGCCGCTAGTTCTGAAACAGGGTCAATTTGATACTCGACATGAGGAGTCCAAGTGTCCTCGCAGATAGCGAGGCCCAGGTGAGCATTGAGCGCTGGCACGTGGAGTGGTTCACGTTTTTCGCCGGCTGCAAAGTAGCGACGCTCATCAAAGACGTCATAAGTAGGCAATAGAGACTTGGCGCGTGTCCCAATCATCTTCCCATCGGAGAACACCACCCCTGCATTCTGAAGCCCCTTGGGCCTGAGATTTTCTTCTGAAAGCACAGCGCCCAAGACAACGGTGATTCCTTGGGAGGCTTTGGCGAGCGTCTCAAGTTCTCGAAGCTGGTCTTTGACGAAACCCTCTCGATGGAGCAGATCCATCGGGGGGTAGCCGGTGAGGACCATCTCTGGGAAAACCACCAATTCTGCACGCGCCTCACGTGCGCGATGGATCGATTCTTCTACGAGCCGGCGGTTACCCGCAAGATCGCCCACTGTGGGATTAACCTGTGCTAGGGCGAGTTTCATGGCTTCTGAGCATACCGTGAGTCTGCCTCTGCGTCTCTTTTGTTTTGCCAGGTGCGCGAAAAATCTGACTGGAGATTTTGGGTCTCCTGCGCCTATTTCACTGGCATGGGCTCTACGGGAAGTAGATATAGATGCCCTTGGCCGTACATACGGCCCTTCGGGCTCCTTCGACTTCGCAGGCGAGAGAGATGACGATTCGCGCCGCGCCGCCACTGACTTTTCGGACGCTGCTGATCTCGCCCGTTAGTCGCATTCGGCTGTCGGCGTAGACGGGTTCTTTTAGGCGGACCTTTTCAACCCCGTAGTTAATGACGTGCGAGCATTCCTCGACTCTGAAAATTTCGGGCAGGAGCGTTGAGGCCAGCGAAACCGTGAGATAGCCGTGCGCGATGGTTTGACCAAAAGGAGACTCTCTTTTTGCGCGTTCGACATCGACGTGAATCCACTGGTCATCACCAGTGGCTCGGGCAAAGTCATCGATTCGACTCTGGCTCACCGTTAACCACGAACTTGGCCCCAGTGCTGTGCCTACGAGGTCAGGGAGAGATGAAATATTGGGTGCAACGACAGTCTTCGACATTAACTTCAAAACTCCTGTTGGAGACGACCGCCGAATCATAACAAAGGTCTTGGCGGTGAGTGTCATTATGCGTCGTTTCGAGTGAGGTGGAGGAGGCATGCCTCATATGTGGTCTGATAAAACGACCTGAGAACAGGCAGATCCAGCAGGATGACATACTCTTGGGGGACCAGTTCCTTCTGTACCCAGGATCTGACAGGAGAGTAAAGAATGGACACGTTAGAAGACCCTAAACTTTTGAAGACTCAAGCCTATATTGCGGGTGAATGGGTCGATGCACAGGACGGCGCAGTCATTGAAGTTCGAAACCCGGCGAATGGCGAATTAATGGCCGAGGTGTCTTCGGTGGGGGCGGATGAAACGCGCCGGGCGATTGAAGCGGCGGAGGCTGCTCTTCCCGACTGGAGTGCTCGGGCACCGAAAGAACGCGCTCAAATCATGAAGCGTTGGTTTGAACTGATCATGGAAAATCAGGAAGATTTAGCGGTCTTGATGACGGCCGAGCAGGGCAAGCCTTTATTGGAGTCGAGAGGTGAGATTGCCTACGGGGCCTCTTTTATCGAGTGGTTCGCCGAAGAGGCGAAGCGCGTTTATGGAGATGTTATTTCCAGCGCCCGATCAGATCAACGACTCCTGACGATCAAGCAGCCCATCGGAGTGGTGGCGGCGATTACGCCTTGGAACTTTCCTAACGCAATGATTACGCGAAAGGCGGGCCCCGCTTTAGCCGCAGGATGCACGGTGGTTCTCAAGCCCGCCTCTTCGACTCCGCTCTCCGCGTTAGCTCTGGCTGAGTTAGGAGAGAGAGCTGGCTTGCCGGCGGGCACTTTGAATGTGGTGGCGGGTCGTTCGGGTCCTATCGGAGGCGAGTTGACTTCAAATCCGGCTGTTCGCAAATTGACGTTTACCGGTTCGACAGAAGTCGGGAAACGGTTGATGGAAGCATGTGCGGGCACGGTCAAAAAGACCTCGATGGAGTTGGGTGGAAACGCACCTTTTATTGTTTTTGATGATGCCGATCTCGATGCTGCGGTAGCGGGGACCATGGCTTCTAAATATCGAAATGCTGGACAGACATGTGTCTGTGCGAATCGAATTCTTGTTCAATCGGGTGTATACGATGATTTTTGTGCAAGGTTAAAGCTGGCCGTTGAAGCTCTCCGGGTCGGCGACGGTTCCCATGAGCAGGTGGATATCGGTCCTTTGATTGATCTGAAGGCTGCGCAAGACGTAGACGCCTTGGTTCAGGATGCTCTCCAAAAAGGCGCTTCAGCCGCAGTGGGCGGACGTCCTTCAGAGTTAGGAGGAAGCTACTACGAGCCTACTCTTCTGATGGAGGCTCACTCAGATATGCGGGTTTTCCGAGAGGAAATATTCGGTCCAGTGGCACCGATCTTTCGTTTTGAGACCGAGGCGGAGGCGGTTGCCATGGCCAATGACACTGAGTTTGGTCTCGCTTCGTACTTTTATTCCCGAGATATTGGGCGAATTTGGCGCGTGTCCGAAGCTTTGGAGTACGGAATTGTGGGCGTAAATGAAGGGATTATTTCGACTGAAGTGGCGCCTTTTGGAGGGGTCAAGGAGTCAGGAATTGGCCGAGAGGGCTCAAAATATGGGATCGATGACTATGTTGAATTAAAGTATCTGTGCTTAGGCGGTATCAAAGATTGATTCGACATTTGGATGTTCACGAAATGACCGACTTACGGTAGGAGTATGATTTAATGAACTTGCGGCCTCGGACTCTTTGGATTCTTTCTCTCGTGGTGGGCTTTTTTGTGGGCGCGACCATTTCTGCCCATTACTTGTGGAATTCGTTTGTGGGTCTCGATTCGTCCGGGTTTCCCGCCGGCTCTTTTTTTCAGGCTATTGGAGAATCGCTTTTTCCGGGCTTGTCGATTTCGGTTGGAGGATTGGTTCTGGCCATCGGAGCTTTGCTTGGGGTAGGCCTCATTGGAGGCTTTTTAGTCGCTCGAAGCTGGCGCGATCACGCGAGAGAAGTAGACCCTGGGCGTCGCTCTCTTCTGGCGGGAAGCGCAGTGGGTGCCGGCGCTGCTTTTTCAACCATCGCCGTGGGCGGTGGTGCGATGTTCGCCCGAACTTTTCTGGGCGTTGGCAATGATGGCAAGGGGTGGAACCGTCCCTTGGGCCAAGTTTTTGGCGGAAAAGTTGTGAAGACTCATCCAGAGTGGCGGGAGGAGTGGAAGGGCAGTCGAGTCTCATCCTACGGTCGATTGGGACGTACGGAATGGCCCGTTTCAGACACGGTTCTTGGAACGGGGTCCTTGCAAGGCGAAAAGGGGGCAGAAATCGTTAAGCTCGCACTTGAGCGAGGCGTGAATTATATAGACACGGCCCCTGACTATGCCGGTTCGGGAAGTGAGAAGGCTGTGGGTGAAGCCCTTTCTTCGTTTCCGCGTGAGTCGGTCTTCCTGGCTACAAAATTTTGTACGCCGACGGGGCATCTGCCCGCAGATGCTTCGGTGGAAGAATACAAGCAAGTCATTCACGATAGTTTGGCGCGGCTCGGGACCGACTATGTTGACCTCGCTCACGTGCATGCGTGCGATAGCACTGAGCGTTTGCTCGCTCCCAATCTTCACACAGCATTTCAGGAATTGAAGGCAGAGGGCAAAGTTCGTTTTATCGGTTTTTCGTCCCATACCCCAAACCTGACAGAGGTGGCGAATGCCGCCATCGACTCGGGCCAGTTTGATGTCATGATGGTCGCTTATCATCATGGGATTTGGCCAGGAATGCCGGAACTCGTGAGCCGTGCGGTTCGTGAGCAAGATATGGGCGTCGTTGCGATGAAAACGCTTAAGGGCGGCAAGCACCAAGGCCTTGCTGAGATGAAAGATGAATCCGCTTCCTATGCACAGGCGGCTCTTAAGTGGGTTCACTCTAATCCAGACGTTTCGTGTTCTGTGATTTCTTTTTTTGAATTCCAACATGTTGACGAATATTTACATGCTTCGGGGAAGCTTCCTGAGGGCGAAGAGATTGCCCTTCTTGATAAGTACGACCGCCTGACGCGCGATTCCTACTGTTCTCCGCATTGCGGTGCGTGTTTATCGGAATGTCCAGCGGGTGTTCCGATCAACGATATCCTTCGGTATCGGATGTATTTTGAAGACTACGGATCGCAGAGAAAGGGTATGGAGCTGTACTCTCGCTTGGATAAAAATGCGTCCGCGTGCACAGGTTGCTCTGCTCCCTGTGAAGGTGCATGTCCCGTGGGCATTTCAATCAAGCAGCGATTAACAGAAGCACACGAGATGCTGACTCTGAGTTAGGCACTCATTGGCTTTGGAAGATTTCATCCATACATCGCGCGAGTTCGAAGTCCAGGGAGCTAATTCCGCCTGCGTCATGGGTGGTTAATCGTACTTCAACCCGGTTGTAGACATTGAACCATTCGGGGTGATGATTCATAGACTCAGCGACAAGGGCCGCTCTTGTCATGAACCCGAAAGCCTCACTGAAGTTAGAGAAGTTGAATTCCCGATACAGTTTCTCTTCCTTGAGTTCCCAGTTTTCTCTTTTTGAGAGTTGAGAGCTGAGTTCGGTTTGGTCGAGTTTGATTACAGAGTTCGTCATATTGATCAGTCTTCCTTGCGTCGAATGGCTCGTATGAATGCATCAAAGAGGGCGCTGCGAACTTGTTCTTTATCAGCCCGGCCGTAGACTTTCCGAAATGCCTGAAGAGGGATAATGCCTTTGGCCATGGTGCGGTGCCCACCGCCCACTCCTAGACCTTCAACGACCGCTCGGACCACATCGCCCGCTGCTCGGACATAACCCACATTGCGTACCGAAAAAACGAGATCGCTTCCTACGATTCCAGCTGCCACCGCCCACTCGGCGCCCTCCGCCTGTAAAGCTAAGTCGGCCACCTGGGGAATCACATCTTCTCTCACTCGACCGAGCACAAGAATATGAATGTTGTCTCGAACTTCGGAGCGAGTGAGGGCCCGACCGAGAGCGCGAAGTCCATCAATGGGGAGAGCGGGGCGTTCAATTCGTCTGAGGAGTGCGGGGCTGTGCCGAGTGTGAAGATAGGCGAAGGCAGCCATATCGTTTCGGCTTGTCTCGCGACCAAGATATTGCGTATCGCTCTTGATGGCGTAGAGAAGGGCTGTCGCTAGGCGCGGCCCCACCTCGGTTTTACTGGCGCGGAGATACTCGGTGAGGATCGTGGCAGTTGCACCGTAGTTGGGTCTAATGTCGCGGAAGACGGCGTCATACCCAGTGCGTTCTGGATGATGATCGACAACGGCATCGATGGACTGAAGGCGATCAGGCAGGTCGTCCCCGAAAACATTGGGTTGAACATCAACGAGCACCAGACCATCCATTTTTTCAAGCTCTTTCGGCTCCATGACCAGCACATCAATCCCAAGCGCATCGACAAGGGCTCGATTTTCTGGACGCTGTACTTCTCCGAAAGAGATCAAGGGAGCGGTCGTCCGCTTTCGGCTGAGAACCGCACGAAGGGCGTACCCCGAAGCGATGCCGTCTGGGTCTGGGTCCGGCTGTAGAAGAATGCCCACACGGTCACATTGGTCTAGGAGTCCACGTAGCTTTTCTACTCGGAGTAGGTTCGCGAGATGATCGAATTCTTCATCGATATCGTCTCGAATCAGAGTGGTGAGCCCCGTACGGCGAAGACAAGCGTGAGAGGGGAGGTCTTCGTCTGAGAGCGTATCGGTGAGAACGAGAACAGGCGCATTGGGTTCGACCTTCGCGAGCGCCCGAATAGCGGTACGCAACCAGGGCCCCTCGTCACTGACAAAGGCGTATTCGTCCGAGGGGTGGGGTTCAAGCTTGAGGAATCCCTCCTCGGAAAGGCCCCCCTGAAGAGCACGGAAGCCAGGAGGGCGCGCGCGCGACTCTTGCTCGCGCGGGATCCACATAAGCTCTTCGCCTACGCCCGCGCCGATTCGGGTCCACAGTCGAGCGAGTTCTGCTCCGTCACAGACAATGATGCGACGTCCCATCGAGTCCTATCCCTCACTTGGCCGAGGTGAGCTCACCCGACTCTCTACCTCTTGCGAACAAAAGTAACTAGGGACCCCTAGGGTGATGAGGGGCCCATCCCTTATTAAATTTACGACTTAAAACACTTGAAGGCTCGCTTGGCTTTATTCTCGCAGTCAGACTCTAGCCCTGATTTCGGCGAGTGGCCTAGGGGGTCGGCTGAGCCCTCCCTTGTGAGGGGGCTCGTCCTTCTCGAGGGCTTCTTGGATTGATGAATGTGCCTCACTCTGAAAGGCTTCCAGATTCGAAGCGCTATGCTTGAGAAGTGACGAAATCATCCGAGAGCCCAACGGAAGAACCTTATCAGGTCCCCATCGAAGAGTCGTTTGACCTGCATCCCTATCGCCCGGCCGATGTTCTTCGAATGCTAGACGCTTATCTCGATGCGGCGCAGGGGCTTCATTTCCATGAGGTTCGGTTGATCCACGGAAGGGGCAAAGGGGTCCAGAGAGCTCAGGTTCAAGGGTTCCTTGAAAAAGATCCACGCGTCATCCGTTGGGTGCAGGCCCCGCCTCATCGGGGCGGTTGGGGGGCGACCTTGGCGTTCTTACATGTGATGGATGCCCAAGATGAATGCTGATGCAGAGAAACACGCCTTCATAGGCGATGTGCAGGGGTGTGCGGACGAGTTCGATGAGCTTCTGGACCAGCTCACAAATAAGCTGGGAGCCGACTTTAAGCTTCATTCGGTGGGCGATTTAGTGAATCGAGGCCCCGATAATTTACGTGTCCTTGAGCAGATGCGAACGCGAGTGGAGGCGGGTCGAGCCGAATATGTTTTAGGCAATCATGAAATTAGTTTGATTGCGCAGTATTTAGAAATTCGGGGACCCTCCTCTCGAGATACTTTGAAAGATGTCCTTGGCTCCCATGAAGCTCAGGAATGGGTGGAGTGGTTGAGGCGACGCCCTTTGTGCGAGTTAGGTGAAATCAATCGCCAGCGTTACGTGGTGGTCCATGCGAGCGTGGATCCAGAATGGACCTTTGAGGATATTGCGGATCGAGCGGGGCACGTAGAAGCTCGTCTAGGGAATCCGGAAATGGATCGTTGCCGGGAGCTTTTAATTCAGAATCCGATTCCGGGCGATGTCCGCGATGATTTCGGACGGATGGTTTCTTGTCGAAGTGTTCAAGGCGGAGAGTGGTCCTCGTCGGGCCCAGAAGAATGGGGAGGCGAGGCTTGGCACGAAGCTTGGCGACGGCGCGACCATAGCTACGGGGTGGTGTATGGACATTGGGCCGTTCAGGGGCTTCAGGTTCACCCTGGTTCCAGGGGCCTTGATACGGGATGTGTTCACAATGGGCCCAATCGGGCAGGCCGTCTTACGGCTTGGTTAGTCGGCGGAGATCTCACTGAGAGTCGCGTTCGGCTTTTCGATTTGCCCGATGATGACTTTATTTCCGTCCAGGCTCGCCATCATTATGCCAGCACGAGTGGGTCTCGTTGTGAGTGATCAAGGCTTTTGTGGGTGAAGTCGGTGGCGATTATGAGGCTCTCACCGGGGAGGGCTTGGTTCTTCTAGGATCTTCGACTTGGCTCCTACAACAGTGCTGCCTTTGGAGACATCAGTGAGAACCACGGCATTCGCGCCTACCTGAACATCGTCGCCCAGCGTGACCTTGCCTAAAATCACAGCTCCCGTCCCCACATTGACTCGCTTTCCAAGGGTTGGAGCCTCATTCGGGAGATCGAGGTAGCGATTGCCAAGGGTGACGCCATGGCGAATAATCGAGTCATCGCCGATGACAGAATCTCCATGAATAACGATGTAGTTCTGGTGTTCAAAGATCACACGTTCACCCAGGCTCACGCCGCAGGGCAGCTCGATGCCATACTTCGTACAGCATCGTCGGTAGAGGATTCGATAGAGCACGCTGAACGGGGCACGGAGCCATCTCGAGCGAATTGACTGTCGCCATTGGCCAAAACCATGCACGGCGACGGCTTTGAAGCCGGGACTGCTAAATTTACGGCCATGGGCGATCCAGCTTTGCCTCACACGGCTCCAGAGAGCTTGGCGTGTAGAGATGCTGAATCGAGTGACTTCTCTCTCATTGTTCATTTCTAAGTGAACGTTCGCCGAGAGTGCCTTTCTAAGCAAGGGGGTAAAGCGAATAATTCGCGAAGCTTTTACGGCAGAGGAATCTTTTCGGCGAAGCAAGAGGCTTAAAAAGAGGTAGATCCATCGGCCCCATAGCCACGAGAGATCAATGCCCAGCGCAGAGACTGAGCCATGCTGCTTCTTAAAATAATGACTTCTGGATTCATACCAGTAGTCGGGGAGTTCCGAGGGCTTTCGTCGGTAATCTGAAATTCCAGTAGAAGCACCTACGTGATGGATCATGCGAAGAGAAGGGACATACCAAAATTCCCAACCGTGTGCGGCCATTCTTTTAAAGAGGTCAACCTCTTCAAAATAAAGAAAGTAGTCTTCGTCGAATACGCCTACTTCCCGCAGGGCTTCAACTTTCAAGAAGACGGAAGCTCCCGCGAGCCAGTCGACTCGGGTGGGTATATCTGAGATGGGTTGTACCACTCGCCATCGACCAAACAAGCGGTCGAGAAATCCTATTCTGGCAGAGTGTAGAAATTCGCTGACGAAACTTGGAAACCGAAAGGCCGAAACTTGAGGTGTAGTGTCAGGATCTTCAAGCCGAGCACCAACGGCGGCTGTCATGGGTCGCATCAAGAATTCCATGATTTGACCTGGGATGTCGTTGAGGAGGACGGTGTCTGGATTCAGCAGCCAGACAAATTCGTACTCCTGAGAAGCGATTACTTGATTGAGGACGAGATTGTTTCCAGCTCCGTAGCCCCTATTTTCTGTCGATGGAATGACCTCGACGTCGTCTCGGGTACTAAAGGCTCGATTGAGTATCTCGAGAGAACCGTCGTCGGAGTTATTATCGACGACGAAAATGCGAATGTCGAACACGTCGCGAGAAAGGTTTGCATCCAGACTTGCTATAGAGGCTTTTGTCATCTCGGCTGTACGGAAGTTGACAATGATGACGGCGAGCGTTTTCAAGTAAATGCCCCGAGTCTGAATTGGAAAACGAGTTCTTTAAAAAATTCAGGCATATCCACTGGTTTCCTTTAATGAACTGGTTGGATCATGGATTGATGATGAAGTTTTTAACTCTGAGCGGCGTTGAGATTTTACTCATTGGCTTAGGCTCAAAGTACGCCATTTGCGGCTAGCTCGCTCCATCGGCGTGGGAGATCGGATGACAGCGTAGAGCTCACTCTTTTTGTAAATAGGGCATGCTTCACGAATCACCGTTTTGGATTACGTTTTTAGAAAAGGTGAACGACCTGTCCCAGACCTTTTAAACGGTTTCTCTCGGCTTTAGATTGAGAGATTTGAGACGATGAATTTTGCTTTGTGCTGCGAAGGGACTTCATTGCAAGTGTGTTCACATCAAAATCGCGAGGATGTAAAAGAGTGCGGTGGAAAGTGAGTGGGGGCATTAAGGCGGCAGCGAACTTCTAAATCATGAAGACGCAGGTGCCGGCCTGAGCAATAGAGAAGCCACTCGTGAGAGTTTTGGATTCAGGAAAGTTTGCCTCAAGCCGAATGTTAGAGGTCAGGATTTGAGCGAGAAGTGCTGGCTCAGGGAGGCGTTTGAGTTCAAGAATTTGGGTGGGTTTGGGCTTTACCCCAATGGCTGCAGGTCCCGGTCGCCCCAGCAATCCTGCCCCTAGGGGGAGCTTTGGTGGTTGGGACCGACGGTTCTCGGGTGTTACAAAGTGAGTTGGGCGGACGACGTTAGACGGGGCTAGCCTAGAGCAGGCTTGAAATACCTCGGGTGGGTTCGCAGAGGAAGATCTCGCCTGTATCTTGACGTCAATAAAGGAGATTCACGGATGCCCGTGGTCATTGTGCCCACTGCTTACAGAGGCCCCACGCAGGGTTTAAGCGAAATCCAAGTCAACGCCCCTGATGTGGGCTCTGCGCTCTTAGCGGTTGATGCGCTTCACCCTGGATTCGGGGCCCTCCTGTTTGATGATTCCGGAGCCGTTCATCGGTTCGTAAAACTTTTTATTAATCAAGAACCAGTGGACGTGGGTGCACTGGACAAGCCTTTGGGCGCAGAGGATCGTTTAGAGGTCCTCGCCGCCATCGCGGGCGGGTAACCCGTTGCAAGCCTAAGATTCTTTAAAGTCACTGCCCGCAAAAGCTCGGCCAAAACACGAGTCAAAAAGGAGAGAACATGGTTGGAGAAAACGATCAGCTTATTTACGTGAACATGACGGATCAGAGCATTTCAGTTGAGCCCTATCCGGCGGAGTGGAAGCTGCTCGGCGGCCGTGCTCTTTCGGCGAAGATTTTACTCGAGCACTGCGATCCGACTTGTGACCCTCTAGGCCCGGATAATGTTCTCGTGATGGCCCCTGGCTTGCTTGCTGGGACGACTGCTCCGACTTCTGGTCGAATTTCGATTGGAGGAAAGAGCCCTCTGACACACGGTATTAAAGAAGCCAATTCGGGGGGCAATCCGGGCCAAGACCTGATGAAGCTCGGTTATCGAGCGCTGATTGTGAAAGGCCAGCCTGCAGATGAAGGTAAACGTTATGGGGTGCGGATCGATGAAGAGGGTGTGACCATCGTCCCTGCCGATGAATACAAGGGTATGTGGAACTATGCTTGCTGTGCAAAGCTCCTCGAAGGTGAGGACAAGAGCGCATCGGTGATCAGCATTGGTCCCGCGGGCGAAATGAGATTGACAGGTTCTTCCGTGGCGTGCACGGATTCAGACCAAGATCGACGACCGGCTCGCCAAGCGGCTCGTGGAGGTCTGGGCGCGGTTATGGGTTCCAAGGGCTTGAAGTGGGTTCTGGTGACACCGCGGAGAGCGAAAGCGCGACGACCCGAGGACTCCAAGGCTTTCATGGCCAAGATCAAGGGCTACAGCTCGGACTATTTGGGAGGACCCCAAATGTTCAAGACGGGCACCAGTTCGGTGGTACCTGTAGCGAACATGCTCCATACGTTTGTTTACAAAAACCGAACAGAAGGACAGTCTCCAGATGTAGAGGCTCTTGACGGAGCTCGCATTGTTGAAAGCTTTGAAACGCGCGGGGGCGGAATGCACAACTGCATGACCGGGTGCATCGTGAAATGTAGCAATATCGTTCACAATGAAGCCGGTGAATACGTCACATCAGCTCTTGAATTTGAGACCATCACATTGCTGGGGGCGAGTTGTGCGATCAGCAGTATCGATGATGTTGCTGATTTAGATCGCCTTTGCGATGAGCTAGGTGTTGATACCATCGAAACTGGAGCGGCTCTGGCCATTCTGATGGATTCAGGAAACCTAGATTGGGGCGACGCAGAAGGAGCGAAAGACATTCTGCGAAATCTTGCCGATGGAAGTGACCGGAATACGGCGATTGGAAACGGTGCGGTGGCCGTAGGCAAGTTGACAAGTCACGCTCGAGTTCCAGAGGGTCGGGGTCAAGCGATTCCAGCTTGGGATCCAAGGCCGCTTAAGGCGACGGGTGTGACGTATTGCACGAGTGCCATGGGGGCTGATCATACAGCGGGCCTAGTCATTAATCCGGGCCTTCAGCCGGATGAATTTGCTCAGGCTTCTCAGGAATGTCAGCTCGTGAATGCAGCCTGTGACTCGTCTGGTTTTTGTCAATTCTTGCAACCCACAATCACCGATATGGCTGAGTTCTATAGCGCCTTCTACGGAGAAGCGATCACTCGCGAGCAGGTCGCAGACCTTGGTTGGGAATGCATGGAAGACGAGTGGAAGTTTAACGAAGCTGCAGGCTGGAAGGCTGAGGACGATAAGCTGTCGGATTGCTTGGTCGAAGAGGGCATTGGTCCGGACAAGGTCTTCAAGTTTGATGTAGATGCTGAGAGCATTGCGGCAGCAAAAGTACGTTTTGCACCACGTGATGAACTTTTCACGAGCAAGGCTTCGGGCTGATTTTTTGAACTAAAAACAGTCCATTTCGATCTGCGGGCAGGGGCATAGTTGCCCCTGCCCTTTGTGTTTTTACTGAAGATAGGTTTAGAATTAAGTAGGCGGTACAGCCATGGTGCGTGATGTTCGCATGAGAGGGTTTGCTGATCGAGCTGACCTAGAAGAGGTTGAAGCCTTTTTAGATCGGCATGTCCGGACTTTACCGAGTGAGTCTGTTCCGTTGTTGGATTGTTTTGAGCGTGTTCTTTCTGAGCCGATCAAATCAGAGGTGGACGTTCCGAGTTTTCCGCGCTCAGCCATGGATGGCTATGCGCTTCGAGGCGAAGAGACGTTTGGCGCCTCAGATTACGATGGGATTCGTTTCGATGTGATCGGGACATCTTTGCCGGGAGCCCCATTTCTAAGTCGGGTGGCTCCGGGACAAGCCGTTCGAATTATGACGGGTGCACCGGTTCCCGAGGGCGCTGATGTGGTTGTGATGGCAGAGGTGTGTGAAGAGAGTGAGGGGGGGGAGGCGGTGCTCGTTTCTGAGGCCGTTCCGCCTAAGAAGAATGTGGGCGTGGTCGGAGAGGATATTCAGAGAGGAGACCTCATCCTGAGTCCAGGTCGGCGTCTGCGTCCGCAAGATGCGGGTGTACTAGCTTCGGTTGGGAGAGCCTCTATTCCCTGTGTTCGTCGTCCAAAGGTTCGTCTCTTGGTGACAGGCGACGAGCTGTTGCCCGCAGGAAGCATGCCGGGAGGTGTGCACATTGTTGACAGTAACTCAGTGGTCTTGCGAGGTTTGTTGGCCCGAGACGGCGCCGAAGTATTGCCGTTTGAAATTTTACCCGATGTGCCCGAGATGATTCGAGGAGTGATGGCCGCGAATGATTCTGATGTCGTTTTGGTTTCAGGGGGGAGCTCGGTAGGACAAGAAGATCACGCCCCTCGACTTTTGGCTGAGCTCGGGACCCTTGATTTTCACGGTATCTCGATGCGTCCCTCGAGCCCGGCAGGAATTGGACGTATTGAAGAGCGCTTCGTTTTCCTTTTGCCTGGAAATCCAGTGAGCTGTCTCGCCGCCTATGAGTTTTTTGCAGGTCCGACTTTGCGTCGATTGGGAGGGCGATCGGGTCGATGGCCCCATCGACGAGTGAGACTTCCTCTGGCTCGAAAAATTGTTTCGTCAATTGGTCGGACCGATTATGTTCGAGTCGCCATTGAAGACAAAATGGTGAGACCCATTGCGACTTCCGGTGCTTCAATTCTTTCCTCTACGGTACGCGCATCGGGCGCGGTCATCGTGCCCAGGGAGCAGGAAGGCATGGGCGAAGGAGAAGAGGTTGAGGTTCTTCTTTATGACGATGAGCTCGGGTCTTCCGAATTTGATCAGAAAGAGAAGGTCGAATCACCGTGAAGCAGCAACAATTTCTTGAAGTGCTCGACCGAGATGAGGCGGAGCAAAAGTGGCACGAGGTGATCGAACCCATGCCTCTTGGAAGCGAGGAAGTTGAGTTGTCAGCCGCGCTCGGCAGAGTGTTGGCCGAGGATGTCCGTTCGGATGTGGATGTGCCTGGTTTCGATCGTTCAAATATGGATGGATTTGCGATTCGAGCTGAAGACAGCTTCGGCGCCTCAGAGGAAGAGCCGGTGGAATTGATTCTTCTCGAAGAGACGATTCCGACAGGCGTTCTTCCCAAAAGTGAAGTTCTCGCCGGTCATGCTATGCAAATCGCCACGGGCGGAATGTTGCCACGCGGCGCAGATTCGGTTGTCCCCGTCGAGCAAACGGATGTGGAAGCGGGAAAGCTTTTGGTTCGTCAAGCGCGGACTCCAGGTGCGGCGCTCTCTTACGCTGGCACCGATATGGGTCAGGGCGAGACAGTTCTATTTTCGGGAGTGCCCCTGACCTCTCGGGAAACCGGCGTCCTGGCTGCGATTGGAAGAACTAAAGTCGAAGTCATCCGTAAGCCCTCTGTGGCAATTATTTCCACGGGTGATGAGATCGTCCAGCCCGGCGAGCCAATGAGGCCGGGTCTTGTTTATGACAGCAACGGTCGGATTCTCGCTGATGCGGTGAGGGAACTGGGCTGTGAGCCCATCTTTATGGGCGCTTTTCGAGATGATGTTTTGGCGTTGAAGCAAGCCGTGAAGCGTGGTCTCAGAGAAACCGACTTTGTTTTACTGTCGGGAGGAACCTCGAAGGGTGAGGGGGATCTGAATGCAAGAGTAGTCGATGAACTCGAACCTGGAATTTTAGTACATGGAGTGGCTCTGAAGCCGGGTAAGCCGATTTGCTTAGCGGCTCATGGGCGCCAACCTGTGGTGATCTTGCCGGGTTTTCCCACTTCGGCCATTTTCACGTTTCATGAGTTCGTTGCGCCGGTTCTGAGACGTATGGCTGGGTTGGCGGCGGGTGAAAGCGAAGTGGTTCAGGCTAGACTCGCCCAGAAAGTTGTTTCGGTTCGAGGTCGAATTGAGTACTTGCTCGTGGGCTTGGTGGGGCGCCTTGAAGGACCGCCTATGGCTTATCCCATGGGCCGAGGGAGCGGGAGCGTAACGTCTTTCAGTCGTGCGGATGGTTTTGTGCGGATCGGTCGGAATCAGGAGATCGTAGATCCGGATAAAAACGTTGACGTCACTTTGATTGGGCGTGATTTACCGGTTTCAGATTTAGTGATTATTGGGAGCCATTGCGTAGGACTCGACCTCATCGCGGGCGCTCTTGGGGCCGAAGGTTTTCGAGTGAAAGTCCTTTCCGTAGGAAGCCAGGCCGGGCTGGATGCGGCCACTCGAGGCGAGTGCGATGTGGCTCCCATTCATCTTCTTGACAAGAAGACCGGAGAGTACAATCGCCCCTTTCTTTCTCCTGACTTGCACCTTCTTCCTGGGTATGGTCGGATGCAAGGTGTAGTCACCCAGCGAGCTGAAGAACGTGACCTTGAAACACTCTTGTCGGACCCTCATGCC
Source organism: Deltaproteobacteria bacterium (assembly GCA_002691205.1). Classification (GTDB taxonomy): domain Bacteria; phylum Myxococcota_A; class UBA9160; order UBA9160; family UBA4427; genus MED660. The sequence continues at coordinate 64,430 of NZHD01000087.1, forward strand.
CGCATGGTGAATCGCAACCGAGGGGCCGGAACACGGATTCTGATTGATCAAATCCTTGAGGGGCGCCGGCCTCTTGGTCATGCCTATGAGCCGAGGAGTCATCACGCTGTCGCCGCGGCCGTGGTTCAAGGTCGTGCAGACTGGGGAATCACGATTTCTAACGTGGCGAACCAAGCAGGTTTACTTTTTCGCCCTTTACAGACTGAGCGGTATGACTTTGTGATTCCAGCGGAGCGTTGGGATCGTCCGGCGGTCATTCGTTTAAGAGCACTTTTGGGTCCCGGTTCGCCTCTCAGGCAGTCACTTTCTGCGATTGGCTTCGACGCGGACGAAGGAGCACCCAGATCGTGATAAAAGAGCGAGCAGGTATCTTTTTACCATTGATCTCGCTGGCGAAGAGCCTACCGGCTTTAAGAAAGCGGAGTTTGCTCGGAACCTGTGGGAACGATAATCTGACTCAGAGAGATGAGTAGAACCCTTCTGTCGATAAATCGAGGACTTGTACCGCATGGGATCGAGACTTATAGCCGTGTTCAGTTGGCTTTGGGTGAAACTAAGATATCCGGGCGAACTTCTTTCTGGACTCAAGTAAGTGATGTGTCGCGTCGATTAACTACTTTTGGCTTTGTGAGCCATAAGAAAGGAACTCCTTGACCGTCTTTGCATCGATCATGGCCATATTGATCTGTGTTGCTCTATCGGCTTTTTTTTCAAGTAGCGAGACAGCTCTTTTTCGTCTTCGATCCCATGACCTAGACGACGAGTCGAACGGGAGCGCCGGTCCCTCTGGAGTGGCGGTGAAGGAGTTGACTTCTTCGTCTTCTCGCCTTCTTGTGACCATCTTACTGGGAAATAACATCGTTAATATTCTTGGAGCGTCCGTGGCTTCAGCGTTAGCCATCCAATGGCTCGGTTTCGACGTCGGCGTCCCGGTGTCAACAGCCATTATGACCTTCGTGATTCTGATCTTTGCCGAGATTCTGCCGAAGGCGGTTGCGGCGAGGCATCCTCGCGGAGTAGCCATTTGGGTCGGGTTGCCTCTTTATATCTTCCATCAACTCCTCCGTCCGTTGCATGCTCTTTTTGATCGAGTGATCGATCCGATTGTTAGACGTGCGACAGGAGGTGCGGATAGCAGCGGTGGCCTTTCTCCTGAAGAAGTCTTGAGGGTTGCGCGTGAAGTTCGCGACGAGGCTGACGAGGGTTCGCCGTTGGCGATTATGGGCGCAACGTCGGAAGCCGCCAACATGAACGTGACCGATATTATGGTCCCTCGGACAGAAATTGAAGCCCAGCCGGCTGATCTTCCTCCCGAAGAGTTGCTCGAAAAGTTACTCGATGGAAGGTATACGCGGATTCCAATTTATGATGAAGACATAGATAACGTGCTTGGCATTATTCACCTCAAGGATTTGATTAAGCTCGTCAATGCGGGGGCCCGAGAAGTTTCTCCTGTCCTTAAGCCGGTTTTGAGAGTGCCAGAGCGGAAGCCGATTCTTCGATTGCTTGCTGAGATGCAGCGTGCGTTTTGTCACATGGCTCTCGTTAAAGATGAATTTGGCGTCACTCAAGGATTGGTTACACAAGAGGACATCCTTGAGGAAATTGTCGGTGAAATTCGCGATGAGTTTGATTCTGAAGAACTCTTAACAATCAGGTGTCTCGCTGATGGAAGTTATGAAGTCTTGGGCCGAGTGACTGTTCTTGATTTTAACCGCGAGTCAGGCTGGCAGATTCAGGCGGAGAGGGGAGACACCGTGGGTGGGCTGATTTTTAACACTCTCGAGAGGGCTCCTCGAAAGGGTGAGGTGGTGTCGGTGCCCGGATACGAGTTTATGTGCGTCGACGTTTCTGGAAGTCGCATTGCACGCGTAAATGTACGCGAGACGCCAGAGCCCGTGGCCGATGAGTGAAGCCATCTAGATCGCGATCGTCGTTTTCTTAGATTCGAATTTTATTCGCGCTCTGAGCGAGGGTGATGAAAATGAATTTGAGACGATTTTGGGGAGCGATAGGCTTACGCACGATTATGCTTCCTATCAAATCGAGAGATGAGCCGTTGCCCAATGTGTGCGTCAAAGGAGGGCTCCATCCTTGAGCCGAAGATCAAGGCATAGACGACCCCCGCGTCCGGAGCGTAAAAAAGTCACCTTGGATCAGCCCCCTCTGGAGCTGACGGTGGACAGGCTTTCTTCAGGCGGAGATGGTGTGGCGAGAGCAGAGAGCGGTCTCACGATTTTCATACCCTTCTCTGCGCCGGGGGATAGGCTACGTGTAAAAGTCACCGATCAAAAGCGGCGTTTCGCGCATGCCGAGATCGTTGATATTCTCGAGAGAAGCTCGAATCGAGTAGAACCTCGGTGCTCACTTTTTGGGAATTGCGGGGGTTGCGCTTGGCAGCATCTAGATTACTCGGTGCAAGTGGATGCCAAGAAGAATATTATTCGCGATGCACTCAAGCGGATCGCAGGTCTGAAAAGAGAGCAGCCCATCGATTTTACGCCCTCGCCTATAGAATACGGTTATCGGGTGAGGACTCGGATGCTTTCAGGACCGGAGGGGCTGGGCTATCGAAAGCGCTCCTCGCACACGCTTTGTGTAGTTTCGAAGTGCCCTATTCTCGTCCCAGAACTTGCCCCTGAACTTGATCGAGTGAATGCGGAAGTGTCTCTGCTGGCCTCCTCTAAGGAAAGTCAAGTCGAATGGGAGCTTGTTGCGGACACAAGGGGACGATCGAGAAGTAGTCGGTTGCCGATTCGAAATTCGGGCGATTCTAATCGCGCGAACTCGGTGAGCCGATTTCATTTTTTGGATCGGAAGCTTGAGGTATCACCCGGTAGCTTTGTTCAGTCAAATGGGGCTATGCACGCGATTCTCCATCGTGCTGTTTTGGAAGAAGTTGGAACCGGAGGATATGCCGTTGAAATCTATGCCGGAGCTGGTTTTTTTACGCTCGGTTTAGTGGATTGTTTTGAAAAAGTCGATGCCATCGAGTCTTCCGATTCGGCCGTGGCGGATTTGCGAGTCAATCTGAGATCTCAAAGAAATGCAGATCTGCGAGTTTTAGCCGCTGATGCTGAGGAGGTCGTACCGGCTCGTATCGACGATATTCCTGACTGCGTACTGATGGATCCACCGCGGGCGGGCGCATCACTCTCTTTGCTTGAGGGGGTGACCAAGCTGAATGCGCGTAGGATCGTTTACTTATCATGTGATCCGGCCACATTGGCCAGAGATATCGCTCGGTTGTCGGATCGCGGGTACCGATTGCGCCGCATTCAGGGCTTTGATTTATTTCCCCAAACTCCCCATGTTGAAGTTTTAGCGTCGCTGGTGAGGGAGTAGAAGGGAGAGATTCAGGCGTAAGGAACTCGGTCCCTGCGAGCACAAATAAATTAGCTATCCTTGCGTTGTTTTTGATGTGTGTGGCACTCATCATTGATTCTACGTATTGATTCTGAGAGGGCGACCCCCAATGACGTTGGTTCCGCCGAGTAGTTTGGGGACAAGGTCTTCCCGAACAGGGATGGGATCTCAGAACTTCTTTCTTTACGTAGAAGGTCCACGAGATGGACAGATTTTGAGGGCTTGGGCCCGACGAATGTCTCCTCGCCTTTCGCAGCTTTTGTCAGGTCGGCTTGTGATTATGGGCGGACGAAGACCGGCAAGAGCTATTGAACATTTCCGTGAGGAGATTCGTGGGGGTCGGCAAGGTCACGGCCTAGTTGTGCTGGACCGAGACCATCATTCAGAGTCCGACTCGTTACCTCTGTCTGAGCCGGGTTTAGAATTTTTTACCTGGCGTCGTCGGCACATCGAGAGCTATGTCCTCGTTCCATCTGCGATTCAGCGGCTACTGGGTACAGCTGTGGATGCAGCCCAGTTCTCTCGATTGATGAATGACCATCTGCCTCATCTTGATGATGAAGACTTTTATCGTCAGCTTGATGCAAAGCGTCTCCTCAGACCGAATGGACCATTGGCTCGAGATCTGGGTGGACAGATCTCTGCTTCCTCGATCGCGGGTTGTATGTTGCCTCATGAATTTCATTCAGATGTCATCGAATTGTACGGTCGCATTGAAAGTGCGATGGGCTTAACGCCACCCAAGCTTCAAGTCGTTCGTCGCACTCGACGGGCTTAAGTCGCGCGACGGTGGAGAGTGACAGACAAGTATGAAGGTATTGGCACTCGATTTTGATGGCGTGATCTCGGACAGTGCACCCGAGTCTTTTCTGGTTGCGGTTCGGACCTTTTCAAGTTTTGAACCGGAAAGTTGGTTGACTCGTGAAGCAGCCACCTTGGAGGGGCTTGATCTTCAGGCGATTAAGGAGAGCCCTCTCTACACGAGTTTTGTAAATCTTATGCCTTTGGGGAATCGCGCAGAGGACTTTGGTGTGGCCCTTAAGTGCCTCTCCGAGAAGAGGGAGATCCTCGATCAGAAGGAATGGGATGTTTTTAGAGCCGCTGTGGACCCAAATTTTATTAGGGACTTTCATCAGCATTTTTATCTTGAGCGGACGGCTCTTCGAGAACTCGATCCGAAGGCATGGCTCGCCCTACTGAACCCATTCGCACCTTTTATAAACCTTCTGAGAAAACGTCAGGGTGATGGCTTACTCTGTTTGGCGACGGCGAAAGATCGACCTTCGATTCAGCGCCTCCTTGAGGCGTATTTGATTTCTGATTTATTCCCTGAAGACAGAATTTTTGATAAAGAAGCGGGGGTTTCAAAGCGTTTTCATTTGGCCGCACTTCAGCAACATTTGAATGTCGCCTACGATCAGATCACGTTCGTCGATGACAAGCTGAATCATCTCGAGGATGTGGCTCCTCTCGGCGTGCGCGGCGTCTTGGCGGGGTGGGGGTACAACGGTCCGCGTGAGCGGATGCTCGCGCAACAGCGCGGATTTACGGTTTGTGATTTAGAGCAGGCGAGCACGGTGCTCTTTTGACCCGCGGGGCAGTCCGGGAAAATGAAAGTTGTTTGGATACGTTCGGCAGACCCTGTAATCTGATCTCACCCCCGTTTTAAGTTTGGTCGAGTCTCGCAAGAGTGTCGGACCGAGCATCATGACTGTTCAACTGCTGAGGCTGTATTCCGGGTTTGTCTGGGTACATCGCGAAGGCACTGGCAACGACAGCCTGAGAGGGGTTTCAGGCGTGGACGTCGATCTCGATATGCATACCGAACGAACGCCGAACCCAGATAGTGTGAAGTGGGTGCTTGGAGCCCCTCTGGTGGATCGTGGGCAACCCGTTTCACTGGAAGTCGAGACCTCTCCCGAGGTTTCTCCTTTGGGTGCTCGCCTTTTGGCCCTTGAAGGAGTGGCGTCGATTCTGCTGGCATCGAACTCGATCACTGTTTGTCGAGAGTCAAGGATGGAATGGCCGGTTTTAGGCGAGGCTGTGTCTCGCGTGATTCAGGAATGGCAGTCTTCGGGTGAGGCTGTCCTGGGGCCAGCTTTTCAGGTTTCTCAATCGGGGAAGAGTGACCAAGTCATTTTGCGAATCGAGGAAGTTTTGAATGACGAAATCAGACCCTACGTGGAACAAGATGGGGGGGCAGTTAGTTTCGAAGGATTTGACGCCGGGATAGTCAGGGTGCGACTTCGCGGAGCTTGCGAGACATGTCCAAATGCAGCCATGACGCTCAAGCTGAGCATCGAAGCACGTCTTTGTGAAGAGGTTCCTGAAGTCGAAGCCGTGGAGGCGATATGACAGTTTTTTGTCGCTGTTTAATCTCTCAAAAACGGGCGGATGTCGTTTGAAATTCGTCTCAAGAAAAAGAAACCGACGAGGTCGTCGAAATCGTGGCCATTTAAAAATGGCTACGAGGGGGCGTCTCACGCTTTGGGTGATTGCGGGATTTTTCCTTTTCTTAGGTTTTTTCCTTCTCAACCCAACCTCCTCGACAACAGTGGTGACTTCCTTGGACGAGGTTTTTGAAGAGACTAATGAGCCGCTTCAGGAGGCGGCTCCTCTATCGGCTTTTGAGGCTGAGTTGATGAAACGTCTGCCTGTGACTCTGGCTGACTACGCTGCTTTTTCTGCGAATCAACTGCTCGAACAAGAGAGTTCTGACCCCATCAGTGAGTCTATGGAAGGCTATACGATTGAGTACTCTTTTGACCGAGACCTAACTCGTCGTGTCGTTCGACTGCTTGATCGAGGCCGAGTCAGCGATGGGCACATTATCGTGCTTGATCCTCAAACGGGCAGGGTGCTCGCCTATGTTTCCACCGATTCGGATTCGTTTCCGCCTCAAGGTTCTTATCCGGCTGCATCGCTGGTCAAGATTGTGACGGCCTCTGCGGCTTTGGGTCATGACCCAAAGGAAGCGCGTAGGCCCTGTCTCTATCGAGGAAATCGGTACCGCCTTTCACGTTCGAGCGTTCACCGACCTAAAAGTGGCCACTCTGTCTCGTTAGAGCATGCCCTGGCTTCTTCGAATAATCGTTGCTTTGCGCAAATGGCCGTGGATACGCTTGGCGATGAAGTTTTACTTGAGGCTTTGGATCGATTTGGATGGACACGCTCACCCGGTCCGGGTCATTCGTCTGGATCGATTGATCGCGGCGAGAGCGACTACGATTTGGGCCTTCTCGGTTCAGGATTAGCCAATACTCGGATTACGCCGCTTCATGGCGCCCAGCTCGCGGCGAGCCTGGTGTCAGGAGAAAGGCTGGAACCTTGGTGGGTAGACCGAATTTTGGACTCGGACCAGCGCGAGTTGACTCTGCCTGCGCGGTCTGAACCAGAGCGCATTATGCCCTCTGCCACCGCTGCCGAGGTCAGGGAGATGCTGGTTCGTACGACGACTCATGGCACTGCCCGCTCGGCCTTTCGAGATCGAAGAGGGCGACCTCGATTGGGAAAAATTAAGGTGGCAGGGAAGACTGGAAACTTAACCGGGAACTCTCCCCACGGTCGGTATGAATGGTTCGTGGGTTTAGCGCCAGCCGATGACCCAACAGTCGCCGTCGCGGTCTTGCAGCTCCAGAGTAATTTGTGGTGGTCCAAATCTTCAGAACTAGCGGCAGACTTGCTCAACGAAATATTTTGCGAGCGGAAGAAATGCGCGGCGGAATTAGCGGATCGCTTTACTGGGAACTTGGGTGGAGCGGTTGCACCTGTATTGCTCTCGGACCCAAGGGTGAGCCCGTGAAGAACAGCGACTTCTAATCCAACGCTATCGAGGCTCGCTAAGAGCTGGTTCTCGATTTAGCTAATGATTCTTCCGCCGCCACCGGGACCCTGAGATCCTGGGACCACGATCCGAGAAGCTTCTTGACGTTGCATTTCTTTGGCTTGCTCGATCAACTGCTCGACGGCCACGTTTACAGCCTCAGGAAATTTGTCAAAGGCGTCGGAGAGAGAGGTCGCTTCAATTGGAGCTTGAACGGGCAAAGGGCCCCGCTGCGACATCAACGTGGTTTCTCCGATGAAAATGGTTGCCCGATTCGGGTCGTCACTTCCGTCGATGAGGACTGGAGTGAGTCTTCGAATGGAGGCGACCTTGAGATCTGAAAAGCTTTCCTCTCGATAGAGGTTATCTCGATCGACTTCGATGTCTCCAACCATGGGTTGTTCACTCACAGGCGTTTCCTCTCGTTCTTTGTTTGGGTCCGACAGAAGTCGGGAATGGGTGCCTATCTTCGCAAACTCAAGCCTAAGTTCAATGCGTTTCTCAAAATCTTCTGAGAGAGGGCCCCTAGTGTCTTGTGTTGGCTCCGGGGCGAAGGTTTCTACCTCGGGAAGGCTGAGGCAATGCCGCCGTCGACAGGGAGAGTCGCGCCCGAGGTCGGTGTGAGGTTGCTCGCGAAGAAAACTACAGCATTGCCTACATGATGTGCCGAAATACGGGTTTTGAGGAGATTTCGGTCGCGGTAGAACTCCGGCAGAGCTTCGATGTCTATTCCTCGGCTTCGCGCACGGTCCGGGCCAACGGTCTGCCACAGTCCAGAGTCGACATCGCCCTCGTTAAAAATCGCGTCGGCATTGATCAGGTTTACGCGAACCCCTATTTCCGCGAGTTCCATAGCGGCCACTTTTCCAATTTGATGGGCGGCTGCTTTGCTTGCGCTGTAAGCACCAAAATCTGCACCGGGCGCAAAGACGTTCTTAGAGGCATTGATGACGATGTTCCCACCCGTACCTTGGGCTCGAAGCACTCGAGAGGCTTCTCGAATGGTAAGAAGTACGCCCATGTAGTTGACTTCGGTGACACGACGGACTTGATCGGCGGAGAGGTCTTCGATGGGAGAGACATGAGCGATTCCTGCATTAGGGACAACGAGATCCACCCCCCCGAACTGCCGACAGACTGAGTCGAAGCCCCTTCGAACAGACTCCTCACTGGTTACATCCATGGAGAGCCCGATGATCCGGCCATGGCCATGCTTTTTAGACAACAATTCGGCTGCACTCTGCGCTCGCTCTAAATCGAGGTCGGCCAGAACCACCAATGCACCGGCAGCCGCACAGGCATCGCCTATGCCGATGCCAATGGCACCAGCTCCTCCGGTCACGAGAGCGACTTGCCCATCGAGGGCACGTGGCTTCGACTTCCCGAGTTTAGCTTGCTCGAGGCTCCAATATTCCATGTCAAAAAGGTCTGCTTCGTCGAGCGCCTCGTATTTTCCTGCAGCGTGGGCGAGAGCCTTCGTCACCAAGGTGTGTTCAGTGATGTCGGCCGCGATACGCGCATCTTTTAGACTTGAACCAAAACAGAGGGCACCCACTTCTGGCAGGATGACCACTCGGGGTGCAGAATCAAGCTTTGTTTTGGAAAGTTCTTTTTCGACGCACTGTTGATTAAAATATCGATCGTAGTCTTGTCGATAGCGGAGGACCGCATCGGCCAGTTGTGCTTGGAGGGTCTCCGGGTCGGACCATTGAAGGCCCGAAATATAGAGCGGGCGCATTTTCGTTCGAATTACGTGGTCCGGGGTCAGGGGGCCTTGTAAACAGAGAGCTTTTGCTTCCTCCGAATTCGCGAAATTCATTACCTCGTCGGTGAAGCGCCAATCCATAATCATTCGCCGGGAGACTGTATTCGGCTCGTCTCCAGGTTCAGATAGGAGGCCGCGTAGAATTGGAGCGACTTGTGTTGCGCGAGATTCTGGGCTCTCTGTCTTTGAGAGAGTTGTGGTAAAAATGGTTTTCCCAACCGTATTCTCGTTGAGGTATCGCTCGCAGCGATCTACGTAGTCGATATGCGACTCATAGCTTTCTCTTGCATCGTCAGAGAAGGTAAAGAGTCCATGCTTATGCAGCAGAATTGCACGGGCGTCGGGCTGTGCGTCGAATGCGTCGGCCACCGCTTTGGCGAGTGGGAAACCAGGCATGATATACGGCAAGTGAATGACATTGGATCCGAAAGCCGCATCAGCCATTCCCGAACCCTCGGGTTGGTTCGTGACGGCGAGAACGGCATCCGCATGTGAGTGATCTACGAATCGGTGAGGGAGGAATGCGTGAAGTAATGTTTCAACGGAGGGGTTCGGTGAAGAAGCATTGAAGAGATGAGTGCGGAGTTGGTTGACCATTTCCTCGTCGCTCATTGACTCCAGAATCCTGAGCTTTCGCAGATACTCAAGATCCAACCCAGGAAGACCTTCGGGTTCAAGTTCACCCAAGTCCCATCCTGACCCTTTTACAAAAATGGCTTCTACTTGATCTCCGAGTAGATTTGTAAACTGGTCTTTGACAGAGGTGTTTCCCCCACCGTGGAGAACTAAAGCAGGGTCGGCCCCGATGAGTCTTGAGGTATAGACACGCAAGGCCACCGCTTCACCAAAAGTGGGGGCGTAACGATCAATCGCCGCTTGAGCATCGGCCTTGTCGTACAGGCTATTCATAGGCTGGCGAGCCTAATCGCTCGACACTGAGGCCTGCTTCTTGGCCTGCTTGCGTTTTTGAATGCGTTGCTTGTTCATTCGCCTTTTGATCTTTTGCTTACTCTTGCTTCGAGCCATCTTTGAGCCTCCGTATTGACGACGTCATTCGAGACCTTCGAGGGTGCCTCCCTTGATTCGCTCGACTGATCTTCTCTGAGTGCTTTTCTCTGGCCCGCCCTTTTTTGACCAAATTTGGACGGACAGGGTTTAGGAGTACATGACCAACGTGTACTCAGGCATCAGAGGACAGGGAGCCTATCGGAGAGCAGGCTCTTCGTCGACCAGTTCAGCCAACAGGGTGCCTCGGTATCGGTCAGAGGCAAGAGATTCGAGCTGAGGAAGCCCGTCGACGAGTTGATTGAGTCGGCGCACCTGGTCTGGCGTCATGGCTTCGAAGGCGAGGACAAGGCCCTCAGTTCCATCATCTCGGGCTACGTGGGCCGAAACTCGAAGGGCTTCGATTAAGCCGGGTCCATGCAAAACCAGTTCGATTTGTTGACCGAGATCGACACCAGGCATAGGTTCGATCTTCATACCCAGGCAGGAAAGGTCGCGAGCCATCATGACTTTGCCTCGTCCTCTCCGATGAGCCGGAACCGGAGCGGAATAGGCTCGTCGAGATCCCGCTCTGCGGTCCTCTGACAAACAACGGTCCCCCGCCTCTTTCTGACCGGTGATGGACTGAGGAACAGGAATAGGAGGGTCTGTTTCGTCGTCGAGAGTGAGTCCCTCAAGGGCTTCGATTGATTCCGAAGGCAGCACGGGCATGGTTTCGCTGATGAGTTCATGATCGATGGCTGGTGGATCAAAGGACCATTCGTTGAGCAGCGAAGACAGTCGCACTCGGATGAAGTCGCTCATTTCAGGGTTCCACATGATTCCGGCATAGTGACTGTTCGCCTCAGGGTTCTTGGCGACTCGAACAATTTTACCGTCCAGTCGTAAACTCAGGCCGCCGCTCACTTGACTTGGCAGGACGACGCCGATTTCTCGCCCGAGGCCCATGCGATCCGGAGTGAGGATCCGGCACCCACGGTTAGAAATATCCATCAAGCGTGCGCTCGTGCGCCCTCTCGGGTTTCCGTCGAGGGCCAGTGAAACCCCAGCCCCCATAGCGACCCGCTCTTCCTGTCTTTTCTCGGTGCCCGAATAAATGCCGCGGCAGATCAGTAGTTCCCATAGATCAAGGTGACCCGGGAGTTGGACACGAAGATGGAAGCCCCACTTTTGAAGCTGTTCCGTCGAAAAAGTTGCAGCCTCTTCGGTGGCGATGATTCGGAGAGGTCGGCCTGGACGAGCCCCAGCGGGTGTTCCTCGGTGAACTTGTTCCGCATAGTGGGTTGTTGAGATGAGGAGGTCCATGGGAGGGAGCTGTGGTCCGTCGAGAGGGTTCTCAGAAAACCGCAGATACGAAACGCCCATCCGGTCAAGCAAGCGAGCGACCTCTGTGAGTTCGCCGTCGTCGAGAAGCATGATACGTGTGGAGGATTGCATGGAGATCTTCCTTCAATGTTGAGATGAGAGAGAGGACGCTAGAGAGACTGATCGTCCATTCTGGGCTTAGTCTGTAGCGATATCCGGTCTTCATCCCAGTTCGACCAATTGAGGAAGTAAGACGGCGATCCCGTTGTTGCTCGCGTGGCACAGAATTGAGGCATGGACGCTCCCCGTTCGGAGCCGAAGTCCCCCGAGGAAAACTCCCAGCACGGTGGCGGCCAACCCCTGAGCTAAGTCGAGGTGGGCGGCTCCGAATAACAATGAGCTCAAGGTGAGGGCGACGTTAGGCCCCCAGCGTGCTTTGAGGCGGCCTAAAAGAAGGCCTCGAAAAAGAAGCTCCTCTGCGAGAGCGGGCAGAAGGGCGAGGCACACGAGCATCCAGACGAGCTCTTGCTTCTTTATATGGGTAAGTTGTTTTTCAAGCTCCACCAGGGCGCTGTTTTCTCGCATCCCACTGAATTCAAGGAAGAAATTCAGGCTAAAACTCAGCCAGAGAAGCGAAATAACAGCGATGATGGCGCCCTTTAGAGAGAGGGGGCGAACGGGCGAGTCGAGACCCAGCCCGCTTTTTACGGGCTCATCAGACCAGTTGGCTCCAGCGCAGGCGATGCACAGGAGCCCAGCTTGAGTGAAGAGCATTGAAAGAGCGATCCCTTTCAGGCTTCCCATACCTGTGAGGGCACCGGCGCAGATCAGAGCAATCCCTGCGGCCAACCAGACCTCCGGGGCACGCGCACGATATGAAGTTGATCCCTTCACGACGTTATCAGGGTACAAGGCCTGCTAGTCTCGTGCAGTGACCTGGCCAGAATTGAAAGCTTCGCTGCTCGTTGCCATGCCGCAGCTCCAGGATCCGAATTTTAGCCGGAGTGTCGTGCTCTTGGTTCAGCACGATGAAGAGGCGAGTTTCGGGCTTGTGTTGAATCGTGAAGTGGATCTGAGTTTGTCGGATTTATTCAGCAGTTTAGGCTGCCCATGGCGGGGAGGGAGCGAACAGCGTGCGGCTTGGGGAGGGCCGGTTTCTCTCGATTCAGGTTGGATGCTTTTCGGCGAAACGCTGTCGACTCCGGGCGAGAGCGAGCAGGTCAACACGGTGATGCAAGGAGTCCATTTGGCGAGTTCCATGGATGTTTTTGAACGTCTGACGCTCGATCCTCCACCCCAAATGCGTTTTTTTCTTGGTTATGCGGGTTGGGGACAAGGGCAGTTAGACTTTGAGATTGCTCAAGGCGCCTGGTTGGCGGCGGAGGCGACTCCGGAACTCGTCTTCAGCTCTCCCGTGACGAAAATGTGGGACCGAGCTGTTCGGGGTTTAGGGATTGATCCGGGAAGTCTTGTTCCAACGAGCGGAGTACATTGATGGGCGACCAAAACGAATACGAAGTTCGTTGTCTCAGATGTGATGTCTCTTTTCCTGTGGGCCAGAAAAAGTGTATTCATTGTGGAGGTTTAATCTCATCAGGTTCTCAAACAAGGAGGCAGCCTGCACCGATTGAGTGGGATGGGATGCCCTCTACGGAGTCGCCCGTCGAGGCTGAGTCGAGTTTAGGACCGAGCCTGCAGGACCAAGATGAGCCAGAGGCCCCCCAAGGTCGGTTTGGATTTTTGAGAGGTGGAATGACCTTAGTCTGGATCGTGCTGGCGGGTTTGTATTCCTTGATGAGAGCCTGTGCGGAGGGCTAGCGTTCTGAGATGACGTTGCATGCAATCTTTAGAAAAAGGAAATTAAATGAAGGTTAGAGCAGCCATTGCAGTTGAGGCGGGGCATCCGCTGATCGTTGATGAGATCGATCTAGAGGGCCCAAAGCAGGGCGAGTGCCTTGTTCGCCTTGTCGCGACCGGAGTTTGTCATACCGATGCTTTTACGCTTTCGGGGGATGATCCGGAGGGACTTTTTCCCGCAGTGCTGGGTCATGAGGGCGCTGGGATCGTAGAAGAAGTTGGACCGGGCGTGACTTCCTTGGCGGTTGGTGATCACGTCATTCCTTTATACACTCCAGAGTGTAGACAGTGTAAGTTCTGCCTCTCCGGGAAGACGAATCTGTGCGGAGCCATTCGTGAAACGCAGGGCCAGGGTCAGATGCCTGACGGAACCAGTCGCATCTCTTATAAAGGCCAAAGAGTCCACCATTATATGGGTACTTCGACATTCGCCGAGTACACGGTGGTTCCCGAGATCGCCTTGGCGAAGGTTCGATCGGATGCACCACTGGATAAGGTCTGCTTGCTTGGGTGTGGGGTAACGACAGGAATTGGTGCGGTACTTCACACTGCGAAAGTGGAACCCGGATCCAACGTTGCCATTTTTGGCATGGGCGGAATTGGGCTCGCTGTGATTCAGGGAGCCGTGATGGCTGGAGCAGAGAAAATCATTGCGGTGGATGTGAATGAGAAAAAGTTTCCGTTGGCGAAGCAATTTGGTGCCACCGACTTTGTTAACCCTCGTAAGGTGGATGATATCGAGGCGGCCATTATTGAAATGACTGATGGCGGAGTCGACTACTCTTTTGAATGTATAGGCAACGTAGAAACGATGGGAAATGCGCTCCGATGCTGTCACAAGGGGTGGGGCGAATCGATTATTATTGGTGTAGCGGGTGCAGGGCAAGAGATTCATGCTCGTCCTTTTTTACTTGTGACAGGGCGTTCATGGCGAGGGACTGCTTTCGGCGGGACGAAGGGGCGTACTCAGCTTCCGGGCTTCGTGGATCGCTACATGTCAGGCCGAATTAAGCTAGATGAAATGGTGAGCCGAACCCTTCCCCTGGAAGATATCAATGATGCATTTGAGTGGATGCATGACGGCTCCGTTATTCGGAGTGTGGTGCTCTACTGAGCGACATCAAATTTCCCTCAGGCTGAGTCTGATTTCATTGCGATGGGCCAAAAGCCAAGGCATTGATAATGAGTGAGCAGACTCGATCTTAAAGCAGGACATTTGTGTCCGGATACTCGCCGGAGTTCAGCCAGCGATTGTTCGGGGTCGTCTTCAATGGTTTGGGGCTTGAGCGAGGCGATGGACTGTGTTCGTACCGACCTCCCCAATTTAGCCGAAAGCGATTGCTCCGTTTTAATTGTGGGGGAGACCGGTACGGGCAAGGGAATGCTTGCGCGAGAACTGCATCAAGCCTCCTCTAGAGGCGGACAGCCTTTTGTTCATGTTGATTGCGCCGCATTGGCTTCAAGTGTGATTGAAAGCGAACTCTTTGGTCACGAGCGTGGGGCGTTTACGGGGGCTTCGGCGGCCCGCAAAGGGCGCTTTGAACTTGCGTCCACGGGCACTGTGTTCCTTGATGAAATTTCCGAGTTGTCCCCTGAAGTTCAGGCCAAGCTATTGCGCGTCCTACATGATCGACGCTTTGAACGGGTGGGGGGGACAAAGACAATGGTTTTAGACGCCCGAGTGGTGGCTGCGACCAATCGTTCACTTCCGCTGGAGGTTGCAGAAGGTCGATTTCGATCTGACCTCTATTACCGACTCGCCGTCGTTGAAATCGAGTTGCCGCCTTTACGGAATCGCGTGATGGATCTCGAGGCGTTAGTTGAAGAGGCCAGTCGCGTGGTCTCCGCTCGGCTCGGAAGAGAAGTGAAGAGGCCCACTGCCGGAGCACTCTCTCGCTTGTGCGCGTACAGCTGGCCTGGAAATGGGCGGGAAGTTTTTAATATCATTGAGCGTGTCGCTGTCCGGTGGCCTGAAAGAGATTTCGATCAAAAATTGGCCGAGAGAGCAGTGGGTTCACGTGCCGTTCCCGAGGAGCCCCTTTCTGCGGGCTCAGCGGGCCTACCCCCGAAAGGGCTTTCCCTGGAAGAAGTTCTGATGGGGTGCGGGGGCAATGTCAGTCTGGCCTCTCGCAAGTTGGGAGTCCCAAGGAGTACCTTTCGGCATCGCTTGGCGAAGGAGCGATCGAAGGCGGATGCGACGTCTGAAGCTCAGCTTGTTTTTTCTTTCGGTGCGGTTTCGCATATTCCCTGAATCGAAAGAGTCACGTGATCCCAGGAGACGAGCCCTGCAGGACGCTTAGGCTATATTGCGGCTTGCAATCCTGTGCGGTGAAGGGAACCGGCTTGAGGCGAAACTTGTCTTGTCTTGGTATGGCCAATGTTTCTAAATTCTGTTTGCCGGAGTGCGGTGGAGTTCGAGGGCTTTTGGGGCGGGAGGCTTTCGATCGATCAATATGTAGGCCGTAAGCGCGGGGCCCAATTTTGATTCTATTTTTGGAGAAGTGATGAGTAGTTCCACAGAGCGTCCAGAGAACACTCCGACCGGTCTAGTCATGAACTGGCGTATGTGGCTTCCTCATTGGCTGGCTTTCGCTGTTTTCCTTCTGGCTTTTCATCACCTTTACACGCTTGGGACCCGTTACAGCTTTAGTCAAGGTGTGGAGTATTGGTTGTTTCGTCCCAACGATAATGCTCCTTTGATTATCGTCGCTTTGAGCCTTTGGCTGCTGTACCGGCGGTCCAATCGGCTTTTGGCTCTGCCTCGTCAAACTGGTCCACTGGGTTTAATTTGGCTTGGCGTCGCGACCGGGGTCGCTATTTTTTTCTGGGCTGTTTACACATCGGCCTTTGACCTTCAGGTTTTTTCCCTCATCCTCTTGCTGACCTCCATCGTGTGCGCCTACTGGGGAATGCCGGGTTTGCGTGCGGTTTGGCTGCCCATTGCCTTTCTCTTGTTTGCGGTTCCTTTGCCTGCGCCTTTGCTGTTGGCGATCATTTTCAAGCTCCAGATTTGGACCGCTCAGTCAAGTGGGTGGATGTTGGACTTGTTAGGTCTCCCGGCTCTGGTCTCTGGCGATCAAATTTTGCGGGCCACGCAAGCTTTTCAGGTGATTGAAGGCTGCAGCGGTATGCGTTCGATTCAGATCTTGAGCCTTCTCTCGATCTTGCTGATTGATCTTTTTCAAAGAACCGGTTGGCATGCCCTGATTCTTTTCCTCATGGCGCCCTTCGTCGCCTTCGCGTTGAATGGCCTCCGTGTTTTGACCCTCATTCTCAATCCTCATTCGGAGGTGATTGCGATTCACAATCTCCAGGGCATTGTGATTCTTCTGATGGGGCTCTTAGTGATCTATGGACTTGATATTTTGCTCGAGAAGTTCCCCAGATTGAGCCATGAGGTTAGCTTCTCGGCCGTGGATCCAGCTGGTTTTGGATCCAAGCAGGCCTTGGCGGTCGTCAGCGTGGCCGCATTGGCGACTCACGCCGCTCTTTTTTTCGGCCCTGTTTGGCAGGCTCCTGGATCCAACCTGCCTTCTTTGTACTCGACGGTGAGCGATTCTCTTTCCATGTGGGACTCGGAGAAGGTGGAGCCTGATTTCGCGTTCCGGGGGAGTGCGCGTTTCGGCGAGGTTCTTAAACGGGAGTACTTTCTCGATGGCGGTTCGGTTTCTGTTTTCGTGGCCGAGTCAGATTATTTACAGCGGGGCGGAAGCTCGCTTTCAGCGATTACGGCCCTCCCTGGCTCAGGCTGGACGGTACGAAAAGACGAGGTCGAAGAGCAGCCGGATGGGCGCCTTTTTGACGTTCGTTCGGTTGAAAAAGGCAAGCGACGTTTGTTGCTTTGGCACTGGGTGATCGGTTCGGAGGGGCTTTTGAAGGAAACGCTTCGCTCTCTATTGGCTCTGGATCGAAGTCCATTTGCCCGGTCCGTTCCCATTCTCAGCGTTCGTTTGGAGACGTCGATTAGGGGTCGCCGTCCAACCGGGGTGGCTAGGGCTGAGGCACGTTTGCGATCGGTCCAGGAAAAGCTGGAGCCGGCTTTGGCCCTGCTGAGGGAAAATCCAACGCCGAATTGAGGGCCCGTTCCTTGGAATTTTACACCCGAGGGGGCATTTAATTTCCTTCGGGGATACTTCCGGTCTTGATTCCGGGGTTTTTGCTTAGATCCTCGTCTATGAATTAATTGGTGAAGCGGGTGAGAGGGGTAAGAAACCTTTACTCGAACAGAGAAAACCTTTTCCGTTCACGGCTGCACGACGAAGCTCAGGCGGCGATTAGGGGGACGAGGGCTCGAAATGGCGATGGCATAGTGATTGCATATCCCTGTGACCTCGAACAGAAAGCGGTATTGCGCAAATCGTGTAAGTATCCGCTTTACAACCAGTTTTGGGTGCTTTGGCTAGACCCGAAAAAAACATGGAAAAGTCACAAAAACGAGTTTGACCTGAGCCTAGCGTTGGTGATAGGGTGCAAGAGTTGCGATTGGGATCTCGTCCCTCGCAGGGCTCCACGATGGAAATCTCAGAGGAGAAAAAAAGAATGATACGAAACCTTATAGTGCTTGGATGCACCGCCTTGCTGACGATCGGCCTTTCTTTTGGTTCGTTCGCTGGCTCCGCGCCCGACGCCGACAGTGATGGTGTTCCGGACGCGTACGACAACTGCGTAAACACGCCCAATGGTCCTCTTTTGGCCACGGGTAACTGTTCTTCGCAGGAAGACTATGATGGAAATGGTTACGGACAACCTTGCGACACCGATGTCAACAATGACGGTTCTACGGGTCTTGATGATATCGCGATCGTGATTACCGCACAGGGCAACGGCGCCGACGACATCTCCGATTTCAACTGTGACCTCGGTGTTGGCCTCGATGACCTGGCAACTGCGCTTTCGCAAATTACGTTCACGCCTGGTCCAAGTGGTCTGTCATGCGCCGCGCCAACCGCGACAAACTGCTCCGCTCAGTAGTACGTACTGCGATTGTGTAATTTGAAAGTTGATCGAACTCTGCGACACAGAGACAAGGTTCTAATTGGATAAGTACTACTTCTGTTACACACGTGGGATGAAGTGATTAGTTCACGTGTGTGAGAGTTGGATGAAAACACCTTAAAGGAGATAATTGGATGCGACTTCTGATAACAAACGTGCTTGCAGCGGCACTTCTGCTCTTCGGAGCGGCCGGAGCAAATGCATTTTCGACAAGTATGACCAACAGCTGGGGCGGCGGCGTGGCCTCGGTGGGTGACACGTTGACAGTGACAGTTTCGTTTGACACTGACGGGTCAAATGACGTCTCACTTCTTTCTGTGAGTGTTCTTTTCGACGATGCCATCATGACCTACGACGGCGGAACGTCCGCCACCTACGCGCTGTACACCGGAGGCAAGGGAGCTTCGTATCTGAAGCCGGCCACCACGAACAACACGCTTCGTGTGGGAACCAGCAACCAGATCCTCTTGGACTGGCAG
>NZHD01000088.1 GCA_002691205.1 Deltaproteobacteria bacterium
GACCAAAAAGAACCAGCGAAAGAATTTCGGAGGCCTGACGGATCACCCACTGGCAGCCCCACGGAGAAAAGCCTCAAGGGGCCGCCCGCCCCTCCTGTCTTGCTTCAAAAGAGGAGCCAGGAAGTCAATCGACTCTAAAAACGCTTGAATTTCACGAGAGCCCTCAACATGAACTCCATGGCTCAGGATGCGGTAGCATTTCAGCAAGACTCATCTGTATAGAGCGATTGACTTCGTCTGGGAGTCAATGGGGAGAGGAGTTCCGTTGATGGCTGAGGGTTCAGGAAAGTCCGTGCGGGGCCTCACGGTCTTTGGCTTGGTGATGATCACCACGGGCATTATCACCAGCATTCACGGCGCGCCCTCCATGGCCAAATATGGCTTCTCGCTCGTTTTCATCTACTTGATGGTCGCGCTTGTCTTCCTCCTCCCCTCTGCATTGATCTCAGCTGAGTTGGCCACAGGGTGGCCTGAGGATGGCGGCGTCTACATCTGGGTTAAGACTGCCTTCAACGAACGTATGGGCTTCGTCGCCGTCTGGCAGCAGTGGATTGAGAACGTCATCTGGTTTCCATCGATTCTTACGGTAACCGTCGTGGCGGCCGTCTATGGACTTGATCCTAACCTCAAAGACAATCCTTGGTTTATCTTCTTTGCCATTAATGGATTGTTTTGGATCCTCACCGTACTTAACCTCTTCGGGACACGGACCAGCGGATGGGTTGCATCGATCTGCACAGTCTTTGGGCGCATTGTTCCGATCCTCTTCATTTTCGGCTTAGCTCTGGTCTACCTCTCCGAAGGGCACACGCCCGAGATCGAATTCTCGTGGGCAAGCTTTTTTCCTGACCTCAAAGACACAGAAAAACTTTCCTTTGTGGTGGGCGCGTTTCTCACTTTTGCTGGTATTGAAGCCTCCGCTTCCAATGCCGCTTCGGCACGTAATCCGCGTAGGGACTACCCCATCGCCATCATCACATCAGCCGGTATCGCCCTCATTCTTGTGACTCTCATCGCTCTATCCATTGCCATCATCGTTCCAGAATCCAAAATCGACTTAGATGCAGGCATTATGCAAGCCATTGAGATGCTCCTCCAAAAGACAGACACGAGTTGGCTCCTCTTGGTTGCGGGCCTGCTCATCGCGCTGGGGATGATCGGCGAGGTCAACAACTGGATCCCGGCCCCCACCCGGGGGCTACTCGTCGCGGGCCGAGACGGCGCCATTCCTAAGTATTGGCAAAGGGAAAACCGACACCTCGCCCATTATCCTATTCTTCTTTTTCAAGCGACCCTCTTTTCACTTATGTCCACCGTTTACCTCTTCTTCGATGTTCAAGTGGCCTTTTGGCTCATGAGCGTCGTGCCCACCATGTTGTATATCATTATGTATATCTTGATGTTCGCTGCGAGTGTTCAACTCCGATACAGCCACCCCGATGTGCCGCGTCGCTACCGAGTTCCATTTGGAAACGTGGGCATTTGGAGCTTGGCTTCCGTCGGCTCAATCGCAGGAATGATTGCGATTGGCTTTGCCTTCTTGCCTCCCGAGTTGGTTCCCGAAAGCCAGAGATACGCCTATCGCCTTGTTGTGGTGGTGGGCTTTATTTTCTTCAGCATTTTGCCTTTTGCCCTCTACTCGATTCGTAAGCCGTCCTGGCGTAACGCTTCGCCGGCCCCTTGAAGCTTCGATCATTGTCTTTTAGTCTCTGCGGCCGTACTCGACTTGAATAGGCCCAAGTGACCATCGAATAGATCAATTCAGGTGGAACGATTCAATAAACTTTGGCACGGCGAGGAGATAGAATGATCGAAAATAAGCGCATCGTTGTCACTGGGGGGGCTGGTTTTATAGGCAGTCATCTCGTAGAGGCTTTGCTGGGCATCCCGTCAAATGAGGTGATTGTCCTCGACAACTACTTCACCGGTCAAGAATCCAATCACATTGAGGGCGCTCGATACATCAATGGGCACACCCGAGATATCGCGACACTCATCCCAGAGAAGCCCGACTTGGTCTATCACCTAGGAGAGTACTCAAGGGTCGAACGCAGCTTCTCAGAAACTCAAACCGTCTGGGATCTGAACAAAACGGGTACTTTCGCCGTGGTCGAATACTGCCGGGAGAATAAGGCCAAACTCATCTACGCCGGATCGAGCACTAAATTCTCAGACGGCGGGTTAGGAAGAGACCAAAGCCCCTATGCATGGACCAAAGCCACCAATACCGAGTTGGTGGTCAACTACGGACGATGGTTCGATCTCTCTTTCGCCATTACCTACTTCTACAATGTATACGGGCCCCGAGAGATCACCTCAGGCGACTACGCCACCGTTCTGGGTATTTTTACCGAGCAATTTAAAGCAGGGCAGCCTCTCACCGTTGTCTCACCGGGCACACAACGACGAAACTTTACGCACGTGGCCGACATCGTGCGCGGCCTCCTCATCGTGGGAGAGCATGGCCAAGGCGACGAGTATGGACTTGGGGCTGATGCAAGCTACTCAGTTCTTGAGATCGCTGAACTCTTCAAAGTCGGTCTCAAGATGCTTCCCGAGAGATCAGGAAACCGTATGGATGCGAATTTAGATGTTGATAAGGCCAAGTTCTTGGGTTGGAGTGCCGAGTATTCAGTGAAAGAATACATTCAGGGCTTAATCTCGAAGGACTGAGGACACTCGCCTAAAAAAATCTCTCAGGCAGAAATCCTCATGCAAGCTTCTAAATCTTTCCTCAGTCTTCATCCTTGAGCCGAACTTGGCTGAAGTACTCTGGATACTTTCCGGCTCGACCATTATAAAACTTTCTCAGGACATCCATATCCCCACGCAGATCACCGGATGGATGAAGCGGTGGCCCAAAACCACCCGCTTTTCGTTTGTAATCAAGAAAGCTGGGAATGATCGGCACGCCTGCTTTTTCAGCGATTCGATAAAAGCCTGACTTCCAATACGGCGAATAACTTCGAGTCCCCTCAGCAGGGACTACGAGAATCAAGTTTTCGCTGCTCTCGAAAACATCGGCCATCTGGTCGACCATATTTTGATTGCGATTCCGCTTCACAGGAATGCCGCCGAGCGCCGAGAGCAACCAGCCCGTCGGCGGACGGAACAGCGTGTGCTTCGCCATGAATGAAATTCTGAGACTGTATGCACTCGCAAAAGCGAGGAGGTACAGCAGGTCCCAGTTTGAAGTGTGGGGAGCTGCAATCAAAACAAAACGGTTTTCCGTCGGCTTATCGCCTTCGGTGCTCCATCCTCTAAGTCGCAGGAAGCTCTTTCCCCAGAAAAATTCTGGCATTAAACTCATTCGACAGTCGGCACTCTAGGAAATCCGGAAAGAATTTTAGAAACGGCTTCGTTAATTATTTTTTGAGAATCGTCTTTACGAGACAAACGCCTTGAGGCCCAGCCTACCCACACGGCCTGTTCCGTTCTCCGATCATAAACTTCCAGCGTAAGCGTTCCTTCAGTATACTGCTGAACGTTGACCGTGGACCCTGTGTACCAGCTGCCATATCGATAACGGCCCGGATACGGGTAGACGGTCATCGAAGATGGCGTCTGATGAACGCGTACCTTGTCTTCCGTTCCTACACTGTAAGCGACCACAAGGTCTGCCTTTTCCGTGTCTGTGATCAATGTGTAGCCTCTAGACTGAAGGGCCCGATCCACAGCTCTTCGCAGGCGCTGATCATCAAGGGCACTCACAAAGCTCCCCGTCACTGTCCCCTGCTTGGCTCGCGCCAAAGGCGCCGGCCCCACCCATGCAAAAGTGCGATATCGCGTGAAATCCGCATTCGGATCACGATCAAAACTGGTTCTCATGGGAGTCGCGCAAGCCCATACTAGAGCCAAAACCGTACACACGGCAAAGACAGACCATCGATTCAGTCGATTCACGGCTAGTTATCCCTTCAAGACTAAAATCAGACACTAACGCTAAACGCTCTTAAAATCCGGCCATTCTCTCTTTAATCGGACGACGAGAAATGAATAAAAGGGTCCAATCCTGAAGGAATCTGCCAAGATCTGCAGAAGGTGGAACAAAGCGATACAAAGAAGTGCTGAATCTCGCTAGATTTTGGCAATGCCTCCACCCCGAATCAACAAATTAAAGCAGAAGAAATGGTTCGACACCCTTTGGAACCTTTGGCCACAGGTCCCTTTGGGCATCGCGGTCATTCTCGCCGGCGGCATCAATATCGTTGATGGCCAGGGCTATCCTAAAGTCGAACTCACCGCCCTGCAGCCTCTCATGGAACTCGACTCCTCTCTGTGGGCGCTTGGCAGCGGGAGCCAAATCTTCCTGGGCACCCTGCTGATTATCGTCGGGATGGGCTTACTCTGGAGACTGTCTGTCGCGTGGTCATTTGCCGTCCTTCTGATGGCCATCACCATCGTCGTCAACAGTCTTCAGCAAAAATGGCAAATTACGCTTTTCCTTCCGAGCGCCATGCTCGTTGCAGCTCTCGTGTTCCACAAGAAGTTTGATCGTCGAGTGCCAGGCGCAAACTTCTTCTTTTCGTTAGTCAGCCTCATCACCGTGATCGCCTACGGGGGGTTCGGGACCATGCTCCTTGGTCGAGGCTTTGAGCCGAAAGTTTCAGATTTCGCAACGGCTCTCTATTTCACCATAATTACAGTCTCAACCGTCGGTTATGGACACATCAATCCGGTGACCTTTGAAAGCCGCCTATTTGTCATCTCACTCATCGCGGTTGGCCTATCCATTTTCGCGACCATAACGGCATCAGTGGTAGGACCCGTATTATCGGGTGAGCTCATGCGCATGTTCAAACCAGAGGAGAAGCACGTGGAACCTAAAGATCATGTTATTTTGGCGGGCGATGGTGCGATCTCGAAAAATGCGGCCAATGAACTCGTCACGAAAGGAATCTCCTTCGTGCAAATCGTTGATTCGAGCTATGTCGCCGACGTTGTTGACACCAAGGTGATTCGGGGCGACGCCTGTGAAGAATCAGTCCTCATTGAGGCGGGAATACGTTCTGCGCGACTCATCATTGCCGCTCGAGATGATGATGGTTCAAATGCTTTTATCTCCCTCGTCGCCAAGGATATCAATCCTGAGATCTCAGTACTGGCCGTCGCTAATTCAGTCGCAGCAATTCCCCGCCTGAAACTAGCGAGTGCAGACCTGGTTTTCGCGCCGAATGCCTTGGGGGGAAGGCTCCTCGTTGACCTCGCGATGGGCAAAGATATCGCAGAAGACCACCGCGACTTAATTGATGGAATCGAGGGCTGACCTGTCAGAGGCTCACCTCTGAACGTCTTTCCACACCCTTTTTTCCTAGACCCCCTTCTCACGTTGGCCACTTCTTTGACAACTGAGAGAGTCTCCCTTCAGAATCCCCCGGCTCTTCGTCATTTCGCCCAGGAGAAGTGCTTCGAGCGCACCGCCCAAATACTGAGATCGACAACTTCTGGCAAGTCTTGCACACTCGTTAAAGGCGCCCCCAATTAAAGGATGACTAAGATGAATACTCCTCAAGACAAAACGTCTGACAAATATGCAGATCTTGATTTCGATCCGGATGCACTCCGAGAGCGCTATCGCGAGGAGCGAGCTAAAAGGCTCCGAGCCGACGGGAACGATCAGTTCCTCGAAGTGAGAGGTGACTTCGCTCATTACGTCGACGACCCATATATCGAATCCGCCATCGAGCGAGAGCCACTCACAGACGAAGTCGAAGTCCTTCTCATCGGGGGAGGATTCGGAGGCTTGCAGGCAGGCGCTCGATTGCGAGAAGCCGGCGTGAAAGATATCCGAATTATCGAAAAGGGAGGGGATTTCGGAGGCACTTGGTATTGGAATCGGTATCCCGGCGCTCAATGTGACATCGAGTCCTATATTTATCTCCCACTGCTTGAAGAACTCGGCTACGTCCCGTCTGAAAAGTACGCGCGAGCCTCGGAAATTCTCTCATACAGTCAAGCCATCGGCCGACATTACGACCTCTACGAAAATGCCCTCTTTCAAACTGAGGTCACCGAAATGCGTTGGGATGAGTCCATTTCAAGGTGGATCGTATCGACCAATAAAAATGACAAGATTCGTGCTCACTTCGTCGCCATGGCGAACGGCCCCATGCATCGACCCAAATTGCCCGGAATACCCGGAATCGCAGACTTCAAAGGTCATACATTCCACACCAGTCGTTGGGACTACGAATACACGGGAGGGGGACCCGAGGGAGACTTGAAACGACTCGCTAACAAACGCGTTGCGGTCATTGGGACAGGAGCCACTGCGATCCAGTGTGTCCCCTTCGTCGGGGAGACGGCCCAGCAACTCTATGTCTTCCAACGAACTCCTTCCTCGGTGGACGTCAGAGGAAACTCTCCCACAGACCCGAAATGGGCGGCTGAATTACAACCCGGCTGGCACAAACACCGTATGGAAAATTTCAACGGACTTGTTTCGGGCGTGCCCCAACCTGAAGACCTCGTCAAAGACGGTTGGACCGATTTGATTGGGATGATGATCCGCAATTTTAAAGAAGCCTCGGGCAAAGGACTCAATGTTCCTGAAATTATGGAATTAACAAATTTTGAGAAAATGAACGAAATCCGAGCACGCGTTGACGAGCTCGTCGAAGATCCGGACGTCGCTGAATCGCTCAAACCCTACTACCAGATGTTCTGTAAACGTCCAACTTTCAATGACGAGTATCTCCCTACGTTCAACCGGCCCAATGTCACTCTCGTAGATACTCACGGCCAAGGAGTGGACCGAATCACCGAAAACGGTCTCATCGTGGATGGTCAAGAATATGAAGTCGATTGCATCATCTTTGCAACCGGATTTGAGGTCGGAACATCATACGCGCGCCGAGCCGGATATGAGATCTATGGCCGAGAGGGGCACAGCCTAAGCGATCGATGGGCAGACGGAATGAGTTCTCTGCACGGGATGCAAAGCCGGGGCTTTCCTAACTGCTTCATGATGAGTATCAGCCAAAGTGCATTTACAGCGAACTTTCCGCACCTTTTAGAAGAACTCAGTACACACATTGCATACATCATCAGTCATGCCCTCAAAGAGAAGATAGAAACTGTGGAAGTCTCCAAGGAGGCCGAGGAGGCATGGGTCAAGACGATTATTGAGAAAGGCACCGGAGCGATGGGCGGAATCGGCGGACCAGAGTGCACCCCCGGTTACTACAACAACGAGGGGCGGCCCAATCCCCAAAGCCTCCAAGCCGCGCCTTATGGTGAAGGCTCGATTGCCTTCTTTAAGGTACTTGAAAATTGGAGAGCGGAGCAAAGCTTTGAAGGGCTCGAATTCAAGAGCTGAAATGAATCCCCAAAGATCTCCATGCCTCTTAAGGGTCATGAAAGCTTCAAATTAGTCATCAACCCAGCCATTCACCGGATTAAAAAACTGGCATCTCGATTTTGGCTGCCTCAGGGATCACTTCTTGATTAAGCAGTCGTGTCTGCTCGATCAAATCAGCCTGGTTCCGTACCATGGGGACGAGAACGAACTTTGAAATTCCGCCCTTCACGTACTTCCTCAAAGTATCCAAAACAAGCTCGGCAGAGCCCGAGACCATCAACTTCTCAACGCCCGTCCTTGTTTTTTCATTGGAGCCCCGGCCAGACCTCAGCTCTGCGTCGCTCTGAATCCGAAACAGAACACTTGCACCATAGTGATCTTGAGGAATCGTTTTCCCCTGAACCTTCGCTTCACTCCGAATATCCGCGGCCGTCGCAATGGCGCTATCCACATCCTGGAGCCCGCCCAACCAACCGCTGCCATATCGAACCGTCCTCCGAATCGCGGCCTTACTCGACCCGCCAATCCAGAGCGGGAAAGGCTGCTGTACCGGCCGCGGAGAAATCGTCGCATTCGCGACTTTCAAGAACTCACCTTCAAAGCTCACGTCTTCTTCGGACCAAAGCCGCGTCAAGACCTCGAGGGCCTCATTTGCACGCGCGCCACGTCGCGCAGGCGTACGGCCAGTGGCCTCCCATGCGTCCAAATCCCCTCCGCCCACCCCAATCACGGGTAATAAACGGCCCTCACTTAAATGATCAATCGAGGCGCATTGACGCGCAAAGGTAACCGGGTCGCGAAATCCGAGAACGACCGCATTCATTCCGATTTTGAGCCGACGCGTCGCGCCTGCGATCACCGCGAGAAGGCTTAGAGGTTCGTGAAACATCTGCTTCGATATGACGGTATCTGACTGCCAGATCGAATCGATATGGCTGTCTTCACACAAGTCAAGCCAGGCCCGAAAAGCACCTATCCCCTCAAAATTGAACCGCCCAAAGCTCGTCCCGACACGCACCGGCATATTGCCAACCTCTTTCTGCCCTTGATCCACACTGTATTCTGTTTTCGAAAGCCTGCTTGGTAATCATAGCTCCCAAACGGAGTATGACAGAAATATCAATCGGCCTTCGCGAATCTATCATAACGACAAAAAGTTGAATACTCTTTCGATCAGCTTACATAACCCCTTCGGTTGGAATCACCGTCCATTCGAAAGCCCCCCTCTTCACCATCAAATCACAAGGAGCATTCCCTTGACCGCACCAGACACAAAAACCCCTCTCAAGATCAGCCAAAAAATTGGAGTCCAAACTTGGAGAGTGTTGATGAACACTTTTAGTTTGATGACACGGCGTCGACATCGTGAGATGGAGCCATGGCTGGTCAAGCACCCTTACGGAGAACATCCCGCAGAACGCCTGGAATTAATCGAGCGGAAGCCAGGCAGCCCCAAGAAAGCCCCCGTGGTGTACATACATGGAGGGGGATGGATCTGCGGGAAAATGGAAATGTACACCGCAGAACTTGACTTTCTCGCGCAGGCTGGGCACCCCGTGTTCAATTTAGAGTACCCACTTGCACCCGAAAGACCTCATCCGCACATGTTGCTTTCACTACTTTCTGCCCTTGCCTGGATCCAAGAAAACTATCCAGAGCATAAAAGCATTCACCTCATGGGTGATTCAGCCGGAGGGAATCTAGTCCTCATGCTGGCCATCTTAGTTACAAACTCTGACCTGATCAAAAACTTAGATGCAGAATTCGCACTTAAACTCCCTGATATAAAGAGCGCTATTTCGCTTTATGGAGTGCTTGATCGATTAAGTTGGATCGATGACAAATTTCCCAGTGCCGCCCTGATGCTCGAATCCTATGCCGGCGCCGAGGCCCTCAAAAAAGAAATCGGTTCAAGCCAAGCGGTCACACCCATGGACCTTAAATTCAACTCTCTGCCCCCGACTTTCATTGCAGTCGGATCCAAAGATCAACTCGCCCAATCATCCCGTATTTGCGCAGAGCATTTAAAAAAAGATTTTAAAGATGTGAAGTATGAAGTTTACCAAGGAGAGGCTCATGGGTTTTTCAACCGCAGTGAACGACCTGCGAGCCAGAAACTTCGAGGAGATATAGTCGATTTCTTTTCCGCATAATCTCAGTCTAGATCACTTCTTCGATGCTAAAAGTGACTTCTCCTTTGGGTAAGTTGACTGTAAAGTCCTCGCCCACAGAACGGCCCAGCATTTGCTGACTCACAGGAGACGCAGGAGACAATACGCGAACGCCTATCGACCCGGATTGAATAAGTTCACCCCCTGCAACAGGGAGCAAAAAGTAAACCACAGCCTGGTCGTCATCATCTACAAGTCGCACCAAGCGACCGATCTCAACCGCATCGGAATCGCCAACATCTAAAGGCATGACGGTGGACAATCGATCGTAATCGAGCTTGAGCTGCTCTACCCGGCCCGCCAACCCCCTGGCTAAATAAGCGGCTTCGGTGGCACGGGTGTCCTTTGGATCCTCTGCTCGTGTTTCTTCGTGTGTCGCACCCGCTTGGGTCGATCTCTGGGAATGCGTCAAAGCGTCTATTTGTGCAGACAGCCGTTCTCTCAACTCATCGATCAGATTTGACTTGTTAATTTCGCCCAGAAGATGATCACTCACTTTCCACCGCATCCATCACCCATTCAAAATTCCTCCAAGCCAAATCGGAAGTGTCTCCTGCTCCCCCTTGCGAAACCAACATCCGACCCTTTAGTGACCGAATATCCAATAGCCGGTGGGATTTTCGGGGCATTCAAGAGGGCCACACTCCATAAAAGCCATTCCTGCATTGATCGCACACAACGCAAAAATCAGATAGCTCGTAAGCCGCGCCCAGAGACTCGTGTTCCACCCCACACGCGGGGAGGAGTCGTTCTCTGTTTCAAACTGGGCCGAGCCCAGCAGCAGAACTGACGCCCCGATCAAGAAACAAAAGAAGACAATCAGCGCCCAGGTGTAGAGATGTAATCCCAAAAAGGCTCCTCCGTACCCGCTCCCAGGAGGGCCGCTCACATGAAGCAACACATGACGTCCCGAAATCACGAGTCCCATCAGAGCACCCAACATAGACATCGCATAGTGAGACGGCTTAAGTCCGTAACGAAGATTCAGCACAAGGCCAATCGCCACACTGAACATGGCCACGCGCTCCAGAAGACAGAGAGGACACGGCAGGTCACCGGTCAACTGAATCCCCAGAGCGCCCACGAGTGGGATGGCCAAACAGAATAAAGCTAATGCATTCAAATTATAAGTCAGGCGATGCGTCATGAATTTTCTACAAGGCAATCTGAAGCGAATCAGTCGCATGAAACATTGTCCACGCCACAGTCAAACTAAAACTTAACCAGAATAAAGCCTTCGCCCAGCCTTCGTTCTGGCGCATAACTAATGCGAGTGCGATCGCTTGAAGAGTAAAGATAAGTGCTGTCATGAAGCCTCTAATGTTAGGAATCGAAAAAATAATTTTAAAAAACTGACTATTTTCACAAGCAATGATAACACTCGAGCTTCCAAAAAAAAGCAGACAAATCCCTTGGCTCCCTCTGATCAAGGCTTCACCCACGCTCAAAGCCATCGCTCTCATGAGCGCTAATCGATTGGAGGCTTCCTGAAAATCCAATCTCATTGTGAACACAACAACTTTAGCCCCTGTCCATCACGTGGTATCCTGTCCGAGGTTAAATGATCACGACGGTTCGACCAAAAGTGACGGCAGACGAAATTAAACCCACCGTTCGTGGAGTAAAAAGTGATGCTCTCGCACCGAAATGACCTCCGCATTGCCATCATCGGCGCCGGTCCTGCCGGCCTCTGCATGGCCATACAGCTCAAGAAAGCTGGCTTTGAGAACTTCATCATCCTTGAAAAAGCGGCTGGACTGGGAGGCACTTGGTATCACAACCGATATCCCGGCTGCGCGTGCGATATCCCTTCTCATCTTTACTCGTATTCATTCGAAATTAAGGAAGACTGGTCAAGGCCTTATGCACCTCAACAGGAGATCCTTGAGTATCTAGAACACTGCTCCCAAAAGTACGGTGTCGAAAAGCACTGTCGCTTTGAATGCACCGTAGACCGATCTGTTTGGGATGAAAAAAATAACGAATGGACACTTGAACTAAGAAGTGGAGAAACTCTCTCCGCCAATATCGTCATAAGCGCTGTGGGCATGTTTAATGATCTCAACTATCCGGAGATTGACGGTCTCGAGCGCTTTGAAGGTACCGTTTTTCATTCTGCACGATGGAACTGGAATCATGATCTCTCCGGAGAAAACGTGGGTGTCATCGGCAGCGCTGCGAGTGCTGTGCAGTTTGTTCCAGAGATCGTGAAGCAGGCCAAAAAAGTCAATTACTATCAGCGCACCGCGAATTGGGTTCTCCCAAAAGAAGATGATCCATTCACAGAGGAGACGCTCGCTCACCTTCGGAGCGACCCTCTAGCGGCCAAAGCCATACGAGATGAGATCTTCAACCAACTCGACAGTGCTGGGCCGGGAGCCTTTGAGATGTTGAGACCTCATATGGAATCTTCAGGCAAACAAAACCTTGAGCTCGTGAACGACCCCGCCTTGCGGGAAAAACTCACCCCACAGCATCCATGGGGATGCAAGAGGCCACTCTTCTCAAACCATTACTATCCGGCGTTTAATCAACCTAACCTTGAGCTCGTGACTGAACCCATCGAAAAGCTCACTACTCATTCTATAGTCAACATCGATGGCGAGGAACGAGAAATTGACACACTGATTCTTGCCACGGGATTTCAAACAACGAAATACTTATCATCTATCAACGTCATCGGGCGGTCCGGGATTGATATCCAAGAAGCCTGGAACGACGGCGCGCAAGCTTACAAGGGAGTCACGACAGCCGGATTCCCTAATCTCTTCATGCTCTATGGTCCGAACACAAACAGTGATTCCCTAATTACCATGATTGAGTATCACGTCGAACATGCCCTTCTGCACATCCAGCGTATCGCGAATGAAGCTTTAGACTGGGTCGATGTCAAGGCTGATCACATGGCGGCGTACAATGAACAGTTGCAACGCGACATTGCAGCCGTCAGCGTATGGCATGCAGGATGCACGGATTACTACCGTGCACCAAGTGGTCGCATCGTGACGCAATGGCCACACACCATGAGCACGCACCAAAAAATGTTAGCTGTCCTCGACCTTGATGCATATGAAACAAGCCCGCCAGAATCGAAGCTTCGGTAAGCAAGCTCAAGTGATTGACTAAAACTTGCTCTCTATATAACCAATTATTTCTTTAATCTTCGAAACACTAAAACCCCAGGCCTGCGCAGGCTCAATCTTCGGCGGCATAGTAAGTTCACCCGGGTCAACAAACACATCAATAATACAAGGACGGGGCATAGCAAGAGCCTGATCTAAAGCCGACGCTAGTTCTTCGGGCTCTCGAACACTAAAGCCAACCCCACCGCACGCCTCGGCCCATTTAGAGAAATCAGGATTCACGAGATCTGTCGCATCTCCGAATTCAGGGTAGCCCGTGGCTTCCATTTCCATCTTAACGAAACCTAATGTCGAATTATTAAAAACGATCACAGTCAAGGGCCAGTCGTACCTCACTGCGGTTACAAAATCCTGCAAGCTCATACCAAAACCGCCGTCGCCACAGATAGCGACCACCTGACGTGAAGGGTCAAGCGATTGCGCTCCCAATGCTGAGGGAAAGGCCGCTCCAAGGGAACCGTGATTGAAAGAACCAATCATTCTCTGGTTACGCTTAAGTTCAAGGTGACGTGCTGACCAGATTGTACATTCACCCACATCCACGACAAAGATGGCATCCTCGGCCGCCCGATCACTCAAAGCCTGGGCCACGACTTGGGGATGCATCGGCCGATGCTTGTTTTCCAGTTGATACTTCTTTCGGTTATGCGCATCCCAATTCGAACGCCTTTTTTGAATAGAGGCTAGATGTTTTTGATCTGTCTTCTGAACGAGCTTGCCTGAAAGGGCTTCTAGAGTGGGGCGTGCGTGCCCGAGTAAGCCCTGGGTCACAGCACAACGCTTTCCTAAGTGCTCAGCTCGGATGTCTATCTGAATGATGGGACGTCCAGATGGGTAGAAGACACTATACGGAAAGTCCGTCCCTACCATGAGCAAAGCATCACACCCTTCAACAGCGTGATAGCCCGCTGGGGTTCCAAGAAGACCGGTCAGGCCAACCCATAGAGGGTGATCATGCTCCATCACATCAGCTCCCTTCAGTGCGTGCACAATGGGAGCGTTCAATTTCTCTGCCACGGAAAGCACTTCTTCTCGTGCGCCACGACAACCACTTCCTACCAACATTGTCACCTTACGAGCACTGTTCAAGGTTTCTGCAGCAGCCTCAATCTCGGAATCGTGTGGAAGCATTTCAGAATCAGGCACAAAAACCGCGTGAGCCAGAGCTTGACTCTTAACCGTAAGGGGACCGACGTCAGCGGGGATTTCGATTCGAGCCACCCCTCTCCTTGATAATGCCTGCTGGATCGCCATCTGGGCCACTCTTGGCATCTGGTCAGGTGACTCAATGGCATGCTGAAAGACACATACATCATCAAAAACCTTCGCAAGATCCACTTCCTGAAAAAAATCAGTCCCTGATTCAGAGCGAGGAACCTGACCTGTGATGGCAAGAACGGCTGCGCCCTCTTTTTTTGCGTTATAAATACCGTTCAACAAGTGAAGAGCCCCTGGCCCGACTGTTCCGGCGCAAACGCCAAGTCCGCCCGTAATCAAGGACTGAGCCGTAGCTGCGTAGCCCGCCGTCTCCTCGTGTCGAACACCGATCCAACGAAGTTGATTCTGCCTTCGAATACCATCAAGAAAGGGATTTAAAGCATCGCCCGTGACCCCAAAAATATGCTCGACCCCAACGCCTTGGAGAATCGAGATCAGTTCTTCACACACATTCCGAGACATAGTCCATCACTCCATTCTCTTTTAGCAAAACAAACTCAATCCACTCTTTAAGTCTAGGACCTCAGCGACCTACTGAACTCTTCGAGTGGGAACCACTCAGAGGAGAGAATGAACACTAGACCTTGAAAACATGATCTCCTTGACGACACTTCTTCTTCACCTTGATACCTACAGAAGCGCCTCTTTTCGCACTCTCGACGGAATTGTGATCAATCTGAATCGACTTAACCGGCTGCTTGAAGTCTGTGGTGTACCCTTTGATACGAATCTGATCTCCCACAGAGAGGGGTTTTTTGAGTTTCAGAGCGATCACACCCACCTTGGCAAAATAGCCCTCGACGCGTCCCAGATTTTGTCCTTCATCCGAACCTTCTTTTCGGCCCCCGCCGAAAAAACGACTCAACCAACCCATATTGCCCCCTGCCCACAACGTTTAGTTTAAGTTAAAAAACCCTTAGCCTATACGCCCTACCCCACACGGGATTCCTTGGCGTTGCGCAAATGCCTACGCATGCGTCGCACTTGAACTAGCCCCAAAATACCAGGAAAAAATCGATTAAACACACCGTACTTTGGCTTTCCCGCAATTCGTGGGTGATGCCTAACCGGAACCTCAACCACGTTAAAGCCAAGAGCCCTCGCACAAAAAGGAATAAATCGATGCATTCCTGAAATCTCTAACGGAAGAAGTAACCCCAACTCACGTTCGAATACACGTAACGAACAGCCCGTGTCCCGGATTGTATCGCCCAGAAAAACGCGGCGTGAGATCCTTCCAACGACGCTCGTCATTCGACGAACGTAATTATCTTCACGATGCGCCGTCCGGTCGCCTTGAACCATTTGCGCCCGTGTGTCCTTTAGAATTTGAAACATTTCCGGAATGTCTCTCGGGTCATTCTGCCGGTCCGCGTCCATAAGAACGATCACTGACGACCTCGATAATCTTATCCCGTGGTAAAAGGCAGCCGATTGACCATTTCTATCTCGCGTCGAACAAGGGGATATAAAATCGCACCGTAGCCATGAATTCAGTGCTTCTTGCTCCTTCATAACTGATGCGGTCTGATCCGTTGATGCGTCATCAATCAGAATCATCTCGAAATCAAAGTCCTCGTCCTTAAGGGCAGACTCAATATCCCTCACCATTCCTCGTATATTTTCTTGCTCGTTACGAGCTGAGGAAACAATGGAAAAATCCAATTGGCTCGAAACGGACACGCTGTCCCTCAGTTCTTCCGTAATCATTTCATCCACATCATTTCACGAGACTCTTTACTCACCGAGAGATAAGATATAAGTGAGAACGGCCTGAGGGTCTCCTCCATTTATGAGACGACAAGTCTACCACTCCCTACCACTCTCCCCTAAAGCGTTTCTATTGTTCGATTTTAGATCTTAAAAATTCCATTCAGAACCCTTGCTCACCCGTTTTGAAGTCATTCCAGGATTGGTTAAAATCTGACTCGTGTTGGGCTCGTATCTATCGCCCTCCGTCCGCGAGCCGCCGTCTTCCTCCGATTCCAGCTCCCTAAAACCCACAAAGGCGCTTATCCTCCTCTCCCAAACAGGATCGCTCTCATCATGAATTCTCACGATATCAATGACCGACTCCCCAAATGGTTTCACCGAGCCAATTGGGCCGGAGGAGCCTTGGCCTGCTTCGGAATCGGTGCCTTTCCTCTGATCGGCCAAGAAACCAGTTGGGCGATTGCACTATGGGCATTTTTTTGGGCGATCATGGGATTAGGAGCCGCTCGCAATGCCAAAATCGGAAAACAGAGTATCCATATCCCAAAGCGCCTTGATGAAAAAAGATAGAATTCCAAAACACAAAAGGCCAACGCGCTTACCTTTCCAGGGCACGACATATCATCAACAAGGAGCGACCGTATGGAAAGTGATTTTAAAAACCTTCTCTGGGCCATGAAGATCGGGGCATTTATAAATATCTATCTGATCATTCACCTGCTCACTTTGCCTACGCCTGACCTGCATGTCGTAATCCCGGCACTCATCCTATTAAGCGTCTCTGCATTCCGTTGCCTCTTCCCTAACCGCTATCTCAAAAACATCGTCTTCCACGATCATCCTCTCAGCTCAATTTTTCTCACTCGGCTGCTCGCCACATTTTCAGAGGTGGCTTATATCTACCAGTTCTCATATGTCATTCGTATCTTCAACACTGATCAGATCGTTTGGATCGACTTTTTATCTTGGATCATGGTTGTTCAGGTCAGCGTCTCACAAGCCTTTGTCTGGAGTGCGATTCTTACAAAAAACCTCAGGCTCTACTTTTACGAGGAAATCGGCTGGTTTATCATATTTCTCGCCAACACAGGAGCTAGTCTTTTTCTGTACCTGCGCACCGAAACCTCAGAGGCTGCGACCATTCTGCTTCTCTTGAATCTTCTATTTGGAGTCGGCTATCTACCTTGGCAAATACTTCACCTGCGATCGCTCCGCACAGAGTCGCGAGAGGGCACGCCTGACACGACCCATTGGAAAACGGGACTCACTAACGCAATACGGCAAAGAACCCAATCTACGCAATCTTCTGACTGGGGCGGAACCATCGGGCTTACTTGGATGGTGGCTTACTGGGTAACCCTGATTCCCATTTGGGTACAGCAAGTCGCCATAATCGTTTCTAGTCGCTGATTTTCAATCTGGCTTTACCCTATGCAGACCTCTCCTCAAGGACTAGATTTAAATCTCAAGGTCATCAGAAGATCATCAAGCCTTCTTTTAGTTATATAAAATTGATAACGGTTCCTAAAGCGAATGAGCTCCGGGTGCCGTAACCCCTCTGCCCTGATCTTTTTAAACATGTATTCACAAGACTCAGGAGCGCTCCAGAACACTCTGTAAAGCAACCCTTGCTCTTTACATGCTTGCCAGTCGATTCGAATACTATCTGGAACAGGTTTACCTTCAACCAGAAAGCAGAGAGCAGTCCTGAAACACTTCTCACATTTTCCACAATTTCGCGCTCGGTCATCAAAGTCATGGCAAATCAAAAGTCGATCAAGCACCTCTGGTTTGTCAGAAAGATAAAGAGCTTTCTCAGGGCGCGATGATGTAACGTCGTCACACTCGATCTCAAAATTCCCATGACCTAGCAGTGGGTCTGAAAACGGATGCGAGCCGTACGTGCCGCCGCCTTTGATAGAGACACTGCTCGAGAGCATTCCTCGAGAAAATTGAGCTTTGAACAGATGCAAAAAAGCAATCAGCCCACCGCCAATACTGTCGGGCATCGTATCATGATTGCTTTCTTCCCAATTTGATACGATGGGAATCACGGGGGTTTCCCTGCCCGCGAACTCTGCGACGCTCTCTTGCGCATTTTTGAGAGCCGATCGGTACCTAGGACTGTCATCAAGGCCATTCATAAACCCTCGCGCGTAGACACAAGCGCCGATCCTTCGACTTCGAGCCCCCGCGTCTCCACGAATATGTCGTTGTAAAGTCGTCTGAGCGTCCAAGCCTCCTGAAAACAAAAGGACAGTATCCGAGGTGGCCGGGACGTAATCTTCGAGTTCACTATCCACCGAAATGGTAAACGAGTGGCAACGACCTGGACGCCAAGACCGCCAAATGTCCATATATCCGAGCAATGGTTCAAGAAGACTCGCGGAAATATCTCCATGCACATGCACATTTTCTCCTTCGAGCATGAGCGGGAAGATATGAGCAATTAAAAATGGATCTGCACGAGGAGTCACCCAGCTACGATACTCTTCTGGTACATCAAACCAGAGCATCTGGGAACCTGAACGTGGGGACTCTATGACACTGGAATATCGATAATATTCGCCGAGTCTTTTCGGTTCTTCTGGAAAAATATTTATCACGATGACTCTCTCAAATTATCCACGCCTCTTTCCCATTGGGCCTTCCATTCAATCTTCTTGTTATATCAAATATAAACCTCAATAAGCCAGCTTTATGAAAGCTCTCTCCTCCAAGAGGGTAGGAGTTCATCTTGCCGTGGGACGGCTCTCAACTATTCGCCTTTGACCACAGACGGATACGGTCAAACCCAAGCATTCACTTTCGAATCTGTGAGACCTAATCATAGGGTTTCAGAAAAACAAGAGGTGACCACTGAGCTATACAATAGGGAAGAACAATTTAACCCCTTTCATACTTCACTGAACCTCAAGGCAAGGACTAACTTCTTTTGAGCAGAAGCAAAGCAAACGAACAGCCTCGAGTCCTGGGCCTCCTCGGCCTCACCATGATCAACATCGTCGCAATAGCCAGCCTGCGTGACCTGCCTCAAATGGCCACGTACGGGGTGGGATCTATTTTTTTCTACGTCCTCGCCGCTCTCGTCTTTTTTATTCCCGTTTCTATTGTATCTGCCGAGTTGGCTACGGCTTGGCCTGAGCGGGGCGGGATCTACGTCTGGGTAAGAGAAGCTTTCGGTGAAAAATGGGGGTTCATCGCCGTTTTTTTACAGTGGTTCCAAAACATCTGCTGGTTCCCAGTCATACTCACATTCGGAGCGGCCTCCCTCGCCTTTGCGATCTTGCCAGAGGGCGCACGGGACCTCTCCGAGAATAAATTCTATGTCGTCTCGGTCGTTCTCGTGACCTACTGGGTCTCTGTGTTTCTCAACTTCCGGGGATTATCGGGATCATCGCTGATAAGCACAATTGGAACTTCAACCGGCGTTCTCATTCCCGGCCTCCTGCTGGTTGGCCTAGCGGGATTAGGCATTCTCCAAGGGGTCCCTTCAAATCTCATGGCCAATGGCGATCGATGGATACCAGAGATGACACAGTTCTCTAATGTCACTTTCGCCGTGAGCGTCTGGCTTGCTTTTGCGGGAATGGAAATGACCGCCGCTCATGCAAGAGAAGTGCGATCACCCGAACGCATTTATCCTATCAGTATTTTGATCTCGGCCATAGTTATCCTGACCGTATTCATTCTCGGCGCCCTCTCGATCGCGACCGCATTAGCGCCGGGCGAATACAATCTACAGAGTGGAGTCACAGAATCATTAAGATTAATGCTGGGCAGATATGGACTTGAGGAACTCAGCCGAGTCGTAGCATTTGGGATGGCTGTGGGTGTCTTTGGAAGTGTGAATGCCTGGATACTTGGACCTAGCAAGGGACTTCTCGCAGCGGCCGAAGACGGCGCTCTTCCCAAAAGTCTCAGAAAAGTTAATAGCAAGAGTGTGCCAACTCGAATCCTTTTAATACAAGCACTCATTGTCTCCCTGCTGTGTGTCGCTTTCACACTCCAGCCGACAGTCGCAGCGGCATACTTCATGATCAGTGTCTTAACGATTCAGATTTATCTCTGCATGTATTTCATCATGTTCATGGCCGCGTTACGGCTAAGACGTCTCCACCCAGAGAAAAGAGGCACTTTCCAAGTACCTGGAGGAAAAATAGGGCTAGTGGCCGTCTGTCTCACGGGAGGAAGCAGCGCCCTCTTTGCTATCGCGCTCGGATTTTTTCCCCCCGCTCAACTCAGAGAAACAGGAATAGACCCAACCGCATTTGTTTCATTTCTCGCCATCGGATTAGTCGGCACTTTCTGCATACCTGTTCTGATCTCTCACTTTCACAAGAAACAGAAAACTAAAAATTAAGCAGCCCCCTCTCCCCGCGATCTAAACCATCCTGTGAACTTTGCGCCCTCAGACGTTAGGCTTTCAAGACGTGACTCAGCCGAAAACAAAAAGAACTGCAGGCTCCATCAGCCCAACGGTCGATTTTAAATCTCGTCAATCCATATTTCCCACCGCACTCTTTGCCGCAGCAACTCTTAGTGCTGCCTTTCTCATTTTTCTAGTTCAGCCCATGGTCGGGAAACGACTACTGCCATGGTTTGGAGGAGGCCCAGGCGTTTGGAGTCTCTGCCTCATGTTTTATCAGTCCGCTTTATTTTTGGGCTACGCGTATGCGCACGGACTCATCCACTTTATTTCTGAAAAATGGCAATGGGTAATCCACGCTTTCATCGTAGGACTAACGCTTTGTCTTCTCCCCGTCCTGCCGGGCGAACTATGGCGACCGAACGCAACAGGCGATCCGAGCGGAGCTATTCTTCTCATGTTAATCGCCAACGTAGCCCTCCCCTTCATGGCTCTTGCTGCGACGGGGCCACTTCTCCAGGCCTGGTTCGCTCGAAGTCAACCCCACCGCTCTCCGTATCCGCTCTATGCGGTCTCAAACCTCGGATCGATGTTGGCTGTCTTTGCGTTTCCAATCGCGATTGAATCTCGTTGGAATCTAGCCAGCACTTCAGACCTCTGGTCCTTGGGATTCGCGGGAACAGCAATCATGATCGTGGCCTGCGGTCTGATTTCGCGCAAGAGTCACCAAGCGCCTCCCCCGTCAGGCAGATCTGCCCAAGCACACGCCCAGACGAAAACGGACCAGTTTCTACTCTGGCTCTTGCTGCCCGCATGTGCGGTGATCCTACTCATGTCTATAACCAATAAGCTTTGTCAAGAAATCGCAAGCCTCCCCTTTCTTTGGGTCCTGCCGCTAGGCCTCTACCTCCTAAGCTTTATTCTTTCTTTCAGCTCGGAACGTCTCTATTCTCGTTTTTTTTACATAGGACTTCCCCTTCTCACTTTCGCCCTTTTCTTTTTTTCCAGTAGCATTCCGTTTTTTCCGAGTCTGAATTTGACAACCAGCATCGAAAGAGTCTGGCTCACCATCAGCATCTACTCTCTCGTCCTCTTCGCCTTATGCATGATTCTCCATGGAGAACTGTACCGACTTCGACCCCCGGTAGATGAACTGACAAAGTTCTACCTAAGCGTCTCCGGCGGCGGAGCCCTCGGTGGCATATTTGTTGGACTCATTGCACCAAGAATTTTCTCGACCTTCTATGAAGTTTCCGTGGGTATCGGGCTAGCCATCGTTCTCACGGCCTACTGTCTCGGTCGAGATTCAAAGAGTAAGATTTATTTCCGCGGCCCGCGCTGGCGAATAGTCACAGTGAGCCTCGTTGCCGTCTTTCTTCTCGGACAAAACTGTGTACAGACTCTGAACGAATCCGATCACACAATACATAGAGAGAGAAACTTCTTCGGAGTGGTTCGAGTCAAAGAAGTGAAAGACGAGACCGGAGCAACCCAGTTTCGAACACTTCAGCACGGATCCACTCTTCATGGAAAACAGCTCACCAATCCATCAATCGCACGAAGACCTCTCAGCTATTATTCCCCTTTTACGGGAATTGGAATACTGCTTAATCCGAGAGAAACAACCAAAACTCTGCACATCGGAGTCGTAGGCCTCGGAGTGGGCACACTCTCCACCTATGGAGGTCAAAGCGATTCCTTCCGGTTTTACGAAATCGACCCCGCTGTCATTCGAATTGCCCAAGACGACGAGTACTTCACCTACCTCCGAGATAGTCCATCTGAAATCAAGATCATCCCTGGCGATGCCAGGCTCAATCTCCAGATGGAACTCGACAGTAAATTGAATCAGGATTTTGACATCCTAGTCATCGATGCCTTCTCAAGCGACGCCATCCCACTGCACCTCATCACACGAGAAGCCTTTCAGCTTTTTCTGGATCATCTTAATCAAAGCGGGATACTGGCAGTCCATATCACCAGCCGACACTTTGACCTCCTACCGATTATCATTCGAATCGGAGAGAGTCTGGGATTAGAGATGCTAAGCGTCCTCTACGACCCAGGCTCAGCAAGACAGGCCGGACTAAAAACCCGATGGGTATTCCTCAGCCCGAACTCGGAGAAAATACAGTCACTCACTCAAAAAGTGAACCAACAGCAGCTAAGAATTTCTGCGGTCTCTGATGCCTCAATCATCGTCTTTCAGCCAGATCCCGATGTGCCTCAAAACGCGCCGCTCTGGACCGATGATTACAGCAGCTTATTTGAACTGCTTGGACTCTCTTCGTCATCGAAACCGAGTCTATAAGATTGACCCAGCGAAGTCTCTGCCAATTACTCGACAGCCCCCCGTGCAAGCAAGACCTTGCAATCACACCCCGTAAACACGCTCTCCATGCACCCACGTCTCGAGCACTTCTATCTCATGAATTTTTCTCGGCTCCACTTCACGAGGGTCTGAGCCCAGGACAACCAAATCAGCATATTTCCCAGACTCCAGACTTCCAATCTCATGATCAGAATGACATTGCCAAGCCGCGTCAAGCGTAGCGGCCCTGAGAGCTGCATCGACGGAAATACATTCCTCAGCAGAGAGCAACTCCTCCGACTTCCACATGGATCGCGTCACCGCATTCTCAATACAGCGAAGAGGTCCCATCTCCGTGACAGGATCATCCGAATGCAAAGTCCATCTAATTCCCGCGGCCTCACAAGATGCGGTTCGATCGAGTTTTGCTGACTTTTCAGCACCAAAAATATCATCAACAAAAGCCTTACCCCAGTAGTACACGTGACCAATCAGAAAACTTGGAGAAATACCGAGCTCAGCCATTTTTTTTATATGCTCATCATGCAAAATACTGCAATGTTCAATTCTCGAACGTCGGCCACCCGGATCTAACCCAAGCGAAGCCGCTCGCGCATAAGCGGCTAAGGCGTGATCAATCGCAGCGTCCCCATTCGCGTGAATACAAACGGCCCAGCCCTGACGTAGTCTCTCCTCCACTGCTTTGTCCAGTTCATCGGGCTGAATGTAGGCTATCCCCTGTTCACTCGAGTGGAGAAACGGTTGACGTTGCAATCCGGTTCGACCCTGATTTGAACCATCACTTACGATTTTCCAACCCGTCGCCCTGACCCATTCATCGCCCTGACCCCAGGCGATGTCCGTCTTATCCCATTCCGCCGCGAGTGTGTGACCCAAACTAAAGCGGAATCGCGCTGTCATTCGATTGCTCTTCCGCAACGCTTGATAGAGATCGAGCTCTCTTGGCCCCTGAAAAAGTCCCGTCCCTTGATCACAGAGCGTCGTAATCCCAACGCGATTCGCTCTTTTAAAAACCTCAAGACAACTCTCGGCTAAATTCTGATTGCGCATGCCAGGGTTATGACGGGCAACCATAGCCATAGCGGGACCCGCCTTAAGGACGCCATTCGGCTCTCCGTCCTCTCCTTTAACGATCTCTGAAGCAGGAGGCGAAACGGTCTCTGCCGTAATTCCAGCGACTTCCAGTGCTCGGCTATTGCAATAAGCAAGATGAAGCGAAGCGTTATAAACGAGAACGGGATGCTCCGTGGTGACACGATCTAACATCACACGCGTCAGGACATCGGGACCGTCTTGCAGAGAGGGGTCGAATTGCCGACCTAAGACCCATTCTCCCACAGGGACTTCACGGGCCGTCTCTTTTAAATGTGAAAGCGCTTGGTCAATCGACGGGAATCGAAACGGCCCAATGTTCTCAAACGAAT
The DNA here is from genome assembly GCA_002691205.1 of Deltaproteobacteria bacterium. Lineage (GTDB taxonomy): Bacteria > Myxococcota_A > UBA9160 > UBA9160 > UBA4427 > MED660. Next base: position 23,671 of record NZHD01000088.1, read on the forward strand.
CCAACAAAGCAAGAGGCGGCAAATGCATGTGCGGCTCGATAAAGCCGGGCAATACGGTGCGGCCCTGAAAGTCAAACACTCTCGCATCGGCGGCTATCTCGGGCTTATCTCTTGACCATCCAATCCAGGCGATCCGACCATCCTGAATCCACAATGAATCCGCGTTGGGGCAAGACTCATCCATGGTCATAATTTTTGCATTCGTAATAAAGCTTGCCTCCGCCACCTTAGGCGGAGCCGACCTGAGTTCTGCTGCATGGTCTCGAAGATCAACCCCAGCAAGGCGCAAAGACTCGGAGAGAGCATTCGCACAGCAGGGACATGCAAACGGATCCAAACTATGACCATGAGGCACGAAGGCTTCAGTGCTCGTGCGAGAACCACCTGAAATTGATTCACTTGAGTCAAAGAACATGAAGAACCTCCAGTCGTCACTCGCCAGCACTTGATGCGCTCAAGAATATACCTGAGCGGAGGATCGTCGTTATTAGCCCCTGTCAAAGAGTGATCAAAAGCATCGCAGCTAATCTAAAAGTTGGATAAACGTTCGGATGTATCCGTAATCTCAAGATATTCAAGTTCAAGCTCCTTCTCAAGCCCTTCGTCCATCCCCATTCCAGCCTGTGCAACACCGTACAACTCTTTCATCGCTCCAACAGCTTCTGAACTATTTTCCGAAATTTGGGCCGCTCGCTTGGCTACCAATGCATCTAATTCCGTTTTATCTGCGACGGCTCGATTTGCGACTCCTAATCGCTCGGCCTCATCCCCCAAGAATGTACGGGCTGTAAATGAAAGTTCCTTGGCCATACGAACTCCTACGGCTTGAGAAAGCGTCTGTCCCATTCCCCAGGTCGGCCTTAACCCAAACTTCGCATGAGTATCCCCAAACTTTGTATCAATGGTCGTAAAAATGAAGTCGCAATGTAATGCGATTTCCAGCGCTCCTGTGAAGCAAGCTCCATGAACCTTGGCAATCACTGGACATCGCGATTCTCTAATCGCTAGATATGCCCGGCGTGCCGGCATATCAAAAAGGTCACCGATCTTACCCCCAGCGGGCTCGATGCCCTGCAAGACCTTAAGATCAACTCCAGCTGAAAAAGATCGACCCGCGCCTTCTAAAACGATCACAGAAGTAGCTTCATCGCGAGAGGCCAGTCGAACCAAGCGCTCAATTTCGTCGAGCATCTCTGGACGAAACGCATTTAAAGCCTTCGGCCGATTCAGACGGATCGTAAGGACTTTATCGTTATTTTCAATCTCAAGAAATTCCGTCTTTGACTCATAATTCATTTTAGCTTCCTCTTAAAAGCACAAGAAAATTTTTCATTTTACAATTTGTCTCTCTCTAGAAACTCATTTTTTTGAAGTGTAGACTGGCTCTAGAGTGAGAAACAGAGGTGGGCCTCACTACCATCCGTTCCAATGGATCACGTCACGAGTGGGCCGGCGTCGCACCGGCATAAACTGACGATCGGGATAACCGACTGCAACCATGACACAAGGGATCACATCATCAGGAAGGTCTAGCCTTTTCTGAATGACTCCCTCAACCGTCGTATGAAAACTCGTAAAGGTGGTCCCCAATCCCATCGCCCTAGCAGCTACAATTAAATTCTGAGCGGCCGGAAAAATCGTGGAGTACATCATGGCTTCACTTGGATCTTCGGGAGGATAATTTAAGCGCCCGCACACAAGAATCCAAGCCGGCACCTTCGCGAAGTTCTTCAAAAGATGCTGTGTTCCGTCATACATCCGCTGCTTCGTCCCGTCTTCAGCTTCTGGAAGCGCATCCATCAGTGGTCCCATTGCGGCTGCCACCGCGATTCCGATCTCTGTCTTCAAATCTCGCTCGTCTAGGATAATAAATTCCCAGCCCTGGCTGTTCGCTGGGCTCGACGCCCGGGTGGCGGCATGAACCAGACGCTCGAGGTCACCTTTAGGCACCAGATCTTCTTTGAGGTACCGCATCGCGATACAAGTCTCCATCGCATCAAAGACATCCATACACTCTCCTCCCTACATGCTGCAAGATAGAAATAGACATGAATGCGAAAACCTATCTAAGCAATGAGTCAATCGCGACAATCATCTAGGGCAGTATCTATCTGTCGAAAACATCGAAGGAGAAACATCAAGCGGCGGAACGGAAAAGAAAAATCCCGATGGCAAAAAGCCTATTTTGCGTTTTCACCCACCGGCGCCACAGTATTACTCTTATTCTCGTCCGGCATCCGACCAATTGAAACCTCGGGGGGAAGAGTGTCCGGCAATCCTTCCAGCATCTCGGGATTTGCGTAGTAGCCCAAGGCATAATTTCCCATGGTGTATCCCAAAAGGTCAGTCAACTCGGACGAAAGGGTCCGTGCAATCTCGGGTGGACATGAAAGATACTGATTTTCTTCTTGGCGCAACCAGCTTAGACAGTAGGTGATATTCAATCCCACGCGGGACTCGAGGGCACGATTGGCTCCGCCTCCATGAATCACCGAGCCGCCGTAGCAAAGCACTGAGCCGCGCGACATCGTCGCCTGTACCCCTTCGTCCCCAGAACTCGGATTCCGATCCAACGGCCAATCCTGGCTGCCCGGAATCAGTCGGGTTGCGCCATTTTCTTCCGTAAAGTCAGTCAGCGCCCAGATGGTATTAAATTGAGGGTCAATGGACTGGGGAATGTAACCTCCCCAAGCGATCCGATCCCGATGCAAGACCTGCTGTGACTCTCCCGGACCGATCGCAATCGTCTGAGTCAAATGAAGCTGGATACGCTCACAGTGCGCTCCCAAAAAACCGTTCGCGGCATCGAGAATCAAGGGGTGAGTCACGATCGGACGAGATTCCGGACTACGCGCTACAAGTCCACCCGTTCGTTTCGTTTTCCGTCCGCTGAAAGAATCAGTTCCGCTTTGTGTCCGATCGATCCATGGCTTCAAATCGGTATTCAGGAGCGATAGGTCTTCCTCGCTGAGTAGGTCTCGAACAATACATGCGCCATCACGACGCATTGCTTTAAGAATCTCATCGGCTGAACAGGCTGAAGACAGAGTTTTAATTTTCACTACAGCTTCTCCGTGACACCCGCTATTTCGAATTCTGTTCCGCTTCTACCCGTTGAACACTCGGATGTTCAGCCATCACCGCCATCACATGCTGGATCTTTTCGTGTCCTGCAAGAATATCTTCATCAAACATTTTCTTCATGATGATGCCAGACAGGCCGAACGTATAAAAAGTATAAAAATCAGCCAGACTCAACTGCTCACCTGCAGCGTAAGGTCCTCCGACAAAAATTCGGTCTAGAGCGGCCATGCCTTTCGCCACTTCTGCTTTTGTACTTTCCTTTGTCTCGTCACTCACCTGACCGCCAAACAACGCTTCAGACAAACAGCGCCGAGCGACCAGTTCAATATCAAGCTTCAAATGGCAAACCAACTCCACCACCTTCCCCGCCAAAAATGGGTCCGCGGGAAGCAAGGGAGGTTCAGGCTGGACTCGATCTAGGTAAGATGCGATGGCTAAAGACTCTGACATATACGCTCCGTCGACTCCAATGGATGGCATCTTCCCCATGGGCGTCCGGAGCAGGTTGTCGTCCTTCTGAGTCGGAGGTGCCTTGATCTCTTCGAAATCGACTTGCTTCTCGATGAGAAGAGCCTTCACCAAGCTGTAGTAGTTACTCATTCGTAGCCCGTAGAGCTGAATCATGGATCATTTCCTTTTATGGTTATTTCTTGACGACGAGACTCTCAATCATAACAACCAATTTAAACGATGCCGGTGTCCGAAGCGTACAAGACACCCCCAGGGCCTGGTCCGCCCTTGTTCCCAAAAGAAGCTAATTCTCTGGCATCAGACGCTCCATCCAGAGCCCCTCACGGCCAGTAACACGTCAGCCCAAATCTCAACGCGCTACCGTAGGTATGAATGCTGGCGTCTCACAAAGGGGAAAAGTCAAAATGGCTCAATCATCTCCTCCAATCCAACACTTGCTGAAGAAGAATTGCTGGATTCTGATCATGATTGTCTTCATCTCTTCGACTCCTTTAACTGGAGGAGCACAAGACGATCAGAGTGTCTGGCTTGAATATCAATACGATCAATTCCTTGGTCGTCTAGAAAACTTCATCAATGTATTAAACTCAAGCCAGAGAAATGCGCTCATTCATCCTCTTGATGACCCTGCCCGAACTACAGGTTTCTGCTACGTGCTCACCGAGTGCGACACACCCAAGGGTCTTAGGCTGCTGCAACTCAACGGCGACCAGCGTCGATCCTTTCACAACGCGCTATCCGCTCTTCTGAGTAGCCAAGGCTACCAAAAATCAATTGGAGTCATGCGGAGGCAAGCGGTCCTTGAAGAGATGGAATCGACATGGCGCGCCTACCCTCGTTTAATGACTCTAATGGGTCCAACTTTGGTCGATCTCGAAAATGGCATGTCGCCTCAATTTAATCCCGCGCCAGGACGTTCCTCTTTAGAATACGCGATTGGAATCTTTGGGTCTCCAGAGCAAAGTTTTTGGGCTCTCCGTATTGAAGGACACCACCTGATGCTGAACTTCACATTTTCAAGAAGTGCTCAAGGAGTCATCTCAGTTTCGCCCTTTCCCATATTCTTGGGAGCGAACCCAGGCCTGACACCCCCACCACCCGATTTCCCATATCAAGCCCTCACCGCATGGCGAGAAGAAACAGGTAAAGCCTTACTCTGGCGTCAAGCTTCTTTAGCGAGAGAAGTGATTGCCTTACTCCCTAGAGAAATTCGGGAAAAGGCGAACTGGGGGGAGAATGCACCTTCTCGCCTCTACGGGGGCACTCAAGTTCCCCTGGAGACCTCCGACCTCAAAAAACGATCTGAACGCCTTGTCGCCATTGAGCCTTATTGCCAAGCTCTGTGCCAAAACGTCATGACCGAATACATCCAGGAGTACCTGCGCATCCCCATGCCCTCAATCAGTGCACGTATCAGCGTTGAGCAGATCGCCAGTGAAGCAAAAATTGCGTGGCACGGCGACTGGGAGAATTCCAACTCGCCTTTCTATCTACGGATCGTCAGCGGAGACTATTTAATCGAACTGTCCGCTTCAAACGGCTATCAAGTCGTCAAAAAGGGAGCCATACCTCCTGCGATTCACATTCACAGCGCCATTCGAAATGTGAGCGAAGACTGGGACAAAGATCTCATGCGAAAGCACATACATGAAGAGCACATACATGAAGAGCGCCCTGATGCCAAACACCATTAAGGCCATGAAGGGTATGACGGGAGCGGAACTTCGCTCTCCTTTTTTTATATATCCTCCAGTCGTCATCTCATTTCTATTTTTAGTCTTCCCGGTGCATGCCGAAAACGTCTCCTACAGCCCCAAAGCTTTAGCGCTCTTCGAGCAGCGTATTGAAGGAATAGCGAGTCAGAAAGAGTACGACGCGGGATTCATCCTACTCCTTGAGCAGCACGGCACTTCTGTCTCTGAATTCATACACGGCCCGGCCGATGGGGAATACCCAATCCCGGTGAAATCCATGAGCAAATGGGTCTCAACCTCGATTATATTGTCTCTCGTCAATCAAGGCCGAATGAAGACCACAGACACTTTGGGGCAATGGGTTCCCGCTTTTCGTCAGACAGACAAGGCCAATATTACGGCGAAACAAATTATGGCCCATGTCTCTGGCTTCCCTGGCTACTTGAACTGTGATCGACCCTACCCTGCCCTTTGTTCAAACTATGCTGTTTTAAACACTTCACTCCCAGAGGAAGCGCTCTACGCCTCTTTGGCCAGAGAGCCCCTGGCAGCACCGCCCGCCACCAAACGAATTTATTCGGATATAAGCTTTATTGGGCTACGGGCAATGGCCGAGGCCGCGACAGGTGAGAAATGGGAAACCTTGTTCAAGAAGAACATCGCGGCGCCTCTGGCCATGAAGAATGCAAGCTATCTAAAAAACCTTTTTGATCGGAACCCCCAGCCGGCAACAAGCCTGTCTGTGAGGCCGAAAGACTATCTCAAATTTATTCGAATTTTTTCACAGCAATACTGTGGAAACGAAGATGCTCTCCCCTTGTCTCGAGAAAATGTTCGCGCAATCACGCTTCCACGCTTCGCTACATTGCCGCATGGGTCCATATTCTCGACTATGGATAAGTGGGCTCAACAGCAATCATCGGACTATGAATATGGATATGGACTCATGATGCTCACCCTCAAAAATGAGAATCATCCAAGCATCTTTCTGCATCCAGGCGCGTACGGATCCCTAGCGATCTGGGATGCTGGCCGAGATGCACTCTTGGTTTTTGGATTTAGCGGTCGAGAGACGAAGAGTGCCTTACCTATCCTGCAAGCCTACCTTGAACTGCATCACTCGGTCCGTCTACCCAAAGACGCTAAACCCAGCTCTCCCGCTGATCTGTGCGAGCTTCAAAAGGTTCAGGCCCATCCGTCGACGGACTGATCGAAAGCAGCGAGTTAAAGAAAAATGCGTTACCAAAGAACCCCATAACCACACAGCAAACCTTCAGAAATACCCAATGGAGAAAAAAACGGTATGGACTTAATGCACACTGCACACCAACCCGCCGGCCAAGGTCCATTTCCGACCATCGTCGCCCTGCATGGTTGGGGTGCAAGCGCGCACGACCTCCTCGGCCTCGCACCCTATCTCTATGGGGGGCAAGCACTCGTACTGTGCCCCCAAGGCCCCATGTCTTTAGAGACGGGCCCTGGCACCACCGGTTACGGCTGGTTTCCAATCACAGGCGGAGCGCCCCCAGACGCAGCTACTTTTCATGCATCCGTTGAACGTTTATCTGCTTTCCTTGATGTTCTCTACGAGCGATATCCCGTAGATGCTTCAAAAGTCATCTTGCTCGGCTTCAGTCAGGGCGGCGTCATGGCGTATTCACTCGCATTGCGCGATCCAAAACGTTACGCCGCTCTTGTCGCACTCTCGTCATGGCTCCCAGATGCACTTGTCGATCAACTCGGCCCCTGCCCGGATGGTGAATCTCTACCAATTTTCATAAGTCACGGGACTGAAGACGCCATCATTCCAATACATCGCGCGCAGGAATCCAATGCTCGGTTGCTTGATCTCGGATACGAACCCCAGTATCGAGAATATAAAATGCAGCATGAGATTCGCCCTGAAGCACTCAGCGATATGGTCGCTTTTCTTGAAACGAAAGCCCTCTGAGAAGCTCTGCAGAAAGACTATTTTACATAATCAAGACTAGGGCCTACTGAACTCCAATGTGAGTGAGTCAGAAATAGCCCTAGACAGTAAGCCATGAATAAACAAGGCAAAAAAAACAGGTTCTAGAGCCTTTAGGCGGTCCTTAAGGCTGGCGTAAAGGTAACCACTGAAGATAGACTTTTGCCATGGCTACAGACACTTCTGGAACTTCATCTCGCGATCCACGCCACGTCGTATGTACGATTTGTGACATTGGCTGCCAGATGCGCGCCGAATCAAAAGACGGACGCTTGACTCGGATACGCCCCCACGAGAATCCGCTGTTAGCCAAAAACATCTGCTTCAAGGGCACAGCCGCGCCCCATATTCACAATCATAAGGACCGGCTTCTGAAGCCTCTCAAGCGAGTCGGGGAGCGGGGAGACGATCAATGGGAAGAGATCTCATACGAACAAGCCATGGACGAAATCGCAGTGCGCCTGGGCGAAGTCGTAGAGACCTATGGTCCCGAGGCCTTTGCCGTCTCTACCTCAGGTTGGAACACCCAAACGACCCATAGCCTCGACCGTCGGTTCATGAATTTGCTGGGAAGCCCAAATTGGACAAGTGGAGTTTCTCTGTGTGCTGGCAACACCGCTGCCGTCAACCGAATGACATACGGTTGGTTCCCCATGCCCGATTATGTAAACACGAAATGCATTGTTCTGTTTGGGCATAATCCTCGCAAACACTCTTGGACGCCGATCTACAATATGATCAATCTCGCTCGATCACAGGGCGCCAAGGTGATCGTGCTGGATCCGCGGATTTCAGATCAGGCCGAAGTCGCTGATCTCCATCTTCGCTTACGTACAGGTACCGACGCAGCCATGTGCCTGGGTTGGCTCAAAGTCATTATCGATGAAAAATTATATGACGAAGATTTCGTCCGTGACTGGTGCACCGGTTTCGATGATCTTCGCAAGCGTGTTGATGAGTATCCGCTCGAAAGAGTAGAAGAGATCACTGGGGTCGATCGTGAACTGATTGCCGAGGCCGCGCGCATGTACGCCACGGCCGATGGAGCCGTCATCCCCTGGACTCCCATCACGGATCAACAAATATCATCGACTTCTGCGATTCGCTTGCATTCAATTTTACGAGCGATCACCGGAAACCTCGACGTTGCTGGAGGCGAAACACTCGGTGGATTCAATCCAGACTATATTCCTGAATCTGAAATCGGACTCCATGATGCGATCTCCCCTGAACAACGAGCCAAGCAAATCGGCTACGAGACACACCCAGCGTACACCTATCGTGTTGCTGAAATGCTCCGAGAGCCAACCCAAAAAGTCTGGGGGTACCCCTGGGCCGATATTGTCATGGGCTGCCAAATGGCGAATCCATCGGACCTCTTTCGCGCAATGGACACCGGCGACCCTTACCCGGTAAAAGCTTTTTTCGNTCTGGGAAACAACGCTCTCCTTAGTTACCCAAATCAGCATCAAGTTCATCGCGGCATGCTCAACCAAGACCTCATCGTGGCACATGAAATCTTCATGACACCTACCGCCATGCTTGCGGATTATGTTTTGCCAGGAGATGTATTTACCGAGCGCAACCATGTCGCCGACAGCTGGAGTTGGGCAACGCGACTAAGCCTGTCNCAAAAAATTGTCGAGCCTCCCGTAGAGGCCAGCAGCACTTTTTCTTTTTGGACCGATCTTGCGCACCGGATGGGGTTCGNTGAACATTTCCCATGGACGTCACTTGAGGACATTCTCGACTATCGATTATCTCGTTCTGGACGAACCTTTCGAGAATTTGAATCGACGACTTACATGGAAGCTCAACCGCCCGAATTCCGGAAATATCGAAAGCATGGATTTGCAACGCCTTCGGGAAAAGTCGAGCTGTCATCGAGTATTCTTAATGAACTTGGGTTTGATCCTCTCCCCTACCACCGGGAGGGCCCCAGNCCTTGCAAGGACTACCCCTATCGCGTCTTTACAGGCGTGCGAGAGGACGCCTTCTTTCAAACCGGACAGCGGGGCGTAGAGGTCCTCCGACGAAAATCGCCTCTTCCAAAACTCTTNTTACACCCGACGGACGCAAAGACGGAAGGATTATCGGATGGCGATTGGGTTCGGTTGGAAACGCGCCACGGGCACGTCACCGCGTTGCTCTCGGTACAGCCATCAATGAAAGAAGGTCATATCCGGGTGCCCCACGGCTGGTGGTATCCTGAGCTACGAGGCCATGAACCGCTCGCCGGTGCATTTCTTTCGTCGGATGCCGTGCTCTGCGGTGANAACAACGAAGTGCTCGACCACGANCAAGGTATTCCACATTTTAAAGGTTTTCCCGGTCGAATCTCGGCNAGTGAAGAGCCCACGCATCTCTCCCGAATGCTGGCCAGAGATTAAAAGTGGCCTCACGAGATATTTTCTCACACTGGCGTGCAGAAAAAATCGCTCGACTAAAANCAATCATCGCCAACAAAGCCTTTAGTAAAAGAAAAAGGGGAATNTCAGAACTCCTCCGTTGGTGGATGGCNCGAAATGCTCTCGAAGACTCTATGGATTCAGACCTTGAACANTATGATGATTCGCTCTGAGGCACCCAAAACCGNGGTTCATACAGGTTTTATTCCAAGGACNGATCCCNCTAAAAAAAAGAGCCGGGTCCAGGGTGAGAGTAAACTCACCTGACGAACCCGACTCANCTAGACCCTAAGNTCTTTGAAAACTTGAGCGTTCAAACGCCTACAAGTTTTTAGCATTATCCTTCAAATAAGAGGCGACACCCGCTGCATCNGCAACCATTCCTGTGTCACCCTTTTGCCAACCCGCCGGACANACTTCTCCGTTTTCTTCGTGAAACTGGAGTGCATCGACCAGCCGAACAAACTCATCCATATTTCGGCCNAGTGGCAGATTGTTCACGGTTTGAGACTGAACGATCCCAGCTTGATCGATGAGAAAAGCCCCCCGAAAAGCGACTCCCCCTTCAGACTCAACATCATAGGCTTGGCAAATTTCATGCTTAGTGTCAGCGGCCAGGGTGTAGTTAAGAGCCCCGATGCCTCCATTNGCCGTATCCGTCTCTCGCCAAGCGTGGTGAGTAAACTGAGAATCAATCGAGATGCCGATGACTTCAACATTTCTCTCTTTAAACTGATCGATCCGGTTNTCGAGAGCNACGAGCTCGGATGGGCANACGAAAGTAAAATCCAAGGGATAAAAGATGAGAAGCGCATATTTCCCTTTTGTCGCCTCTGAGAGACGGAAGTTGTCCTCAATGGTCCCATCCGCGAGGACAGCCGCACATTCGAAATCCGGTGCCGATTTGCCTACCAAAACGCTCATTTCTCTTACTCCTGATCAGTGGTTGTAAACTGCAATTTAAGACGATCCATTTCGTCTTTTCGAGCGACTGATAGTAATGGATGGGCGAAATATTAAAAACCCCAGAGTTNATCGGCTGTGACCTNTNGATTCCGGCGATTTAGACCNGCGATTACGGAGTCTTTTCCTACTCTCTNNCCATGGACTTCTCGGCCAAATCCCCGCAAAGCCAGAGGTTTTCGCGCCTGGCCTGACAGAGAAGTCNTTCGAAGTNNGGGCTGATTGAGATTCCCTCAGGAGGCTCGCTTCCGTTCCCTATTACNAANANCGGTCAACNCACCCGAAACGACAAGCCNGATGCCAANAATGCGTATACCGNTGATAGGNTCGAAGGNTCACGCCANGAAATCAATATCANAGACGCGTACCCCGCAGGTAAAGACGACCCTCACAGCTCAANCCAAAACCAACGTGTCTTCCCCACCNGAAAAGTTCAATTCGTGAGGCCTTGAGTGTCCGCTCANCTCANCCCAGGCCCAACGGTCNTCAATTTTCCCTCGCCGATGAAAGCCGTTGGGATTTTCCGAGATCGATTTTCTTCGCCTCATCGGCCATCTGAACTGTTACTCCGTCGGNGCATTTNCAACGAGGCTGCCTCTCCCCCGAGTGACTTCAGCCTCGAACGCTCATTATGATTTGAAACATCGATTTAAATGTAACTCCGCCGCGTCTTATGNAGCCGTTGTCAGATTTGGCCAACAAATCTTGGAAAAAGNCCATGCTTTCGAAAGCATTTAAAACAGCAGACCAGCCACTCACATTAAAACCGATTATGACAAACCCTCCCCTTGAGNTGTGCTGAATATTGCCGACTCACTACATTCGCANTAAATNATCCAACCGCNAANGCAAATTTTTATAAAATTGAAGCGCCGACAGGCTGTCTGTTCATTTGATGAACATAAAATNAACACAAATATGNGACATCTACTCAAATNTGCGTTACNCTNNCNAGCTGANTNTAAANTTNAAATCTGCTCACAGNTCGGAANAAGATCTTCCCAATAGANCTATCGGTCNNAAAANTTGAACGGCACGAATTCAAGAAAGTCGAACGAATGTCCGAAACTCNGGCCAATCTCGGCGACANGTGGATCATCACAAGTCGCGCAGACTGGCTTCTTTTTTTAGGTGCTCCACTNCTNCTNGCNNGNTTNGCNCTNNTNGCACTNCGCTTCGANCTNGAAGCCGTCATTCTNGCNCTCGGNACNATCGGNACCATGGGACATCACCTNCCGGGCTTTGTTCGCGCATACACCGATCGAGGCCTTTTCTCGGCTCATTGGAAAAAACTCATCGCCGCTCCAGTAGTCTTCGCGGTNCTATGCTTCTTTGCTGTNTTTGCCGAACTCAATGCNCTGACTTTCGTCATCCTTATCTGGGGCGTATGGCATGCAATGGCTCAGGTCTACGGAATGGGTCGAGTCTACGATGCCAAGAATGGAATAATTTCTTCTCGCAGAGCACGTCTTGACAAGCTTTTCTGTCTGTCTTGGTTTGCATCTGTCCTCTTGATATCGCCAGGCCGTCTTCGTGTAATTCTCACAGAGCTTTACAAATCCGGATTTCCTCAAGTGAATAGTGAGATTATCATCTGGATACAGCAAGCTGCGATGGCCGTCACTCTCATCATATCGATTATATGGGTGGCTCAGCTTATTCAATCTCAGCTTAAGGGTCAGCCACAAAGCCTGACTAAAGTATTACTCTACGTGGGCAGCATCGGCTTTTGGTGGTTCGCAAACATACCCATTCAAAATGCCATCATTGCTGTCGCCCTATTTGAGATTCTGCATGACGTTCACTATCTCGGATTCGTCTGGAGTTTCAAAAATAAAGAAACATCCCGAGAACAAAAGCCCAGCTACCTCTCAAAGGTTCTCTTCCAACCCGGGTTCATTGGGCCAGCTTTATTTATTTCATTATCTATCCTCTACGGATTATTCTTTCGCGTAAACGAAACCATTCTCGATGGACTCGCGCTTAGAATTCTCAGTGTCATGATTCTGTTATCAACTTTGCTCCACTTCTACTTTGACAGCTTTATATGGAACCTTCGAAACTCGTCAACTCGAACTGTTTTGACGGCTAGCTTTGAGTCTCTTGAGCCAGCCTCTAAGAACCAAATGACGTAATGCTTCAACGATTAAGCTTCCTGATTTGGCTATGGCTCCTCATTCCCATCCTGCTTCTCGTCTACAGCCAAATGACTCGCCCTACCACGGGTCTAGAGATCCGCCAAAAACTGGCCGTCTCTCTCCCCACCAACGAGGACGTACAACTCAGATTAGTCGACGGCTTTCGTATCCAAGGCCGTTATGCAGAAGGGATTGCTCATACGCAAGACTTTGTAAAACGCTACCCCAACAGCGCACGTGGCCACAAAGCCCTGCTTTCTTTATCCGCTGAAACTGGCCGAGTTGAACTCGCCATAAATTCATTCCAGCAACTCCAGGCGATCAATCAAGTTGATGCCAATGACCTCGTAAGCATAGGCTCCGCACTATCCGCTAAGGATCCCATGTTAGCCATGCACCATTTCAAAAAAGCTCTCGTCTTGAACCCTGATTCACTTGAAGCCAATATCAACTTAGGAAGCGTGCTTCTTGAAATGAGGAGAGAAAAAGAAGCCCGACCGCACCTTGAAAAGGCTGCGAAAATTGCCCCCCAGAATTCAACAGCCCAAGTCAACCTTGGAATTCTTGAACTCAGGTCAAGACGGCCCAAAGTGGCAGTGGAACATCTCACGAAAGCCCTCAAGGTTCAGCCCAATCATCTACTCGCGCAAAAGCTTTTAAAAGTCGCCAATGAACGAATTAGGATCCAAACTACGAGCCCTAGACAATAATTTCGGGCCTCCGTTCTTGACCGTCCCTCGCATCAATGCTTCGAAGACATTCACCCATTGATCAGATGGGTGAATACTTCTTTATCCAGCTTAAAATCGACTTGGCTAAAATTCGGATTCCTGATTTTCTCCACATCCTTTTCTCGGGCATTTCATAGCCCCTGAAGTACGGCCGCGTCAAAGAATCCGGAACACTCAATTCTCGAGATTGATCCAAGATCAACTTGAAGTTTTCGACCAAAAAATCCAGATCCAGCTGCTCGGCGAGCGCGACATACTTCTCAAGACGACGCACAGATCTTTCAGCTTCGGTGTCCGAGGCATCGTAGTCTGAAGCATGATCAAGACGATCCTCTAATTCATTAGCGAGGCGTATCACCAAAACGGAACGCAGCGAATCACTATACGTGTGGATCTGATGCAAGTGCTCGTTCAATTCTTCCTCTGAGTACCAACCGATTGATTCATAATCCTGCAGAGTCCGAATAATCCCCTCTTCTCCGATACGCTCAAGGCCAAGCCGTTGCCGGCGAGTTCCAGTACTGCGCAGGCTAGATTCAAAACGACTCAGAACAAAAGCAGCATGTAAAAGCCCCACGATTACAATCTTCAAAGACTGCTTCTCAACAATGAGAATGCTCGCAGTGCGAATTAAATGCTGCACCAATGGAACGCCAGAAGCTCGATAGATGCCATCAGAAAACCGCAGAGCAAGCTCAAACACCTCTCGAACCCGCTCCATCTCCTCCTGAGAATACCCGCAATCTCTCAGCTGATTCATCAATTGAGGATACGTTTGCGCTAGAGAATTTACTTGCGTGATCAATACAACCACCGTGTGAACTCCTTAAAAACCATCACCCGCTTTTTAGGGAGCCTATGAATACCTTAAAGTCAAGAAAGTCCAGCTAACTTAAGGGCTTTATTGAGCTAACCCCTGAGCTAGCAACCCCAAAACTTAAGCAAAGGAATGAAAGTTTTACACCACGGAACTCGCCAAAGGATATCGTTTACTCTTTGAAGATCCACTTTGCGAAGAGAAACGTACTACGATCTCACATCGAAACCGCTAGAACTTGGACAAGGATAAAGACAATGTACGGAGAAGTTGAAAGCGTTGAACGAATATCCCAAGGCATGATACGAATCATTTTGGGGGGCGGCGAACTGAACGGCTTTGTTCCAGCCCCCTTTGCCGACCAATACATCAATGCATACTTTATCCCGAAAGGTGCTCCCTACGAAGCGCCCTTTGACCTAGAGCAACTCAAGGAAGTAAAGAGCGGCTTCCAACCGCGCGCCCGAAGGTTTACGATTCGAAAATGGGATGAGAAAAGCAAGTTGATGACGATCGATTTCTTTACTCACGGTGATCAGGGGCACGCAGGAGTCTGGGCGCAAAATGCAAAACCTGGAGATCGTCTTCAATTCAAAGGCCCCAATGGCTCCTACTCACCCGATTCTACAGCCGACTGGCACTTACTCGCCGGGGACGAGAGCGCAATTCCTGCGATTAGCGCTTCCATTGAAGCCATGCATTCCTCTAAAATCTGCATCGCTTTTATGGTCGTAGACAGCCCTGAGCAAGAAATCAGCCTACAGTCCGATGCCAAACTCAAGTTAACGTGGCTCCATCGGTCAAAGGCCACAGAGCCTGAGGCAGTCTTGCTGGAGGCCATCAAGGGTTTCACTTTTCCGTCTGGAAAGTATGACGCCTTTATCCATGGTGAAGCAGCTGAGGTTCGTGAAATTCGAAAGCACTTAATACGTGACCGAGGCGTGGATAAAAGCGCGTCATCCATCTCGCCCTACTGGCGCCGAGATCACACGGACGAAGAGTGGCGCAGTGTCAAAAAGCAATGGCTTGAAGATCAAAGAAAAGAGGACGAGGCGAGCCTCCCAAAATGACCGCCGCCACCTCTTTGCTTCAAACAGACGTCGAGGCCAAAGTCCGAATAGAGCGAGCAAGTGATTGAACCCAGACTTTGGTAGGCCCACAGGCATTCACAAATAGCTGACCCCGAGCCGCATAATATTCAGCGTAGATTGATGCGATATTNGGATCTCGGAGTTCNNCAGCGGTGGCCTTCCCTTCCATTAAGCGATCCGGNTGCTCCTGCGCCCCGCTNTGNTCCAAGAAATTTAAATTGATTTCGCCTTGCTCCGACTCCGNACCCAAATCAGCTATGCCCGGTTGAGNTCCNCGNAAGACGATATCACTCAANCCNCCNCGGAAAGAGGTCACTCGGTAGTANTNTGAANTCANATCATCCAAAGATTTTCTGACATCGANAAGNGACATTTCAGGNTGAGCCTCTGCGAGNCGCGAAANCGACAANAANGAAATCAATTGTGTGGCATCTACGTTAAGCAAATGAGGCGCNGTNCGAGCATCCATAAAAACAGGGACTTGAACAGGCCCTTCCCAACTCCTCGCAAATGCGAGAATAAGAGCCGGTAGAACNAATTTTTCTTCGTTCCTAAAGTCGAACGCAAAAGTACGAATCCAACGCGTACCCCTCGTGGCCTCCATTCCGCCNGGCACNGAATATGGACAACGAGCAGGCAGACCTTCCATCACATCTCTTACGCNNTCCAGATTTTCATAGGGGCGCNGAGGCAGTGAAGANCCNTTGATGAGTGCCNAAAAGTCTCTGCCTAAAATCTCGCAGCTTTCATTATCACTCATACCATGATGNAAGGAGAGCCGNATNGTCNCCTCTCCGAGACGCTGTGCCCGNAAAAGAGGTTCTCCATTGAGCAGCCCCCACAGCCATANGTCGCTCGGAGTACGTAGAGTGATCGGTCTCTGCTTGCNCCCTNGCNCCGGGACCATCGCGCGCCCCACCCNNCGTGCTTGNCTCTNAAGCACGGGATGGATCCGAACAAGTTCTGTCAGCGCGACATGNACCTCCNNNTCNGAAACGGCNNTATCTACCNCGACATCNACCCGAGTGATGCCGGTGAGNCGACGCATATTNCGTATNTGACGAANTANACTGCGAGGCCGAGNAATNGATTCGCGCAGAGGCGGGAAGTACGAAAANCCGCGAGCAATAGGAAGAACGGGCTCCGAAGTGTCCTGAANGACGGNAGGAAGAGCGAGCTTCTCACGAANTTCACCCAGACAATCTAACCGCAGTAAATCCGAAGGTGAAAGTCGACCTTCAAGGCCTCTTGATCGCAGGATGGACATGGCCTTTAAAAGCAAAAGCGAGTGCCCGCCCAAGTCTTGAAAGCTTGACGTGTCGGTAAACTCCGTTTGGAACGGGAACAATCTCTGAAAAAGGTAGAGGGCCTCATCTGATCTCTCGAAATCTCTCTCTTCTTCGATTAAATCTTGGACTTTCATTCGGTCTATTTTGAGAGANTCTGTGAGTGGGATTTTCTTTACCTGAAAAAAGCGATCAGGCACATGAGATGCAGGAAGCTCAAAGTTCATTTCCGCACGAACTCGACGATCAAATTCTTCTGGATCTTCCTGATCCTCACCTCGCTCGACAAAGGCCAACAACATGGCCCCACGAATGGCCACCGCCGCCCGGCTTACAGTCAGTCTCGAAAGAATTCCCTCAAGCTCCTCGCGCTGTACCCGAAATCCTCGAACCTTGAGCATTCCATCGGCTCGNCCCTTCAANTGAAAACCCTGGGGCGAACCGTGTGCCAAATCGCCCGTCAGAAAAGCGCGGCCTAGCTNGCGAGGTTCACTGCCGAGGTAGCCCCTAAAGATTTTGTGATCTCCTTGGTCGGCGACCGCAATTTCTCCATTCTCGATAGAAAGCCCAGAGCCCGATCGTGCCCGCCATGGCCCATCCTNCATCAAGTTACGCTCAGCGAGCCATATGGCGACCTCGGTCTGACCATAAAGNTCCATAAGAAGAACCCCTGCGGGCAGCAGATCAGGAAGGCGAGACAAAATGTCTTCGCCAACGGCCTCACCAAACAGATAGATCTCAGAAAAGGTCGAGAACCATTCTGGAAAATCCAAAAGTTGATGGCAGAGACTGGGTGTCATCAAAATGCGACGGATCCGAAAACGAGAAAAAATCGNCCTCGCACGCCTGCTGTCAATTAAATCGTTTTTCGTTGCACAGACAATTGTATAGCCCCTCGCCGCAGCCACGCAGTAATTAAGTTGAGAGGCAACGGCAATCGAGGTGTACTGAAGGAGAGCATCTTTTATTCGAGCGTCGCCCCCAAGCCCTTCTCCCTTCAATGACTTTATATCTTCGGGAGAGATATCCGTTTCTTTGTTCTAAAACAAAACCATAAGAAAGCGCGACTCCCTTTGGTTTCCCAGTCGATCCAGAGGTAAAGATAAGCCAAGCCGGTGACTCCAATGGAGGGGCAAAAAGCTTGGGCTCCGCTTTAAAATTCGGCAACAACTCATCCGACTGGATAACAAGGACGTGGGGATCTGCCTGTCGAACCTGTTGCACCACCTCTTCAATTCGAGACCCGGGCCACCCCTTGTCTACTGGAACAAACACTTTCCCTAAACTCAAAGACGCAATGCACCAAGCGTAATAGCTCGCTGACCCGCAAGAGACTAAAATCACATACTTCGCAGAGGATCCAATGGTCTCTAAGTAATGGGAACACTGCTCTACTTTGTCCAGAAGATCTCGCGAAGTCACCTCGGAGCCATCGTGATCTACCACAGAAACACGATCGGGATAAAGTTCAGCTAGGTCTCGTAAGTACCCATAAAGGGAGCGCCCTGTCATCTCGAACCTTCTTTTCTTTCCTGAACGATCATGCCTCTCAAATGAGGTTCACTGTAAAATTCGCGACCGGCGAAGAACTCCCTCCTATCTATTTTATTAATAGAAATCACTTTAAACATAAGGATATTCTAATCGAGATCCCTTTTGAGATAGATTCATAAGGCCCCCTATTTGGCAGAAAATGCTGAAGGTGCCTAGTCGGGTCTTCCATGCGTCCGG
>NZHD01000089.1 GCA_002691205.1 Deltaproteobacteria bacterium
AAAGATGCGAGGGCCCCCCACACGGGAGAAAAACAGTTTGAGAGCAATCACCCCCATGTTGACGAACTTCTTTTGATGGCGGAGTTCGTACATTTCCTCAATCCGGTACAAATTTCCAATTCGGGCGGGCCGAGCAAAATGCAAATTGCTCTGCCGCATGCGCCCTTCACGAATATTGAAAAACGCCACCTCGATTCCTTCTTCCCCTGATTCAGAGGGCTCGAACCCCTCCATCGCCTCGTCGGGAACCAGGCCCAAGGAGTAATCGCAATCCGACCGAGCCAGGCTTTCGCGGGCGAAAGCCGAAAGTTCCTGCGAAGTCGCAAACGGAAGATCGGTTGAAAGAAAGAAAATGGGCACATCGATCTCATCGCCCACAGGGTCTCGGCCCACCTCTTCGTCTTGGGCCAGAACCTTTCGGTAGGTCTCCCATGCATTCTCGAGCAGGTTTCGACCCTGCTCGACGAGGTGCAAGGGTTTCGACAGAGACGATCTGAGGGAACCCTCAGAAAAAACGGCCTCTAGGCGCAAGCGGTCACCCACGACCCATACCTCGGAAACCTCAGGCACCGACTGCAAAGTGAGCACGAGCCGAGCCACCATCGGCAGACCGCCAACAGGAAGGTAGGCCTTACTTTGGCCATAGATGGCTTTGGCAGCGACCGCATCGCCCGCCGTTACCACAGCTGCCATCGGCGGGGAGCTATTGGCCATGGTCACCTCCTAAGGCCCCCACCGGCTGAATCACCGGAATCATCATGGTCTAGAAAGCCTAGCGCGTCCTTGAGAAATCAATGAGTGATCGAACGAGATTCGCTCTACCTTCTTTAAAAAGGTCAACCCATATGCCCCCTCAAAGACAAGTACACCAAACCCCATCGCACAAGCCTAAACGATGGGCCTGGATCCTTGTGAGCGTTGACTTTGTTCTTTTTAGTGGGCTGTGGCCCGCCGCCATCGCGGCTTCCTTGGTGGCGTTGATGAATCAAGGGCTCGGCCTCCCACGACCAACCCATAGACTACTATGGGGCGCCATGGGGCTGGCGGCTGCGGGGACTCTCGCGATCTACAGTCTGGACCGAATCCGAGATCTTCACCGGGATCGCATAGCGGCTCCCCTGAGAACGGCCTTCGTTGTGCGTCATCAACAAGGGATGATCGGCCTTTGCATTCTCGCCATCGTCGCGAGTGGCCCACTCGCAAGCACTCAACCTCAAGCCAGCTGGGCCCTATGCGGGTTCGCGCTCATTCTCGGCCTCTTTCACCGGCGAATCAAAAGCCGACCGCTTATGAGCCTGCTCTGCGTGACAACCGCGTGGGTGGCCATCGTTCTGGGACTGCCCGCCGCCCACAGAAACCTGGAAAATCTCGACGAAAAGACCCTGCTCAGCCTCGGCCTCACGCTCGCGCTGGTCATTGCGGGAAACTTAGTCGGATCTGAGCTCCGCGAAATCAAAGGCGCCTCAGCGGAACACTCAAGCCTTCGAACCGCACAGATCTGGGCGACAGGGGGACTCATCGCATCGATCCTTCTACCCGGAGCCCAGCTCTGCTTTCCCCTGGCCCTGCTAACGCTTCTCGCTCTCCTCTTTTTTCGGCCAAACGAGCGTTACGGGCTTGGAGTTCTGGACGGCGCCCTGTTGGTCGGGGCTCTCCTTGGGCTCGGGCTTGGGCTTGGGCTTGAAAAAGCCCTCTCGCCCTGACGAAAAATGGTGGAGCCGAGCGGGTTCGAACCGCCGACCTTCGCGTTGCGAACGCGACGCTCTCCCAACTGAGCTACGGCCCCACCGGAATCGACACTTTCTTAAAATTAAAGAACAACCCAGAAGGGCGCTCTTTTTGTGCCGCTCGACGGTAGAGCGGCGATCTCGGGGCGTCAAGCGAACGATCCGTCCGCTTCATGACACGCCCCCGGCGGAATCACAACGCTTCTCATCGAGCCTCTTCGACCGTCATGCAAAAAAACAAAGCGAGAGCGCCCATCTCTGAACGCTCTCGCATTGACCCCTCTAAAAAAAGCGGAACAGAGTCACCCCTTTTCAAAAAGAACACACACCGGTCTTCTCAAGAGACGAGCCATCCACTCTGGACGCGCCTCTGCCTCTACACGGTTTCGAAAAAGTGCCCCATACGAACGCCTAGAGCTGTGGAAACCCTTCTCAACGTGGAAACCGAGGCGGCGCTTTTGCCCAATTCGATTTGAGAAATCAAACTCACGGACAAGCCCGTTCGGTTCGCTAGTTGCTTCAAAGTAAGAGGGCAACCGTGTCTGCGCTCACGAATCCGACGCCCCACCTCGACGTTCAAACGGGTGTCTTGATCCACATGCAGGCCCTTGGCCTTGATGGCTTCCTCGAGCACCGCACGAATCTCTTCTTCGTCCACAGGCTTCTGAAGATAATGAAAGGCCTGCTTTTTCATGGTCGAGATGGCCATTTCCACTGAAGCTACCTCTGTGGTCGCAATGACGCACAAATCATCATCCTGCAGACGAATTTCCTCAAGCGCACGGACCCCCGCTTGATTGCTCGGTGAAACGTCAAGGATCACAAGCTGATACCCGTGGCTGCGAATTTCCTCAGCGGCCCGGTCCGGTTCGTTGAGAACCTCCACTTGAAAACCATCCGTCGTTAAAATGCGCTTCAATTCGGCGGTACTCGCCGCATCCCGGTCCACCAACAACACGTTCAACTGATGCTCTTTACTCATTTTCCCCTCCAAGAAATCATGCAATCGGTTCGCAGAATTTCAGCTCCCACTGCAGGGCTTCCACCCTTCCGCGAAGTGACTCAACCCTGAATCACCCAGACTCATTCGGTATAGGTGCTGCTTTCCATTAGGCCTAGATTCCAAAGAGAGCGGATTTTTGAGCTGAGCACGCAGAAAAGCAAAAACGAAGGCCCTAAAGGCCCTCAGTTCGACTTGAGAGGTGCCGAAAGGAGCAGCTAACCCTGAGGCTGACCCTGTGGGGCAGAGGGGGCTTGGGGGGGGCTCGGAGGAACAGCGAGCAGCCAGTCGTCGCTAAAGGCCACGGGTTCGACCTGGACTCGTTGAGCGCCCACGACCTCAAATTGAATCGGCTCTCCCTCGGTGGGCTCAATGCGAATCCACCGGGGCAAAAGCATGCCCTCAAACGAGGCCAAAGGCCCCAATTCGACTCGTCCACCTGGAACGGTCTCAAAACCCCGAATCTCGTAGCCCTCCCGATTCACCCAGAGAGAAGCCGGACCCGGGACCATGGTCCCAAGTTCCTTCTCAGACGAAACCCTCTCCATCAACGGTCCCCACTCACCCAGCGCGTCCAAACCCAAAGACACCTCGCGGTATTCGCCCATCGGAGCCAATCGAATGGGCTCGCTCCCAGACAACCTGGTCCAGTCCGAGGGCAGGTTCAGCTCAAACAAAGAACGAGCCGCTGTTCGCGGTTCGGAAGACTCCGTCTCAGCCTGGGCTTCTTCATCCAGCCAAGACTGATGAGCCAGCGCGGTGAGCACAATTTCATCTAAGCCCGCCCAGAACCAAAGACGAATCGACTCGAACTCAAGCAGCTGCCTCCGCACCACGTCGGCCTTAACGATTTCATACCTGTCTACACCGGCCAGGGCAGGGCCTTCCATTTTGGGAATATCGCGTTGAGAGTCGCCCAAAATCAGGCAATCCTCTTCACCGCATTCCATCAAGCCGATGGGGGCCGACGCCACACCAAAGCTCAAAAGGTTCGACCTTAGACTTTCGGCCTCCGATGCCTGAAGCACAAATAACGGCGGCAAGAAAAAACGAGCGTCTTCAAGCAAAAGGCCTTCACGAGCCGCGCGCCAGGTTCCTTCTTTTAAGACGTGACGCTCTACGAGATTATTGGCGCCTCTCAACTCAAGGCGGGCTTCACCGGAGGGTGTACTGATCAGTTCACCTCGAGCCACCGCCGGGCGATCTCCGATTTGAACCACGAGATCAAGTTTGAGAGTATGAGCTCGGCCCGCCGATGCGTTGGCCCGCGCGATCGCGGTCTCGATTCGCTCCCTTTGAGGCACGGCGGCTGAAGCCATCTCTACGTGAGTCAAGAAGAGCACAGCCATCCAGATCAACCGAGAACTGAATCCGAAAAATCTCAACCGACTTGCCCAGCTAGTCGAGAGCCACCTGCGTAGAGGGCCCGATCCCCCAGCTGAGACTCAATCCGTAACAGCTGGTTGTATTTGCAAATTCGATCGGTCCGCGAGAGAGACCCCGTCTTGATTTGTCCAGCACCAGTCGCCACAGCCAAATCAGCAATGGTGGTATCTTCGGTTTCTCCAGAACGATGAGAGACAACCACACCAAAATCGGCTTCCTGAGCCATGCGAATCGCTTCGAGAGTTTCAGTCAGGGTGCCTATTTGATTGACTTTGACCAGAATCGCGTTCGCAGCCTTCTCTTCTATGCCCTGTGAAAGAATCGCTGGATTCGTCACGAAAAGATCATCCCCGACGATTTGCAGCCGATCTCCCAAGCGCTCCGTCATGTGGCGCCAACCGGGCCAGTCGCCCTCGGCCAATCCATCCTCGATGGACACAATTGGGTATCGATCCACCCAATCAGACCAGAACGACACCATCTCTTCAGACTCCAATCGACGCCCCTCACCCGAAAGAACATAGTGGCCGTCCTCAAAAAATTCGGTGGACGCCGGGTCGAGCGCCAGTGAAATGTCTTCTCCCGGTCGGTAGCCTGCTTTTTCAATCGCGTGGAGAATCAGCTCCAAAGCTTCTCCGTTGCTGCTCAGGTTGGGCGCAAAACCCCCTTCGTCTCCTACAGAGGTCGCATAGCCTTTATCGGAAAGGACACCTCGAAGTGTATGGAAAACCTCTGCGCCCCAGCGTAGAGCTTCCGAGAAACTCGGCGCACCCAGCGGGTAGAGCATAAACTCTTGCACATCGACGTTATTGTCCGCATGCGCGCCCCCATTTAAGACATTCATCATCGGCGCAGGCAAAACCTGAGATTCATCACCGCCTAAAAACCGATAGAAGGGCATTTTCGCTTCTGCGGCCGCCGCATGAGCGGACGCCAGTGAAACCCCCAACAAAGCATTCGCGCCGAGGCGCGCCTTTGTCTCGGTTCCATCAAGCGCAATCAAAGCCTCATCCAACTTTCTCTGCTCGTTCAAACCACCCAAAGGGAAGCCCTTCATCGCCTGAGAGATCTCGCCGTTCACGAAGCCGACGGCCTGACATACGCCTTTGCCCCTGTAACGTTCCGAATCTCCATCACGCAATTCCAACGCTTCACGAGAGCCCGTCGACGCACCCGAAGGCACTGCGGCACGACCAAAGCTTCCAGAGCTCAAGGTCACATCCACCTCCACCGTTGGATTCCCTCTAGAGTCCAGAATCTCTCGCGCGACGATTCGATCGATCATTTTTCGCTCCTATTCATCACTGTTCTTGCCAACAGACCCACACGTGACGCTTTCTCGTCACCGAAGACCACGAAGTTTTTTTCATGACCAGAAAATCCATGAGTCGATTTCGGCCCCGTAGTCTAGCAGTCAGAGCCGGTCCGGTCGGCTGCGAAATAAAGAGAAACTGTGCCCTCAGGTCGTGCTCAAAGCTGAGGAACCACAAGGGGTAGACCATCTGGGCCCTCGACCACACGAACGGCGAGGCCAAAGGCCCGCTCTAAAACCGTCGAGGTCAGAACCTCCGCTGGAGGCCCTGAAGCCACAACGCGACCTTCGGCCAGAACAAGCAAACGATCGCAGACCCGCGCCGCCAGAGCCAAGTCGTGACTCACGACCAACGCGCCTCCTCCCTCTCGCGTGAATTCACGAACGACCTTAAGAACATCGACACGGTGCTGAAGATCTAAAAAAGCGGTGGGCTCATCCAGGAGCAACCAATCCGGAGACTGGTTGAGCGCACGTGCGATCAAAACCAACTGCCTCTCACCGCCTGAAAGTTCATTCATTCGGCGATCTGCGAGATCCGCAATCCCCATTTTCGAGAGAGCGTGGAGCGCCCCCGTTACATCTGACGACGAATCGAAACCCAGCAGCCCCTGGTAGGGAGCTCTCCCCATGAGAACCATTTCGCCCACGGTAAACGAGAAAGGGACTTGAACCTCCTGAGCCACCGAAGCCACGCGACGCGCTAGGTCTCGCTGAGAAAGAGAGGCCAAAATGTCTTCTTCAAGAACAATCTTTCCTTCCGCCAGTTCAACGCCACGATTGGCCGCGCGAACCACGGTGCTCTTTCCAGCCCCATTGGGACCCAACAAACCCACCACCTCGCCGCGTGAAACCTGAAAGCTCACATCGTCGAGCACTCGACGTTCACCGAGCACCACCCCGACGTTCTCAAACCGGAGCTGAGAGGAATGGCTGGACACCGCGACGCTCACGAATGCTCCCCAAGAACCCCACCCGGGCCACTGCGCTTCAATAGATAAAGAAAGAAGGGTCCGCCCAACAAAGCGGTAAAAGCTCCCACCGGCAACTCGCGCCCATCCAAAAGAGTTCGGGCCACGGTATCACACAGCAACAGAAAAAAAGCTCCGCCCAAAGCAGACGCGGGCAAAAGCAAACGATGGTCGGGGCCCAGGAGAAGCCGCAAGAGATGAGGAATAATCAAACCCACAAATCCAATTAAACCGGCGGCCGAAACCGCCGCCCCCACCATGAGGGACGAAGACAGCAAAAGCCACCTCCTCTGCCTCTCCGTATTTACACCTAACTGTCGGGCCGCCTCCTCTCCGAGAGAAATCAAATTGAGGCTTCTCGACAAAACCAGTGAACATGCCAAGCCCGCCGCTAAGAAGAAGCCAAGCCAGGGAATCACATCCACTCGGACGGCCGAAAGGTTTCCGATCAGCCAAAGAAAGACGCGACTGCCCTGCATCATCCCCGCAAGCGAGGCAAGAAAAACAATCGCCGCCGATGCGAAGGCATTAAAAACAACTCCTGTCAGCAACAACCCCGTCGCCGAAAGGCCCGACCCTCCTCCGGCTATCAAGTACAAAAGACCTATCGCGATCAGCGAACCGACGAATGCCGCCGGGGGCACCGCCCCGTACCCGAAGCCAAAGGAAGCCCCTAAAGACAGCATCGCAATCGCACCGAGAGCGGCACCGCCTGAAACCCCAAGAATGTAGGGGTCGGCCAAGGGGTTGCGAAGCAAGGCCTGGAAGATCACGCCTGATGTCGCCAGTGAGGCTCCCACGAGAATCGCCAAAAGAACTCGAGGAATCCGAACCGCATAAACAATATCAATGGCTGGGGCATTTTTTGAATCCCCCAAAAGAACCGACCAAACTTCCGAAGGTCCCAGATGACTCGGTCCCATCAGGACCGCCGTCCAAGCTGTGAACACAAGTAAGACCGTGAGCCCGAGAAGCGTAAATCCAAAACGGGAGAAAGTCAGAGTCTTCAACGCTTAGCTCCCTTTCTTATCTCATTCGCCACTTCTGCTCCATATAAGACTTGGGCTAAGGACAAGATGGCCTGATCAAGGTAGGGACCCGGCATCGAAACCAAATCGGCGTTCATCTGAATGACCTGTCCCTTTTGAACCGCGGGCAAACTCGGCCACTGTGACCAAAAAACAAGGGGATCCTCCGAGTCAGCGCTCAGGTCAATCACCACATCGGGAGCCTGTGCAATCACCCACTCGCGAGCCACTCGAGGATACGACTCCTCAAAAGAAGAAGCCGGATTTTTTACGTGGAGATCCGTGAGAATTTCTTCGATGAAGTTTCCACCACCGACGAGGAATACGGGGTCACGTTGAAGCACAACGATGACGCTCTCAGGGGTTTGATGAGCGGTTTTTTTGAAGGCTGCTTCGCGTACGCGAAGAATCTCGGCCACACGCTCAGCGGCCGCCTTTTTTTGACCCGTTAAAGCTCCAAGCCGCGCGATGTTTTCGAGGACTTGATCAAAAGTAATATTTTCAAAAACTTCAACACGCACTCCCAGTTCAACCAATCGATCGCGAAAACCGCGCTGCTCCACACTGGGAACAAGAACCACGAGATCAGGATCCAGCGCTAGTACACCTTCCACACTGGGATTAAACAAACCCCCTACGCGAGGCAAGCTCGCGACGGAATCCATTTGGCGCGCCGAGTATTCGTCCACTCCCACAATCTTCTCGGCCGACCCCAATGCGATCAGAATTGAAGTCAAAGAAGGATTGAGCGAAACGACTCTGACATTCTCGGCGCCCACCGAGCTGGGAAGAAAAAACACACCCAGAGATACGCCCAGCATGAAAAGACGTCGTAAGAAGCGGCGCTGGAGATAAGAGGGCAAACAGAACATCCGAGGATTCTAGACGATGTTGGCGGCGGGCAGGGCGCCGAGCCCTCTCGCTCGACGCCCCTCTAATCACCGGCCGGCCGAAGACCGAGACTTTACAGCCGGCCGATCGGCTCGAGCAGTCGTCCTTCCGCTCAGAATCACATGCGGACGGAGCTTCTTGAGCATGGCTTCCCCGATGCCTTTAACGTCCTGCAGATCCTCGATCCGCCGAAAGCCTCCTTGGGACTTTCGCTGGGCCAAAATGGCTTTGGCGCGGGTTGGCCCCACTCCAGGCAACAGTTGCAACTCATCGAGATTGGCAGTGTTGACATTGACAACACCGACGGTGACGCGGCTCTCCTGAGCCGAATAGGCCAAGCCCGCCATCGTGATGGATCCCCAGGCTAGAATTAACGCAGGGAGGACTTGAAGGGCTCGCTTGGAAACGAGCCAGTTTGCTTTGTTCATGGATCGGGTCTCCGCGGGACCGCGGGGTAAGATCGAAAGAAAGAGCGGCTTATCGGTCTCGCGCCACCGCAAAGGCGGCGGCCGCCACAAGCGCCTGCTTGGCCGGACCATCGGGGAAGGCGGCGATCGCCTCGCTGGCTCGGGCCACATGGGACTCCGCTCGAACTAAGGTGTCCTCGACGCCTCGGTGGCGTCTTACAATATCGGCGACTTCTTCGCTCCCCTCGGGGGCGACCTTCGATTCCTCTGGAACCGGGCTCGCTGAAGCGGCTTTCTTAAGAGCGTTCGAGACCAGCTCTCTCTCCCCAAGAGAGCACCGCTTCAAACTCAGCAGCAGGGGCAAAGTCACCTTTCCTTCAGCCAGATCAGCGTACCTTTTCTTTCCCAAAACACTGGAGGTCGTGTCGTAATCCAGGGCGTCGTCCTTCAGTTGAAACGCCAAGCCCAGAGAATGACCGTAAGCCGAAAGACGCTTTCGTTCCGCGCGTGTCACGCCGCCCAAAATCGCCCCAGCTTCGCACGCACCCGCCAACAAAATGGCGCTTTTTCGCTCGATAATTTCGAAATAACGCGACTCCCTTACATCCATATCGAAACTGCACTCGAGCTGGAGGAGTTCCCCTTCGGCCATGCCTTGAATCGCTTGGGCGAAGAGTTCTAAAATCTGAGCGTCCCCATCTTCGAGGACCATCGTTGAAGCACGAGCGTATAAAAAGTCGCCCGCCAACACGGCGCGTCGATTGCCCCAAACTGAATTCGCCGAGGGCTGGCCGCGCCGAAGACTCGCGAGGTCAACCACATCGTCATGAATCAAGGTCGCTGTGTGCAACAACTCAATGGCGGCGGCCACCCCGATCCGACGTGGACCGGTATAACCACATAACTCTGCAGCGAGCAAAAGCAGAGCGGGTCTCAACCGCTTCCCACCCGCACTGAGAACATGATCTCCCACGGCCGAAACCAACTTCACTCTCGAGATCACTTGATCCTGTAAAGCGTTCTCAACCAGGGACAAGGGTTCTGAAATTCGCTCAAAGACCCATGAAAACGCTTCCGGCAAAGAAGCTTTTGAGGAGAGGGGAAGGTCCGTTTCACGATAAGGGGGGGATTGCATATGTAATCAATCTAGCCGCGGGGTTTGGGGGTGTCAAAGCCGAGAAGGTCAAAAATACATTACAAAACAACCGCTTAACCGCAGTTCACAAACATGGGGTCAAGTTGACGCCCTCAACCACGCGACAGCATCTGACACATTGGAAATGGGAATAAGTTCGCATTTCTCTTCTCCCGCATATTTGGGCACAGGAGCCGGCACTAACAAACGGCGAAAACCAAGTCGGGCCGCCTCGCTAATACGCAGGTCTGCACGGGCCACACGCCGGACCTCTCCCCCTAAACCCACTTCACCGAAGGCGGCTACGTCCGACGGAATCGGCACGTCCAAACGACTTGATGCCACCGCCAGACAAAGCGCCAAATCCGCCGCCGGTTCACTCACCCGAACGCCTCCCGCCACGTTCACGTATACGTCTCGCGAGAGCAGATCCACATCACTTCGACGATCCAAAACGGCGAGCAACAAGGCCACGCGACCGTCTTCGATTCCCATGCAAGTTCGACGCGGTACGCCGTACGTCGCGGTTGCAATCAACGCTTGAACTTCCACCAGGATGGGACGGGTGCCCTCAAGCATGGGCACGATGCAGGACCCGGGCGCCCCGGCCGAACGCTCGGCGAGAAAAAGTTCGCTCGGATTAGCGACACCAGAAAGACCCTCGGCCTGCATGTTAAAGACACCCACTTCCTGAGTTGAGCCGAAGCGATTCTTCTGGGCGCGCAAAAGCCGAAAGCTGTGCTCTCGATCCCCCTCGAGTCCGAGAACCACATCCACTAAATGCTCCAAGACACGGGGCCCCGCCAAAGAGCCATCCTTGGTCACGTGCCCAATCAAAACCAAAGCCGTCCCACGACGTTTGGCCACGCCCGACAATAACGCCGCTGTCTCCCGCACTTGCGAAACACTGCCCGCTGCGGATTCCACGCGATCCGTTTGGAGCGTCTGGATCGAATCGATTAAGACAAAATCTGGGGACTCCGACTCCCAGTGGCTCAAGATCGCTTCGGCTCCGGTTTCACCTAAAACTTGGACGCCCGCTGGAATCTCTCCGAGTCGCTCCGCCCGCATTCGGATTTGCTCTGGACTCTCTTCTCCGCTGACATAAAGAGTAGGAACAGACCGAGCATCCAGTTGAGCGGTGGCCTGAAGAGCCAGGGTTGATTTGCCGATTCCAGGCTCACCGCCGAGCAAAGTGACGGAGCCAGGCACCCAGCCTCCGCCCAATACTCGGTCCAGTTCAGGCACTCCCGAGGACACCCGCGGCAGCGCATCGGAGCCAATATCCCCTAGGGGAACAGGCTTGGGTCGTCCCTGGCTCGCCGGACCTGGAGACCCCCGGGGAATTGGAGAGGTGGACTCTTCGACCAAGCTGTTCCATTCGCCGCAATCCGGGCAACGGCCCAACCAGCGAGGTTGTTGGCCACCGCACTCGGTACATGAATAGATGCTTCTTGTTTTCGCCATACCCCCATCATAGGACGTATTCTCTGTAAACCGGAGTGTGAAAAGCGGTTGACAGTGGAGACCCCTCGACCGAAAATCCCAGCCATTCTCCTGAGCGGATCACCTCTGCTCATTCAAAAGGTTCAAGCACTGTGTTTGACACATACGCGAAACTCGCCGAAAAGGCCCTCACCGACCAACCCCCCACCCCTGAAGAAGCCAGCTGGATTCTCGACAGTCCAGAGGTCGACATCCTGCCCCTTCTTCAAGCGGCCTTTGAACCTCGACGACGCCACTTTGGGCGCAAGGTCGGAATCCAGGTCCTCAACAACGTGCAAAACGGCCTTTGTCCTGAGGACTGTGGCTACTGCGCTCAAAGCAAAGTCACCGACGCCGACGTTCGCCAGTACCCGATGAAAAGCGATGAATCGATTTTCGAAGCCGCGGAGGAAGCCGCTCGCGGAGGCGCTATGCGCTACTGCATGGCGCTCTCGGGACGAGGCCCATCGGTCACACGGGCCAAACGTTTGGGCAAGCTCATTCGCACACTCAAAGATCGCTATGGAATGAGCATTTGCCTCTCCGCCGGGATCATGGGAGACGAGCAAGCAAAAATCCTAGCCGAGTCCGGACTCGATCGTCTCAACCACAACCTCAATACCAGTGAAAGCCACTACGCGGAAATTTGTTCGACTCACACCTGGCAAGACAGGGTGTCTACCCTTGAAGCCGCTCGTCGAAACGGCATCGAAACCTGCAGCGGGCTCATCATCGGAATGGGCGAGACCTCTGACGACATCGTCGAGGTGACCTACAAGCTGCTTGAACTCGAAACGCCTTCGATTCCCGTTAACTTTTTGATTCCCATCGATGGAAACCCAGTCCAAGACGACGGCTCTCTCTCTCCTGAGCGCTGCCTTCGCGTCCTTTCTCTCATGCGCCTTACGAACCCCCGAGCTGAAATTCGAATGGCGGGCGGTCGTGAAG
This sequence comes from Deltaproteobacteria bacterium, assembly GCA_002691205.1. Classification (GTDB taxonomy): domain Bacteria; phylum Myxococcota_A; class UBA9160; order UBA9160; family UBA4427; genus MED660. The sequence goes on from NZHD01000089.1 coordinate 12,291, forward strand.
GCCATCTACGTGGATTGCAGTCGCTCGGCCTCTACCCGGCTAACTCCCTCTTCGTAGGCGGATACCTAACCACCCAAGGCGACCCCTTCTCAGAAACCTACGCCATGATCGAAGACGCCGGGTTTGAGGTGCAAGCACCGGAAGGAATGCCCGAAAGAGAAACCTCCGAGCCAACGCGCATGCGCTTCCAGATCCCGGGTGGACGAGAATTGATTAAGCCCGACGTCGCTCGTCTGAGCGACTAGGAGGCAACGCGTGGGGATCGATTCAATCGCCGATGAGGTGCTGGGACGAATACGTCAAGAAGGCACCTACCGAACCTTGCGGACCCTTGAAGGCCCGCAAGGCCCCCGTATGAAAGTCGATGGACAAGAGGTTCTCCTCTTTGCTGGAAGCAACTACCTCGACCTCGCTCACCATGAAGAAGTCACAGAGGCCGCGGCTCGAGCCGCTCGCGATCAGGGATGCGCGTCGGGAGGTTCTCGCTTAATCAACGGCAACTTGGCGGAGCATGAGGCCCTGGAAAGCGAACTCGCGGCCTTCTTTAACCAGGAAGCGGCACTCCTCTTTAACACCGGATATATGGCCAACCTGGGCTTAATTCCCGCCCTTGTGGGTTCAGGGGATATCATCGTCTCTGACGCACTCAATCATGCGTCGATTATTGACGGCGCGAAACTCTCAAAAGCGGAAACTCAAATCTTCCCGCACGGCGATCTCGATGCACTCGAAGATCGACTCGCCAAAGCCGCCCAGCAAAAGCGAAAAGTCCTGCTTGTCCTCGACGGGATCTACAGCATGGACGGTGACCTCTCTCCCGTCGCAGCCGCCGCTGGATTGGCCGAGGAGTACGACGCCATTCTTCTTCTCGACGACGCGCACGGCACGGGCACCCTGGGAACTCATGGACGAGGCAGTGCCGAACACGCTGGCCTAAACAAAGACCAAGTCCACATTTTAATGGGCACGCTCGGCAAAGCCCTAGGCTCCTTTGGCGCTTTTGCAGTGGGGAGTGCCAAGCTTCGAGATCTCCTGATCAATACGGCCCGAAGCTTCATCTTCTCTTGTGCACTTTCACCTCCGCAAGTGGCCGCCGCACGGGCTTCTTTGTCCCTCCTCACCCGAGAGCCTTGGCGTCGCTATCAACTGCAAACCAATGCTCGATGGCTCAGAGAACGCCTTGAATCTCATGGCCTTTCTTGCGCCCCCTCCGCGACACAGATCGTCCCCGTTATTCTCGGCGAGAACGACACGACGATGAAGGTTTGCCAGGGCCTGCTTGAACGCGGCTTTTACGCCCAAGGAATTCGTCACCCCTCCGTCCCCAGCGGACAAGCCCGCCTACGCATCACTCCCATGGCCACTCATACGCAAGGGGAAATCTTCGCTGTCGCCGATTCAATCGCGGAGCTCGTTCACAAATACGCGCCTTCACGCATTCACGCGACGGATTCGGAGCACTCGTGACCCTCCCGCCTTTTCCAGGGGTCTTTGTCACAGGTACGGACACCGGTGTCGGCAAAACCCAAGTGGGATTGGCGGTCATCCGGGAACTGAAAGCCCGCGGACTTCGAGTCGCGGCCATGAAACCCATCGAAACCGGTGTGCCGGAATCCGGACCGGAAGATGCCTTGGCCCTATGGAACGCCACCGACCGAAGTGCCCCCCTTGAAGACCTTTGCCCCCTTCAATACAAGCTGCCCGCGGCCCCCAACATCGCCGCTCAAGCCGAGGGCCGAGAAGTCGACCTCCACCGCGTCTACGACGCCTTCCCCAGAATTTGTGAGGGACAGGATTTTGTCTGGGTTGAGGGGGCCGGAGGACTCCTGGTTCCCATCCGGCCGAACCTATGTATGGCAGACCTCGCCCAGACCCTCAAACTGCCGATCATCTTGGTCGCCCGGGCTTCACTGGGGACCATCAATCACACCCTTCTGAGCCTCAGCGAAATTAAGCACCGCCGCCTTCCTTTACTGGGGGTCATCATCTCCCATGCCATTGGACCGCTGACGGACGCCGATCACCAAAACCTGAGCGCCCTCAAAGACCGACTAGGCGCGGAACTCCTTGGAGAGCTTCTTCCCCTTGAAAAAGGCGCCCACCCCGAGGAAGGCTGGCTCGACGTAGAACGCGTCATCGAGCGGCGCCAATCCCTCCAATTTGACGCATCGCGATAAAAATAACGCAGATATCCACATTGCGTTACAAATGCGTTATTTTGAAACGATTGCTCGGACAATCTCTCTTTAAATCGGGAGGCCTCTTTTTTTGCCCCTCCAGCCTAGATATAAACATGATTATTTCCGGATACTTAAACTGCCTTCGCCCAATCCGAGGGTGCGTCAAAAAAAGTCGGCTCTCGCCTCTGCCCCCGAAGAACACAAACCTTTATGACGCGCGCGTTATATATGCGTCATTTTTCCCAAAAGGCCGTCCTTGCGCTTTCCCTCCTCGGGGGCGGAAATCGGGCTAAAGGTCCACCCCTATTTAAGCGATGAAGAGGTCTATGTCCGAGCACTTAGGCGTCGAAGAAAACAAAATCGAAAGGCAGCTCCAGCGGATCGAGCACGACCTTCAGCAGCTTAAGGTCGAGTACGAGCGGTATTTTCTCGGACAAACGCCTCGTGAGCCAGGTCCACTGAGGCTCAGCGTCAAAAAACAACTTCTGAGTGGAAGCCAAACCCCTATCCGTAACACAGCCGCTCGTTTCAAATTTAATGCGCTGAGAGACCGGTTTCAGGTCTTCGTGAGGCAGTGGGATAAAACGCAACGCGAGATTGAAGCCGGAACCTACACACGGCATCTCTTCAAAGCTCAAATGAGGGCCCCCCAACCTAAACCCAAGAGCTTCCCCTCGCCTGCAGGTTCAATCGACTTATTTAGCCAGTATCAAGCCGCTCTACGGTCATGCGGACAGAGCCCAGAGACACTCAACGCCGCGCAATTTAAAACCGCCCTGGCCCAATACGAAAACAAACTGCGGGGCCAATACGGTGACGCCGAAATTCAGTTTGAGATCGTTATCAATCAAGGGCGGGCCAAACTCAAAGCCAAACGTATCACTGGATAAACCCCGTCACGGGAAGCAGAGAACGACCACCGGAGAAGGTTTTAAGTCCTTCAGAGCAAGGCTTTTCGCCCCTCAAGGAGCGGGCGCGTCTCTTCGGTTTTTAAAGGATTCGGGCGTTCCAGGGAGCGCGCCTAGGTTGCGATTCAAAAACACGGGCGCGCTGTATCGCTGGGGGTCGAAAATCAGGAAATCTGTCAGACCATCCTGATCCCAATCCCCGTAACGAATCATACTGTCGGTGGACATCTTCTGACTCACAGACCTCGAACCCACCGGACCTTTTGGACCTCCGGGCCTAAACACCATCCGATCTCCTCCGCCAGAAGTCAAAAAGTCTCGATAGCCATCCCCGTTCAAGTCGGCTTGAACGCTCGGGAAAAACCCTTTCAGCCTAAAAGTCGCCGTACTAAAAGGCAGGTCGAGCTGACGAGAAACGCTCGCCTTTTTCTCAAAACCCAGAGCAGACGAATCTGGGTTAAAGATCGAGAGCTCCACATCAAACTCACGACTCAGAAGGATCTCGATCAGCTCGAATAAACTAAAATCGAGTTCGAGGCGCACCAGCTCCATACGACCGTTTGCGTCGAGATCCACCAAAGCATTTGAAGCGAGACTCGCCTTACTGGTCAGCTTTTGATCAGGCTGCGAAAGATCCCAGTGACCTGCACGATTTTTGTAGTAGTAGGTGGTGGTCTCCGCATTGGACAACCCCCCTTTGGCGTAAGAGAGAATCAAGTCAATGAGGCCATCTCCGTCCACATCGCCGACATCTGCTGTCACCCCTCCGGAACCACGCACATGGTCTTCTGGCGTGATCAACCGAAGAGCCTGCTTTCGATTGGCCTCGTAAGAAAACGTGCCGTCCTCTTTCTGCAAGTAGGTATGCAGTTCATGCCGCGTCGCCGCTGCGATGTCGGTGCGACCGTCTCCATCAATATCGCCGATCAAAAGTTTAGGCACATCAAGAAAGATCTGAAAATTGCTTTCTACTGAAATCAGACCTCCCGTCGGCATGATGAGATAGTTGGCTCGACGAGGAATTTTAAGACGCCCTCGAACTTCGCCATCCAGAGCTAAAATCGTCAACTGTCCAATTTGCTGTACGAAGAAGACAGGCTCATCGCCAAACCCTTCGTGGACGAGTTGAAACTGCTCAAAGCCCCGCTCATCTGCGCCCACACCAGCCGTCGTGGGCCCCGAAACGTCTAGATCCCACCGAGGGGCAATCTCGGCGGAGAGCGATAAAATCGTCAAACCTTCGGGACGAAGTAGGATTAATTCACTTCCTGGACTTTCGGGGCGAACGTCCGCCAAGTCATACACCGAAGACCAATTTGGAATCGCTCGCACATAGTCCGGCTCTGAAGCGACCGAGCCATCTTCTCTTTGAAGATACACTCGCGCAACTCGCTCTTCTTCGGGGGGAATCCCGCGCAAAGCCACCACCAAGAGGTCTGTGCGGCCGTCCCCGTTTAGGTCGGCTAAATCAGCCGCGGCGCTCCGATCCACATTTTGAATAGGGACGACGTCAAAGTACCGATCCGCCGCCCACCCGGGCACCGAGCAGAAACTTAGCCCTAAGGCGAAAATCAGCTTCAAGAAGCCAAGTCTGAAATCAATCAATCTAAATCCGAAGGAGGACGTACGGGGCATAGTTCCCTCTTTTAGGACAGATCTAAACCAAAAATTTCAAACAAATCCCAGAAACCTGGCTCGCGAAAAGGGGACTACCTAGGCCGGCTGGCTGCGTCGATTTGAACGCTGAGCCGAACAATCGCATTTTCAAGTCGGTCACGATGTTCTTGTGTGTCGATTGAAATCAAAATATCAGCCAGCTCTTGCTCGGCCTCTGCACGGGAATGCTCCGCGTGCTCAAGATCAATCTCATGCGCCTTGAAACATTCGTCCACGAGCACCACTACCTGCTTGGCGGTTACCTCGGCAAAGCCGTCACTAATCGCAGCCCACTCCACTTTCCCATCTGGGAGATGAATTTCCATGATGCCCGGTTGAAGAGGACAAAGAAACTTCTCATGCTCCTCAAGCACACCAAAGTCCCCTTCCGTCCCAGGAAGAACAACTTGGTTCGCCGCCTCCGCAAAAGCTTCCCCTTGCGGTGTGACCACGACTAGTTCAAGCGACATAAAATGGCTCCTGCATAAATAAAGACCAACGATCGCCTAAACGAGCGTCTTCGCCTTCTCGCGAGCATCTTCAATCGTGCCCACCATATAAAAGGCCTGTTCAGGCAGATCATCGTGCTTCCCATCCAAAATCTCTTGGAAGCCACGAATGGTATCTTCAAGCCGAACGTATACGCCCGGCGTGCCCGTGAACTGTTCAGCCACCGAGAACGGCTGGGACAGGAACCGCTGAATCTTTCGAGCCCGAGCCACCGTCAACTTATCGTCTTCGGACAGCTCGTCCATGCCAAGAATCGCGATGATGTCTTGCAGGTCCTTATATTGCTGAAGCGTTTCCTGAACACCGCGAGCTACCGCATAATGCTCATCTCCAACCACCTGAGGATCGAGAATTCGAGAATTCGAGTCCAGGGGATTCACGGCCGGATAAATCCCAATCTCTGTAAGAGCCCGATCGAGTACCGTGTTCGCATCGAGATGCGTAAACGCAGTGGCGGGCGCGGGGTCCGTGAGGTCATCAGCCGGAACATAAATAGCTTGAACCGAAGTAATGGAGCCCTTCTTTGTCGAAGTAATCCGTTCCTGAAGCTCACCCATATCCGTAGCCAAGGTGGGCTGATACCCCACCGCAGATGGAATTCGTCCCAACAAAGCCGACACCTCAGACCCTGCCTGTGTGAAGCGGAAGATGTTGTCGATAAAGAGGAGCACATCCTTGCCTTCTTCGTCTCTGAAATACTCAGCGGCCGTCAAAGCACTTAGCGCCACTCGGGCACGCGCTCCTGGAGGCTCGTTCATCTGTCCGTAGACCAATGCGGCCTTGTCTAGAACCGTAGTTCCATCCGAAAGCTCCGCCTCCATCATCTCATTCCAAAGATCATTCCCCTCACGAGTCCGCTCGCCGACACCGCCAAATACGGAGTACCCCGCATGCTCTTTCGCAATGTTGTTGATGAGCTCCATGATCACAACCGTTTTGCCAACGCCTGCACCTCCGAAGAGCCCCACCTTTCCGCCCTTGGGATAAGGAGCCACCAAGTCAACCACCTTGATGCCTGTCTCCAAAATCTCCACCGCGGTGGACTGATCTACAAACTCAGGAGCAGCTCGATGAATCGGGTAGCTCATCTTCGCGCCAATGGGCCCTCGCTCGTCCACAGGTTCACCGATCACATTCATGATCCGACCCAGCGTCTCCGGACCCACTGGAATCGTAATGGGCTTGCCTGTATTTCGAACTTCCTGACCACGCTGGAGACCATCCGTCGTATCCATGGCAATACACCGCACCGTGTTCTCGCCCAAGTGCAGCGCCACCTCAACCACGAGATTGTCTTCACGGTCATCAATCCCGGTGTTGTTCGTCACCAACGCCGTCATAATTTCCGGGATTTCGCCGGGGGGGAACTCCACGTCGACCACCGGGCCCATAACCTGAACGATCTTTCCCGCTTCCATGTTGTCTCCTTGCGAAGGCTCAATCACCGCGCACATCCGCGGCCCGAGAACCTGTTAACCGGGCTCACGGCCCGTACGTCTACTCGAGCGCCTGCGCACCCGTAATAATTTCTACCAACTCACTTGTGATCGCGGCCTGTCGAGCTCGGTTGTACTCGAGGGTCAGTCGCTCTATCAGTTCCTCAGTGTTCTTCGTGGCGTTCTCCATGGCGCTCATTCGCGCCGCATGCTCGCCCGCTTGATTCTCGAGCAGTGCTCGAAAAACTTCCACTTCAACCGCCTTTGGAATCAAGATCGCCAAAAGCTTTTTAGCATTGGGTTCAATCTCATAAGGCGCGCTCTCGTCGTCACCATCGGCTTCGCCCGAATCGGCTGGAGCCACGAAAGGCAACAGAGGAACCGTGGTCGGCGTCTGAGTCATCGCAGAAATAAACTCATTATGCAGGATCACCACACGATCGATCTCACCACTTTCATAATCGTTCATCAATCGCTCAGCAATTTGCTGCGCTTCGAGATAATTCACGCTCGGGCCGATAGGTCGGGCTGACGTCACTTGATTGGGACGATGTCTCGCAAAGTACTCAGAGGCCTTTTTACCCACAATGGTAAAACGCGTCTCGATCCCCTCGGCCTTCCACTCTTGAGCCAAGCGTTCGGCTTGCTTCGTGATTTGGCTATTGAACGCTCCTGCCAAACCTCGATCTGAACTGATTACGACTAACTCCACCGTCGAAACGGTCTCCCTCTCTTCAAAAAGAGGATGACTATCTCCCATCTCAGCCGCGCCCACTTCTTGGAGCGTTGTTCTCATTCGCTCCGAATAAGGACGAGCCGCCTCAATGGCCTCTTGGGCCCGACGCAACTTGGCGGCCGAGACCATTTTCATGGCACTCGTGATCTTTTGAGTTGACTGGATACTCGTAATCCGGCGCTTGATGTCACTCAGAGTTGCCAAGGGTTAAGCCGCCTCAATGTCATTCGACGAAGCGCTTGTCGTCGGCTGAAAAACATCTGCAAATTCATCCAGTGCGGCAATGAGTTTTTGCTCCGTCGAATCTTCAAACTTCCCGCTCTCGCGAATCGCAGAGAGAATCTCGTCATGCTGAGCATGCATCCATTCAAGCAACTCTCTTTCGTACCGGGCAATGTCCCCTAGATCATAGGGTCGAATCCAAGAGTCCCTGCCCGACGGAGGCGTCGCTGCAAAAATAGCCACAACCTGATCTTCCATGGACAAAGGAGAGTATTGAGGCTGCTTCAGCATTTCTTCTTGCCGCTCGCCGTTGGCCAACTGTTCTTGAGTCGCCTTATCTAGGTCACTGCCGAACTGTGCAAACGCAGCCATCTCACGGTACTGGGCCAAGCTCAGCTTGAGCTGTCCCGCCACGGTCTTGGTCGCTTTTGTTTGCGCCGCACCACCCACCCGCGACACCGAGAGACCCACATCCACCGCCGGTCGTTGGCCGGAGTTAAACAAATCGCTCAGCAGAAAGATTTGCCCGTCCGTAATTGAAATCACGTTGGTAGGCACGTACGCCGAGATATCTCCCGCCTGAGTCTCGATGATGGGCAGAGCCGTCAGGCTGCCGCCTCCTTCTTCATCCGCCAACTTGCAAGCTCTTTCAAGCAGCCGCGAATGAAGATAAAAAACATCTCCCGGGTAAGCCTCACGGCCAGGCGGCCGACGAAGCAGCAACGAAAGCTGTCGATAGGCCACAGCTTGTTTTGAAAGGTCATCATAAACAATCAAAGCATGGCGACCCGAGTTGAGAAAGTGCTCAGCGATGGAACAGCCCGAGTAGGGCGCGATGAATTGGAGAGGCGCCGGATCGGAAGCCGTAGCCGCTACAACAACCGTGTATTCCATGGCGCCGTACTGTGTGAGTTTATCCACCACCTGAGCCACTGTGGACTGCTTCTGGCCAATGGCCACGTAAATGCAGAACACATCCGTGTTCTTCTGATTGATAATCGTATCCAACGCGATGGCTGTTTTGCCGGTTTGGCGATCCCCAATAATGAGTTCTCGCTGGCCTCGACCAATAGGAACCATGGCGTCGATGGATTTAATCCCTGTTGCCAGAGATTCAGCGACTGATTTGCGCTTCACGATACCGGGCGCCTTGATCTCAACCAGGCGCGTTTCATCGGTCTCAATGGGGCCCTTCCCATCGATGGGCTTTCCAAGCGCATCCACCACACGTCCGAGCATCGCATCGCCCACAGGCACTTCGATAATTCGACCTGTCCGACGAACGAGACCCCCTTCTTTAATGCCATGCCCTTCGCCCATGAGGGCCACACCCACATTATCTTCTTCGAGGTTCAGGACCATGCCGAGCACGCCCCCCTCAAATTCTACGAGTTCACCGGCTTGAGCATTCTCGAGACCGTAGACACGGGCGATTCCGTCTCCAGCACTCAGCACCGTGCCTGTCTCTGCGACATCGATCTCGCGATCGTAGTCTTTAATCTCGCTTTTCAGAATATCGGTGATCTCACCGGGCTTGATTTGCATGTTCAGGATCCCTTCATGAGATGTGTTCGCAGCGTATCGAGCTGCGTTCGAAGACTTCCGTCGAAGACCAAGTCGCCCACTTTGGCGACAGCTCCTCCGATCAATGAGGCATCAACCTTAATCTCAAGCCTCACTTCTCGCCCGGTTCGTCGTGATAAAGCTTCTCTCAATCTTTCTTCGTGCGCCGAATCAAGAGGCGTTGCCGTCGTGACCTCAGCCGACATACGACCCTCCTCGTCATCGACCAGCCGATTGAACTCTTCCGCAATACCGCTCATATCAATCAACCGCCGTTGATCGATCAAGTACAAGATGAAATTTCGCAAGAGAGGCGACAAATCAGCTCGATCAGCCAATTTATTCAAAACGGCCTTTCGCTCACTGGCCGGATGTAACGGGGTTAACAAAGCACGACGAAGCTCAGAGCTCTCCGTCAAAAACCCGTTGAGCATCTCAAGCTGATCGCAAACGAGCCCTGTGGCCCTTTCATCCAAAGCCAGAGAAAACAAAGCTTTTGCATACCGTAGTCCAGCGGTGGTTGTTCTCATTACACTCTCAGCTGTTCGTTTCGTGGGTTAAGGCGTCAGTGCCATCTTCAACCCGCTCTATGAATTCATCAAGCAAACGCTCTCGGTCGGGTTCACCCACTTGCTGGGAAAGAATTTCAGCGGCCATGTCCACCGCCAAGCCAGCCGCCTCGGAACGCAACTCTCGCTGAGCCCGAGCCAGCTCCTGTTCGATGGCTGCGGACGCATCTGAATGAATACGGTCTGCGCTTCGCTGCGCCTCGGCTAAAATCCGCTCACTCTCTTCTTCTGCTCTTTGTCGAGCGACTTCCTGGAGCGCTTCGATCTCAGATTGAAGCTCATTGAGCTTGCGTTGAATCTCTTCGTGGCGCTCCTCAGCCGCTGTCAACAAACTCGCCGCAGACTCCAAGTCACCCTGAATCTGCCCTCTGCGCTCACCCAAGTAGGCTTGCACGGGCTTGCGCGCAAAATAAATGATAACGCCGATGAGGATCGCGAAGTTGAAAAGTTGAAAGAAGAGCTCCAGAGGCCCTGGAGGTTCATCACTGCCCACTGCCTGAGCAGTCGTCGACAGCATCAAAAAAACGGCAATGAGCCCAGAAGTCTTGAGAGTCTGCAGAATTCGAAACTGCATTTAGAGCGTCCTTCCCAAAATTTGCTGTGCCGCTGAGCCCGCCAAGTCACGAACGTGCGAATTAAGTTCGGTGCGAGCCCCTTCAAGGGAATCAGCCAAATCTCGCTGGCCTTGCTCAACCTTTTGCTCCGCTTCGGCTCGGGCGGCAGCAGTCTGCCGCTGCTGTTCTTCACGAGCACGATCAACAGCTTCTCTGCGAGTTTTCTCGGCCTCTGAACGAGCGGCCGCCAACTCGGATCGATACCGAGCCAACACTTCATCCGCCTCTCGTGCAATTTCATCCGACCGTTCTCGAGCACCCGAAGTGCGACGCTCGCGCTCTTCTAAAACATCAAGAATCGGTTTGAAGATCAAAACATTCAGAGGAACAATCAAAATGACAAAAAGCACGAGCAGCGAGACGAGCACCGGCAAACTCGGAATCAACACGAGGTCAGCTGCGGCATGAGCGGGTGTCGATGCAAGAAGAATCATCAACGCGATCCACATCACTGATTGAGACGTGGGGCGTACAATCCTCTTTCGATTCTCACCTGTCTGGCCCATCTGGCCGTACCGCATCTCTACTCCTGCTTCTTCACTTAGTCTTGTGGTCGGATTCATCCGATGTTTTCGGTGCTCTTGATTTGTTTCTGCATTCCTTAAAGCCGGTTGGCTTTGCTTTTACTTTTTTAAACACACCGTTTACGCGCTCTTCACTATTCGAGGGCAACGCTCTCGAATCAAATTGCGCATCTTCTCGTTGTGACCCCAGCCGCCAATGTCGGCTCCCGCCGGAATCTCACGCACGCAGCCTTGCGAGCTGTGGAGTAAAGGCGGCCCGAGTTTCGCATATGTGGCCACGGATTCAAGCCGATGAGGCCATGTGATGCGACTCTTATTAAAGAGATCCTATCCGACAAGCCCCCTGAATACGGGCCCCATCCGCCACGAACACCTTTGGACTGCTCAAGGTGCCACGAAGCGTTGCACCCTCTGTCAGTTTTGCCAATCTTCGCGCCACCACGTCGCCTTCAAGCTGGCCGGTCAATTCCACTTCATCCGCATAAACAGGGCCCGTCACTCGAGAGTTCGACCCCAATCGCAAGCTTCCGGAGGCGCGAACTTCGCCGCGAACATCACCCTCCAAGGCGCCGTCCCCAAAGAAGACAACAAGCCCCTCGAAATGACGACCCTCGGGCACCAAACTGATCGGGTCACGGGCGGGACGAGTCATTAGCGATCACCCAGGAGCAGCTCAATAATTCGGGTCAAATCGCTTTCATCGAAGTAATCGATCTCTAAATGACCTTTCTGACCACCGCCCTTCAAACGGATCCGGCTCTGAAAACGATGTTCAAGAGACTCAAGCACCCGTCGGAGGTCCGGACTGAGACGCTCTTCCACGACCTCTGGCTTCGGAGCGGGTTCTCGGCCCTTTGTTTCGCCCGTGCGAGCGGCCATCTCGGTGGCTCTCACCGACAGCTCCTGGCGTATCACTCGATCTCTCAACTGGCGCCGCTTCGAAGGATTCGTCACCTGCAAAAGAGCCTTCGCATGGCCCATGGTCAATCGACCCTCTTCCACATCCTCTTGGAAATCTGGCGTCAGATCTAAGAGACGAAGATGATTGGCCACCGACGAACGATCGAGAGAAACCTTCTGCCCAATTTCGCCCTGAGTCGCACCCGTTTTAGCCAAGGCCTGAAAGGCGTACGCCAATTCAATGGGATTCAAATCATTTCGCTGAACGTTTTCGACAATGGCGACCTCAAGGCGGCTTTGCGGAGTCATCGTCGTGATGACAGCCGGAATCTCCTTCAAACCGGCCGCCCGGCATGCACGCCATCGGCGCTCTCCCACGACCAACTCATAGCGACCCGAGCCCGCGGGCTGAACCACCACAGGCTGAATCACCCCGTGCAATAAAATAGAAGCCGCCAAACTCTCCAGTTTCACAGGATCAAATACCCGGCGCGGCTGATCCGGGTTCGGCTCGATGAGGTCAACAGAAAGCGAACGGACCCCGTCCGGAGATCCAGAAGCGACAGCTTGTTCATCACTCAAAACCGACGAAGCTTGAGGACTCTGCTCTCGAGGCGCGTTCGAACCGGTATTCGAGATCAAAGCCCCTAAGCCTCGACCCAGTGCTCTTCGACGCTCGCTCATGCTTCTCTCTCTCCTATTGTCTGTCCGTGTCCGGGTTCTTCGCGCTCAATGTCGGCTACCTGATCTGAGTTGAACTCTTCTGAAAGGCCCGCCAAAAGCTCTTCCGTGAGTTTTAAATAGGCCACAGCTCCTCGCGAATGAATGTCGTAAAGAAGAATCGGCTTCCCATGACTCGGCGCCTCACTTAAACGAACGTTGCGCGGAATCCGAGTCCGATAGACTTTTTCTGCGAAGTGACCCCGAACCTCTGTTTCCACCTGACGGCTGAGATTATTTCGCATATCCACCATGGTCAGAACAATCCCCTCTAGCTCCAGGCCGGGATTCAGGGCCTCGCGCACCAAATCCGTGGTCTCCAGCAAACGAGCAAGTCCCTCCAGGGCATAATATTCGCATTGCATAGGGATCAACACAGAGTTGGCGGCCGTGAGCGCGTTCAAGGTCAATAAACTCAACGAAGGGGGACAGTCGATCAAAATAAAGTCGTATTGATCACGAACCGCGTCGATCGCGGTTCGCAAGCGCGTCTCTCGCCCATCGGCGCCGACGAGCTCCACCTCGGCCCCAACCAGGTCCGTCCCCGAGGGGACAACCCGAAGATACTCAATGTCCGTGCGCACAGCCAGATTCTCGAGAGAAGCCTCGCCCATTAAGGCGTCATAGATCTGTCGAGAGGGATCGACGATCCCATAGGCACTGCTTGCGTTGCCTTGGGGGTCTAAATCTATCAGAAGCGTCGCCTTCTCGGCCGCTCCCAAGCAAGCGGCCAGGTTGACGGCCGATGTGGTTTTCCCAACCCCACCCTTCTGATTTACAACGGCAATGACGCGTGCATTCGGCATGAAAAATTCCCTGGTCGTCCAGCCGCGATGTAGCACAAAAGAAGGACCGACTGTGTGAGAACGAAAAGATAGGCACAACAACAGTGAACGTCCACAGGCCCCTCACTGCTCATGATAGGTACAGAGCCACTAAAGGTCTTTCTCAACTCGACTTCGGCCCCACCAAAGCCACCTCTGCTCAGACCTCCCCAGCACATTGTACCCAAGCGTCCCGGATTCTCTGATCAGAGGGTGTGACCCCGGGTCCAAACCTGGGTCATTCCCTGGAATCAGGAGAAGGCCTCCCTCCTTCAACCAAGGGAGCCCCATAGCAAGAGCCACAGGCGGACTGGCTAAAGCCTGAGCGACAACGAGATCGGAAGAAAGCGGGCTGATTTCTTCAATTCGGCCCAAATGTGGGTCCACGTTGGTCAAGTTAAGGCTTCGACGCACGGCACGTTGAAAGTGATGACGACGCTCGCGGCTCTCGACCAGAACGACCTCCAGGCTTGGCTCAAGAATCGCTAATGGCAAACCCGGAAAACCAGCCCCGGAGCCCAGATCCGACACACGAGCCACACCTTCTAAACCATGCCGCTTTTGCACCGAGAACCAGAGCCCCAATGCATCGCAGACCAGGCTCCGCATGACCGAAACGGGGTCCCGATACCCACTGAGGTTCATTCCAGAACCCCAACTTGCCACCATCAAAGCGAGCTCAGATAGCAGGTTTTGGGTCTTCTCAGGGAGACGAGATCCATTTAGATCGAGAAATCGACCCAACTCTTCCTCAACGGCCAACCTAACCGCAGGAGGTACATCTCCGTCACCTGAGAAGGGCTTTGCCAAGAAACGTTCCCCGTGGAACATCGGAGCAAAAGAGGGCTAAGAAAAACACCCCGGTATCAAATCATCCGAGAGTGTTCCCCGTGGAACACAACCGCGCCCACCTTCATCCAGCCCTGAATCAACTTGGTTTAAATGAGATGCCCTATCGCAGCAGGCTCGAAGGGGAGTCCGACTCTTAGCTTGAAGCTTGAGAAGAAGCCACCGCTTCATCAAACTCAGGAGCGCCTTCAGGCACAACGAGTACTTGTCGATAGCGGCCTTCGCCAATTCCCATAGTGGCCACACCGTCCCGCTCCTTTAAAGCCAAGTGGACAATGCGGCGGTCTCGGCCATTCATCGCGTCGAGCGCCAAGGCTCTTCCTGACTCAACGGCGCGGTCGGCCGCCCGTTCAGCCAACTTCTCCAGAGAGCCGGCTCTTTCTTCGCTCTTGCCCTCGACCTCAATCACCACACGGGAGGCCGAGTCTTCGCTCCCGCGAGCCACTTGGTTGGCCAAAAGCTGGATGGCATCAATGGCACGTCCATCTCCAGACCCCAAAGCACTGCAGGCCTCGCCTGTAATCTGGTAAACGAGAAAGTCCGAACCCTCTTCCGAGCTCTCTTCGATTTGGAAATGGCCCAGACCCAAACGTTCGATGGAACCTAAGACAAACTGCCCAACCGTCTCTAAAGAGCCCTTCACTTCGCCTTTCGAAGGCTTCGCTTTCGCTTCTGCAACCGGTGCTGGAGAAGGCGCAGACCTTGCTTCTCGACCCCGGCTCGGACCCGAGTCGCGACCCCGACCCCGATCGGATCGACCTCCAGACCTTCCGCGGTCCTCTCGTCCGCCGCCGCCTCCCTGAGAAGGTTTGAACCCAACAGGACTCGCCACGATGACCACGCGCCCCGACGCTCCAGAGACTTCATCGGGTATGGCAACCTGAAGCTCCTCCGAAGCTACGCCGTAAAAGCGAGTGGCTTGGTTCGTGGCCTCTTCCTGGGTGTCACCCACGAACTCATTGGCTTCAGTTTTTTTGTCATACATCGGATACGTCTCCATCCACGACTGTGCGTGCTGTTATTAAGCGGCCTGTTCTTTGGCGTGCATTTGTCGCCGAATCAAAAGTTGATGGCCGATACCCAGTAAATTGCTGACCGTCCAGTAGAGCACTAACCCGGACGGGAATGTGTACGAAAATAAAAGCATGATGCCGGGCATCATGATCATCATCATTTTAGCCTGCGCTGGATCCATTCCGGTTTGAGGCGTCATCTGTTGCTGAAAAAACATCGAGCCGGCCATGATCAAAGGGAGAACTCGAATGGGAAAATCCACGCCTGGAAGGGTGAAAAGGGTGGCTGGCGCAGACAAATCAGTAATCCAAAAAACGAAGGGAGCCTGCCTTAAGTCAAAAGACGTCTGAAGTGCGTAAAAGAGGCCGATAAACACAGGCATTTGAAGAAGTAGGGGCAAACACCCACTGAGGGGATTTACACCCTCTTCTTTATAGATCTTAAATGTTTCCTCAGATTGTTTTTGACGGTCATCCTTATATTTCTCTTGAAGTTCCTTGATGCGCGGCATCACTTCGCGCATTCGCTCCGAAGACTTCATCTGTTTTGTGATGATCGGCAGAGTCACAAGCCGCACCAGAATCGTTAACAGAATAATGACCAGGCCGTAATTTGGAACCACTCGGTGAACGCTTTCGAGCGCCCACTCAAAGAACACCGTCAACGGTTCCACCCAGGACCAGCCCCGGTTAATCGTTTGATCAAGTTCTCTTCCCAGGTCGCGCAATAATGCAGGGTCCTTAGGACCGAAAAAAACGGAGTATCGACGTGTAAGGGTTTCGCCTGGAACGAGTCGGTTTCCCGACTGATTGATTTGAGCCGTCGCGACTCTTCCTTGGTCGATAGGAATAAAGTTTACGCCTACGTCTGTCGGGTCGGCGGGAAGAATCACCCCCGCGAAGTAACGAAGGTCGATGCCCGCCCAACCGACGTCACTTTTGGCTTTAAAAGGACCATCATCGCCTCCGAAAAGCCCTCCGAAAAAACTCCCGCCTCCTACGGAGGGAACCAATTCTCGCGTTACCTCATCATCGACTAGGGCCACGAGTGAGAGCTCTTTGAAATCAACTCGATCATTCATTGACGCTGGAATGGACATAGAAAGACTTGAATCCAGCGGTGTTGATCCGCGATTCGTCATCTCAATTGTCATTTGCATCTCGTAGTTTTCATCGGGCCGGCTGAAGGTTTTCCGAACTTCTAAATCACCTCGACGAAGCACCATGATGACTTGATCGGCATCGGACTTTTCAAGTGCATAAACGCTCTGTGACAGATCCGTCGAGCCCGACGCTGAAAAGGTCGTTCCCAATGTTCCGATGACGTTGCCTGGCACTTCGATGAGTTCGATCGGCACCTCGTGACGAGGGGTTTCAAAAAATTTCTTCATTTGCCAACTTGTGGCAATGCCGCCTCGATTGCTTAGTTCAATTCGAACGTTTTCGTTCTCAAGCACTCCAGACCAAAGAGGGGTCGCCGTGTTCGCTTCGGTGACCTCGGATTTAGCTAAACTTGCCTTTGATCCCTGTTTGAGAACAGGTTCGCCTTTCTCGAAAGCGTTCGTGGGCTCATCGTTGCGCGACTCTGTCTCAGTGGCCCAGTCCTGCTCAGGCGCATCCAGACTTCGCTTGGCCTCGATTGCAGCTCTTCTTTCGGGTCCCATTACCTCTTCTTGCCAGACCATCCAAAGAACGAATACAGACATCGATAAAGCAAAAGCAATGAAAAGGTTACGATCCAAAATTAGCCTCGGGGCACGGGGTCGTAGCCCCCTGCGTGAAAAGGATGACAACGCGAAAGGCGGCGTATGCCTAAGTAAACACCTTTAAAAAATCCGTGATGTGCCAGCGCTTCAGCGGTGTATCGAGAACAAGTGGGCTCGAAACGACAAGCGGGCCCAAGCATGGGTGAGATGAATTGATGCCACAGCCCCAATACGAAAATTAGGCTTTGAATCACCCACCCTCTTTGAAGGTCGGTGCCCTTCGGCGAACTCAACACAGTACTTGGCTCGTTCACATTGGGTTTCATGGTGATCGCAAATCCTCGTGGGATTTTTTCATCATTGGGTTTCGTCGAAAGGCGTCTTCGAGAGAACCGTTGATCTTGGATGTGGAAATCGTAGCCGCATGCTTTCGAGCAATGACAACAACATCTGTCAAAGGCGGAAGAGTTAATCGCTCTCGTCTAAACCATTCTCGAACTTGGCGTCGAATACGGTTTCGAACGACGGCATTTCCGACATGTCGACTCGTGCTCAAACCTATACGTGGCGCCCGGATGCTCGGAGTGAGAGCATTGGGCCGCTTCGTCATCAAGACCACGAACTCCGGTGTCGCCGTCCTGGCTCCATGACGACCTACCCGCGTAAAGTCTTTTGATTTGAGAAGTCGATTTGAACGGCCGAAAGGGCCTGTTCGTTGGTCCACGATTACTTCGAGGCCACTCTAACGGCTAGGCGCTTGCGCCCTTTGGCTCGTCGTCTTTTTAAAATGGCTCTTCCAGCACGCGTTTTCATACGTTCTCTGAAACCGTGGGTCCTGAGTCGCTTAATTCGACTGGGCTGATAGGTTCTCTTCATGAGATATTGCGCTTTCGATTCGCTGTCGTTTTGCGGATAGGGCAGGCGTCCAGCGTGGTCCTGCTCCTTCGTGATTTCCCGGTGGGGCGAAAAGTGCCTACAGCCGAGTTATAAAATCACACCGTTCGGAAGGCGCGCGAGAGTAGCCAGCCCCAAGCTTGGCTGCCAGCATGAAAATCAGGGCCGAGAGACCCTAAAGGGTATGAGAAATAAATGTACTGCCGAAACCGCAGCTTCGAAGGTCTTGCTTGCATGGTAAGATGCAACGTAATTTCTCAAAAGATTTTTTATCTTTTTGTTTTTAGGACAACCGATACAACGCGACAATCCATTTAATCTGATATAATTCAGTTACTTAGACGACTTTTAACGTTATTTTTATCAGTGACTACGACGACTCTGGATTAAATCCAAAAAAAGGCAGGAGTGATAGATGAAACTATCCATAGCCAAAGGTGAACTTCAGAAGGGTCTCGCCCGAATACAAGCCATCGTTGAGAAGCGAAACTCTATGCCCATTTTGGCAAATGTGATGCTTCAAGCGACCGAGGGTGATCCGGGCTCTCTTGAGATCTCTGCCACCGACCTAGAGGTTGGGATTAGAGGGCGACAATCCGCAGAAGTAGAAAAGTCGGGAGGGTTGACGGTTTCTGCTAAGACCCTTTTTGAGATTGTTCGGGAGCTTCCCGAAGATATGGTTCATCTCGAGAGCACTTCCAATTCGTTTCTTTCAATCCGTTGTGATCGATCCCAGTTCAAACTGTCGGGAACTTCCCCCGAGGAATATCCCACCTTGCCCGAATTCTCGCCTGAACATACGGTGACAATTCCCAGTGAAATCCTGGCCACCATGGTTGAACGCACCATGTACGCCGCCTCGACTGATGAGACTCGGTACAACCTGAACGGTGTCTACCTTGAGGTCGTGGGAGAAACGAACCAATTAAGACTGGTCGCGACAGACGGACATCGCCTGGCCATGGTGGAAAGCGAAATCCCCGGAGATCTCACACCTCTCCAGAGTGGGGTGATTATACCACGAAAAGGTCTAGCTGAGCTAAAACGTCTCCTGGATGAAGACATGGTCGATGAGATTGAGCTCGCCTTCGAGGGGAATAGCGGTTTGGCTCGAGGTGGAGAAGTCACTCTTGTCATGCGCTTGATTGAAGGGGAATTCCCGAATTATGAGCAGGTCATTCCTGGAGAATCTTCAGTTCAGGTCATCGTCGATGCAGATCGTCTCTCAAGGGCTCTTCGAAGAGTCGTTTTGATGTCCTCTCAAAGAAGTCGAGCGGTAAAGCTTGAGATTGGCGATCGAAAGTTGACGGTTTCGTCAACGAATCCCGATATGGGCGATGCGAGCGACGAGCTGGACAACGATTACGATGGAGAAACCATGTCAATCGGTTTCAACGCTCGCTACATGCTCGACGCGTTAGCGGCTCTTCAGGTCAAAGAGATTCGACTCGGTTTAAATAACGACCTTTCACCGGCCAAGGTGAAGCCCACGAACGACGATGGGGCGTTAGCTGTTGTAATGCCCATGCGACTCTGAAAGAGGATCTTGCCCCCTCTGGGCGGCTTTCTCTCAGGAAGGCCCTCCGGTCTTCTTTCAAAATGGCACTTAATGGGCCCTCTGGTGCCCCCAGAATCCGAAAACTCAGTGTCTCGAGTCGCTTTACGGCCCTCTCAGGTTTATGTACCTTCTGAGAGCAGGTAAGCCGTTTAGGATGGATGGCTCAATTTCGTGAATTGACGATTCTATTTTAAGTGAATAAAAGGTTTTCGCTTTGAGGAAGCTCCATGTCAAAGCGTCTTGAATTGACTTTTGTGGCATGGCTTTCTTTTGCACTTTTAAGAAAGTGATCCGGCTCCTTCGTGCCTTTTTTGTGGATGGGTTCCTTTCGAGAACCTTCTTTTTACAGATGAAATCCGAATCGATTGAACTAGAAGAATGCCTTTAAAGGCATGATTCAGAGCAAGGTCGATCACAGCAATGAGTAGGGAAAATCATTCGTGAGCTACGACGCAAGTTCAATTGAAGTTTTGGAAGGTCTTGAGCCGGTACGCAAACGACCGGCCATGTATATCGGTACAACGGGGCCAGCCGGCTTACACCATCTTGTTTATGAGATTGTAGACAACTCCATCGATGAGGCGCTGGCTGGGTTCTGCGATG
Organism: Deltaproteobacteria bacterium; assembly: GCA_002691205.1. Classification (GTDB taxonomy): domain Bacteria; phylum Myxococcota_A; class UBA9160; order UBA9160; family UBA4427; genus MED660. Next base: position 32,276 of record NZHD01000089.1, read on the forward strand.
AAATTTCGATCACGATTCACAATGACAACAGCATTACCGTAATCGATAACGGTCGGGGAATTCCAACGGACCTACACCCGGTTGAAGGTCGTTCGGCCTGTGAGGTCGTAATGACGACCTTGCACGCGGGCGGAAAGTTCGATGAAAATAGCTACAAGGTCTCGGGAGGTCTTCACGGCGTGGGTGTCTCCGTCGTGAATGCTCTTTCCTCTGAATTGGAACTTGAGATCTGTCGAGAAGGAAAGATCTTTCATCAATCCTATCAGCGAGGCGATCCAGTAGGGCCATTAAAGGAAATCGGGGAGTCAACGGAATCAGGAACGAAGATACATTTTCAACCCGATCCGGTGATCTTTAGCGATACCGAATACTCCTTTGACGTCTTATCACAAAGGCTCAGGGAGTTGTCTTTCCTTAATGCGGGCGTGCGCATCAAAATCCATGACAACCGAGATGATAAAGATCATGATTTTTGTTACGAGGGGGGCATTGTCTCCTTTGTTAAACATTTAAACAGTAAACGCGTTCCTCTTCATGATGAGCCGATCATGATTACAGCGAACCGCCCACTAACAGAGCGTGGAAGCGGTGAAATTTCCATTGAGATCGCGTTCCAATACAACGATTCGTATAACGAAGCTGTTTATTCTTTTGCCAATAACATCAATACAGTGGAGGGCGGAAGTCACCTGGTCGGTTTTCGAACGGCCCTCACTCGAACGATTAACCGCTATATCCAAAATCACGAAAAGGCCAACGCCAAAGGCGAAAAGGCTTCAGTCACCGGAGATGATCTCCGCGAGGGCTTAACGGCTGTTATTTCTGTCAAACTTCCTCAGCCTGAATTTGAAGGACAAACGAAGACGAAGCTCGGTACCAGCGAGGTGCGCGGAATTGTTGAAGCGGTTCTGTACAAGGAGCTGCTAGCGATTCTCGAAGAGAACCCTCGAATTGCCAAACCCATTATTGGCAAGGTCGTGGATGCAGCTAAGGCAAGAGAGGCTGCACGCAAAGCACGAGAGCTAGCTCGACGGAAAGGCGCTCTATCAGATTTTAGTTTGCCTGGAAAACTGGCTGACTGTCAGGAAAGAAACCCGGAGCTTTGCGAAATCATTATCGTTGAGGGTGAGTCAGCCGGCGGTACGGCTCGACAAGGTCGATCACGCGCCACTCAAGCGATTCTGCCTATTCGGGGCAAAATTTTGAATGTGGAACGTGCTCGTTTAGATCGCATGCTTGCGAGTGCGGAAATTCAAGCCATTATTGCCGCTCTTGGTTGCGGGATCGGCCCTGACTTTGATGCCGCCAAAGCCCGCTACCACAAAGTGATCATTATGACCGACGCAGATGTTGATGGTTCGCACATTCGAACTCTTCTGCTGACATTTTTCTATCGTCAGATGAGACCTTTAATCGAAGCAGGTTATCTCTATATTGCTTTGCCTCCCCTCTATAAAGCAAAGAAGGGAAAAAAGAGCCGGTATCTAAAAGATGAACCCGCCTTAGAAGAATACTTGCTTGATATTGGTTTAGCTTCGGGTCAGATTCTATCCTCAGAGAACGTTCTCCCTGAAGGAGTACTCAGAGAGCTTTTAAAAATTGCCAGCACGCGTCAGAAAATGCTGGATCGTTTCAAGGTTCGGTTGTTCGACGAGAGAATCGTTGATTCGGCTGCAACTCTTCTTTTGCCAACACAGGATGATTTAAATAGTGAGTCGGAATTAATAGAACGCATTGCCCCTGCAATACAGTTAGAGTTTACTCGCTGTTATGGCGAAGACGCGGGCCAGATCGATTGGGAAGTTGAGTCCGACCGTGACAACGATAAGTTTCGGCTTGTTGCTAAATTGCGTCGCGGTGGTCAAACCCTGCGATCCGCATTCGATCTTTCAATGATACAGTCCGCCGACTATCAACGTTTGCTTCGATGTCAGTCATCGAGTGCGGAGTTGGCTCCAGGGCCTTACTTCGAGGAAGTAGATGGACAAGACTCCATACGTCATTTGAAGGAAACGGAGCTTTTAAAATCGATCTTGGCGCGTGGAAGTAAAGGAGTCAGTCTTCAGCGTTACAAGGGCCTCGGAGAAATGAACGCGGAGCAATTGGAGGAGACCACGATGAAGCCGGAGAATCGGGTTCTCCTTCAGGTTCGCTTAGATGACATTGTTGAAGCCGATGATGTTTTCACCACACTGATGGGCGAGATCGTAGAGCCCCGTCGTCGATTCATTGAAGCAAACGCGCTCAATGTCGAAAATCTGGATGTTTAGGATTTATTGTGTCAGACGACCCCAATCTGCCTGAAGTTCTTCCCAATGGGGAGGAACCGCCGTCAAGTGATTTCGACGGTATCAATATCGAAGACGAGATGCGAAGCTCCTTTCTCGCCTATTCGATGTCGGTCATTATTAGCCGTGCGTTACCGAGTGTTCGAGATGGCTTGAAGCCTGTACATCGTCGAATTCTATACGCGATGAACCAAGAGGGACTTTTATCCAATCGCCCCCACAAAAAATCCGTGGGCGTTGTGGGTGAGGTGTTGAAGCATTATCACCCCCACGGCGACAGCGCGGTCTACGAGTCTATGGTTCGTATGGCTCAATCGTTTTCGCTTCGATATCCCCTCGTGGATGGGCAAGGGAATTTCGGGTCCATCGATGGTGACTCGGCCGCTGCATATCGCTATACCGAAGCGCGTTTAGCGCGTCTTGCGGAAGAAATGCTTCGCGACATTGACCGAGAGACGGTGGACTTTGAGCCTAATTTCGATGATCAGATGGAGGAGCCCACGGTTCTTCCCACGCGCTTCCCAAACCTTCTCGCCAATGGATCGGCTGGAATTGCTGTGGGGATGGCGACTAATATTCCACCTCACAACTTAGTCGAACTCACCTCGGCATTGGTCCATGAGGCACGTCACCCAGACTGCAGCATTGATGACTTGCTTGAAAGGATGCCAGGCCCCGACTTTCCCACCGGAGCGCAGATCTGCGGATCAGAAGGGATACGTAGTTATTATTCAACGGGTCGAGGTCATTTGCTCCTGAGGGCCACGGCCGACTTTGAAGAAACCAAACGCGGTCCGCGGATCGTTGTGAGTGAAATTCCCTATCAGGTCAATAAGTCCACTTTGATCGAGCGCATGGCAGATTTAGTTCGGGAAGGGCGAATCGAAGGCATTACGGATCTGAGAGACGAATCGAACCGAGAGGGGATGCGGATCGTCATTGAGCTGCGAAGGGATGCATCCGAGGATGTTGTCCTGAACCAGCTCTACAAGATGACGCCCCTTCAGACGACGTTTGCCGTAAATTTGTTGGCGCTTGTGAACGGGCGCCCGGAAACATTGTCGGTGAAGCAAGCCTTACGTCACTTTATTGAGTTTCGTAAAGAGGTAGTGATTCGCCGGACGATTTATGATTTGGCGCAGGCGGAAGCGAGGGCTCATATCCTCGAAGGCTTTGCGATCGCACTGGATAACCTGGATGAAATTATTGCTCTCATTCGAGCCTCGGCCGATGCCGCGACAGCAAGAGCCCAGCTGGAGTCTCGGTTTGGTTTATCCGAGCGACAAGCTCAAGCGATTCTTGAGATGCGTTTGCGCTCCCTCACCGCTATGGAACGCCAAAAAGTTCTCGCGGAGCTTGAGGAGCTTCGAGCCAAAATAGCGGGTTTCAAAGCTCTCTTGGCGAGCGATGAACTTATTTTGAATGTGGTGGTTGATGAAGTCAGTGAGATTGCTGAGCAGTACGGTGACGAACGTCGGACTCGGCTCTCTGAGGCGATTGATGGTATTACAAACGAAGATCTCATTGTCGAAGAAGATATGGTGGTGACTCTGTCCCACCTTGGTTACATCAAGCGAAATCCAGTGACTCTTTATCGTGCTCAGCGTCGGGGAGGAAAGGGCGCGAGAGGGATGGAGACTCGGAGCGAAGACTTCGTTCGACATTTGGGCGTAGCCTCGACCCATGCCTACTTGCTCTTCTTCACAAACTTGGGTCGTTTACATTGGCTGAAGGTTCACGCACTCCCACAGTTGGGCCGAGCCGCTAAAGGCAAGGCCATCGTGAATACGCTTAACCTTGCCGAGGGTGAGACAGTTCAGACGATGTTGCCCGTCCGAAGCTTTGAAGAAGTCGGGGAAAATGAGTATGTGATTTTGTGCACACGTAGAGGTGTAGTGAAGAAGACCTCGCTGAGTGCGTATTCAAATCCGCGCAAAGCCGGAATTATCGCCGTCGGTTTGGCGGACGATGATGAGCTCATCGCAGTGGGCCGATCAGAGGGGAACAACAGTATTTTGATCGCGACTTCAATGGGCAAAGCGATTCTCTTTGACGAAACCGATATTCGTCCTATGGGCCGTACCGCTACGGGAGTTCGCGGAATGGCATTGGCTTCCGGTGACGAGGTAGTCGGGATGGAAGTAATTCATCCGACTTCAACGGTGCTGACGGTGACAGCCAATGGCTACGGGAAGCGAACGCCCATTGATGATTACAGAACTCAGAGACGAGGCGGCCAAGGGATTATTAACATTAAGACCACCGAACGAAACGGTCCGGTAGTGGGTGTGAACCAAGTGATCGAGAGTGATGACGTGATGCTGATTACAGATGGCGGTAAGGTTCTACGTTGTCCTGTCGGAGGCATCTCGACTATGGGTCGGGCAACCCAAGGCGTGCGCGTTATGGATTTGGCGACGGAGGAGAAGTTGGTGGCTGTCGCACGCTTGGCCGAAGGAGACGCTCCGGCACAAGAAGATGCGTCCGATGAAGATCTGTCGTCCTAGATTGGTTTGATGGGTTCATTGTGGCTCGGTGAATAGTCTCGGGAGTTTCGTTTTGGGAACTGACTGAGAATGAGCCGCTCTTAATTCCAATGAAGCAAAGAAAGGCAGGTCTGGTTAAGTGAGTGGGTCGAGGACGCAGAAATCTAAGGCGGCTTTCAAAGCAGCTTTACGTCGAATTCCGGGTGGGGTGAACAGTCCAGTTCGCGCCTTTGGTGCTGTGGGTGGCGTGCCTCGTTTTATCAAGCGAGGCAAAGGCTGTCGGATTTGGGATGTCGATGGAAATGAGTACATCGATTACATCGGCTCTTGGGGTCCGTTGATTTTGGGTCATGCCGATCCATCCATTTTAAAGTCAATTCGTTCTGCACTTGCTTTAGGAACCAGCTTCGGCGCGCCTACAGAGGCTGAGACCGAGCTCGCAGAGTTGATTTGTCGAGCTCTTCCGTCTGTTGAAAAAGTGAGAATGGTTTCTTCGGGAACCGAAGCGACGATGAGTGCGATTCGTTTGGCACGTGGGGTGACGGGTCGAGATCGTGTTTTGAAATTCGAAGGGTGTTATCACGGTCACTCCGATGGATTGCTAGTGGGCGCGGGCAGTGGGGTCGCAACGCTGGGAATTCCCGGTTCTCCTGGTGTCCCTTCGGCGATGACCAAGTTGACTGTTCAAGCTGGATACAATGATCTTCGAGGTGTGGAGAAGGCTTTTGCTAAATGGCCCGATCAGATCGCCTGTATCATTGTGGAGCCGATTGCGGGAAATATGGGCTGTGTGCCTCCGGTGGTTGGTTTTTTGGAGGGCCTTCGAGAACTTTGCGATCAGAACGGGGCGCTTCTGATCTTTGATGAAGTGATGACGGGTTTTCGCGTTGCGAAGGGCGGTGCTCAACGCCTCTATAAAATTACCCCTGACCTCACATGTCTTGGGAAAGTGGTGGGCGGAGGTTTGCCCGCCGCCGCTTACGGGGGGAGCAACGATTTGATGCAGCAGGTGGCTCCAGCCGGTGATGTCTACCAAGCGGGAACGCTTTCAGGAAACCCACTGGCCGTGGCGGCCGGACTGGCGACGCTGCGGGCTCTTGAAAAGCCCGGTTTTTATTCTCAGCTCAGCGCTCGCTCAGAGGCTTTGACCCAGGGCTTGTCCGAAATCGCTGAGAAGCTGGGATTGCCCTTTACGACGGTCTCAATTGGCGGGATGTTCGGATTTAGCTTCCACCCGGGTCCGATTCAGAGCTTTAGCGATGCTCAGCAGAATCACGAGCCCCGATTTCGTCGGTTTTTCGCCAAGATGCTTGAGGGAGGCATCTATCTTGCGCCCTCCCCCTATGAGGCCGGTTTTATCTCTCAGTCTCATCGGGCTAAGGACATCGCTCAGACCCTCGAAGTGGCTGAAGGGGCCATGAAGTCGGCCGCTCGAATCCGTTGAGTCCTCCCGGGCGTTTGGCTATGCTCGCCGCCGTTATTTGAGGTTGTGGGAGCATGGTTTCGAGCCGGGCGTTCATGGGCTGTGGGTTCGTTTCTTTTAGGCCCAGAGTCGTTTGGATCTTTATTGACGAGTGGTCATGAGTTCGGTTCATCGGAAGACGGAAAGAGTAAAGATTAAAAGAAGAGAAGAAGAGTCAACCTAAGAGAAGCGAGCCGTGATGGTAGAGCGCCGAGAAGACAAACCCGGGAACCGGGTCAGCAAGGCGCTTGGGGGTACAGCCGATCGGTTAAATAGCGGCGCGAAGTATCAAGGCGCCTTGGAAGCTGTATTCGCTATTCCTGTCGGAGCGGGACTGGGTTACTTCGCAGATAAATATTTTGAATCAAATCCTGTCGGCCTATTGATTGGCTTTGCGTTAGGTTTTGCGGCGTTTATTCTCGGACTCGTTCGTCTCCGTCCAGATCATGGCGAGACTTCTGAGTCGACAAAAACAGATCAAAAAAAGTGAGGTTAAAAGTAATTTGGACCGCGATTTCGCACTTCCATTGATGATCGGCGCAGGCGCTTTGGTAGCGACTCTGTTGGCGGTCTTCGTCTCTCCGGAAGAAGGCGCATCTGCAGTGGCAGGAGTCGGTCTGGGGCTTCTGAATTATCAGTGGTTATATCGTGGCTCGGTCCGTTTTTTTCAGGCGGCCGAAATGGGTGGAGCCGGGAGCGGTCTTTGGGTGGTGATGGCGATGCTTCGCCTAGGTTTTTTCGTTGGGGGCATGCTGCTTTTACTTAAGTGGGGATCCCCACCGATGGGAATTGTAATTGGTCTCTCCGTGCCCGTGTTCTCGCAAGTGGTTTGGAGCAGTTACAAAGTTTTTTCTTCTTCAGCGCAGGTCCGGAGCTAATTAAGCCATGAACATGTATCACCTTCTAGAAGACCAGATCTCACCTGTGTATCAGGCGACGGCTCTTATTTTGTTCATTCTTTTCGCTGCGGGCTTTGTGATTAAGCGAACTCTGGCTGCCTCGGATGGGGGCGTCATCCCGGACGAGGGGCTATCGATTAGAAATGCCTTCGAAATCCTGATTGAAGCCATGGCCGACCAAGGTCGGGCGATTATCGGAGAGGACTATCGTTCTTATTTCCCGCTCGTGGGAACAATCTTCTTTTTTATTCTAATCGGAAATGTGATGGGTCTCGTGCCTGGTTTGGGCGAGCCTGCCACTGGAAACGTGAACGCCGCCGCTGCGTGGGCCATCATCTCATTTACAGCCTACAACTACGTGGGTGTGAAGCAGCACGGCTGGAGCTACATCAATCATTTTATGGGCCCAGCTTTCTGGCAGCCCACCATTGGCGGTAAGACTTACCACGTGCGGGTCTTGATGCCGATTTTCTTGCCTCTCGAAGTGCTTTTGCACGGAGCGAGAGTGATCACTCTTACGGTTCGCTTGGTGGCTAATATGTTCGCAGACCACGCAGTGGTGGCCGTATGGATCGGGATTGTTCCCGTGGTTGTTCCGGCGCTTTTTATGGGCTTGGGCCTCTTTGTGGCTTTCCTACAAGCTTTTGTTTTTGCACTTCTTACGATGATTTACATCGGCCTTGCTCTTGATGAAGCCCACTGAGGGTGGATATCTGAATCACAGCTGCCGGGAGAGATTTCGGCACACAGCTCCGAAGGAGAAAGAAATTGAAGAAAGTTCTTCGTACATTGTTTTGGTCATTGGTTTTCGTAGTCGTTCCAGCTCTGGCATTTGCTGCAGATGGAGTTGCGGGTGGCGGAGCTGATTTGGGCATGAATTCCGGAAAGGCCATCGGCGCGGGTATCGCGATCGGAGCCGCCGGTCTTGGTTCAAGCATTGGTATGGGTCTGACGGCAGGTAACACCACGGCCGGTATCGCTCGTAATCCAGGTGCAGCGGGTGCCATGTTCACAAACTTTATTTTGGGCATGGTTCTGCTTGAGTCCGTCGCTATTTACGGCCTCCTGATCGCATTCCTTCTGGTTCCCTGAGCAGAGAACCATTTCCTCGGAAACTATGAAACGAGTTCGTTCAGTCGACTTTGTCTGAGCGATCCACTTCTTGTTTTCTGTTGGAGATTGAGACGCCGGGCGAGAGCTCGGAGTGGACCTCACCCCGTTTGTTTGTCCGCTCCGAATACCATGCTCCCGCCCGGCGCCTCGGGATCCGCCATCCCCCGGTCCCGTTAGAGGGGCGTGGCGGAATGTCATACAGAGATGACATGACCTTCCTAAAGCAAGGGGTGTGCCATCGCTAGAACCTTTGCGATGGGCCGGCTCACATGACTCAAGGGTCCTTATGGGCGTCGACCGTCGAGAGACTGGGGTCGAGTGTGGCGATGGGTTCTCGTTTTCTGTGTATCTTTGCGTACACGACGAGGAGCCATGAGGTCTGATTAGCAGAACTCACTGATGCTGTTCTGAGTACGGGGAGAAGTTCAGTGGCCGGCTGCTTCATTGCGTTTGAAGGCATCGACGGGACAGGCAAGAGTACCCAGGTGTCTCTTCTGGCTGATGTTTTTCGCGAAGCCGGCCAAACGGTGGTTGTGACTCGGGAGCCCACCAACGGACAGTACGGTCGTCAGATTCGAGACTTGTCTACACGCGGCGTCGCCCTCGAACCTCAGGATGAGCTCGAGTATTTTGAGCAGGATCGTCGAGAGCACGTAGACACGCTGATCTCGCCGGCTCTTGAGCGCGGGGAAGTGGTGCTTACGGATCGCTACTTTCTTTCAACGGCCGCCTATCAGGGGGCGCGTGGTTTGAATGCGCTTGAGATTTTGGAGCGGCATGAGTCTTTGTTCCCAGTTCCTGATGTCGTGATCTTGATTGATCTCTTGCCTTCAAAGGCCTTGATGCGTGTCGATCAAAGAGGGGATGCGCGAAACCGATCCTACGAACAGGAAGATTTCCTTATAAAGGCTTCAACGAATTTTCATCGGTTTGATCGGGATTACCTGTGCACCGTCGATGGAGATGCCGAAGCGCATCTCGTGCACGCTGACGTTTGCGCTCAGTTGAAAAATCATCTCCGTATTTCACCGCTTCTTAAAGGTCATCTTTAGTTTCCTCGTGTGGATCCAAGACGACAGTGGGTATGTCGTCTGGCTTGGACTGTAGGGTCTTCCACAAGGTCATTAGGCCCCAGCCGACGGAGATTAGCGAAGGCCAAAAGACCATGGCGGGGATTCCCTCACCCGGAATGTTGAAGCTCTGAATTGTAAACCAGGGCTCCTGTCCAGCGGCTATGAGATGAATCAAAGAGAATCCAGCTGAGAGGCAGATGACGGGAAGAATTGACCCACTGGCCATCCTGACCAGACATAGGAGCGCACCGATGACCAGCCAAGTAGGGAGCGGGACTAAAGAATCGCCGGGCGCACCCGAGGCCGGAAAATGAACGACTGAGTAGAGGAATGTCGTGAGTAGCACTCCGCGAATGACTCCGATTTGGGCGTTCAATCCCTGAAGGATGATTCCAAAAAACAAGAACCCTTCTGTGATCGGGATAATCCCGAGAGCGACTACCGCGGTTTGCAGCTTGGCTAAGGTCGATTGAGCTTCGAGGAGTTGTTTCATTTCAGCTCGGAGCGCAAGAAACTCCGATGAGGGCGGCATTAAAGCTTCAAGATAAATGTTCGATTCGCTCAGCAGGAAAACAGTGGGAAGAAGGGCGAGCATTGGGGCGATCAGCCAGCGATCGAACCCCTTCAGCCCTATTCGCAGGTCCTGAGGAGCGGGTACGCGTTGCGCAGCCAGTGTGGCTAAACCGCCGACTCCGATCGTATAGCCAATGCCCATAGACGCCATGAGGGCCGACTGTCCCATGAGCCCAGTGCTGGCTAGGAGACTTGCAATAAACGATGAAATGAACAGAGCGGATAAGGCGAGTCCGATGGCAGCTAAGGGCCCTGGGTAAGGTTCATTAGAGCTTTGAGCTCGATTCTTTTCATGAGAGTCGTTCTCGTCCATCAGTTGAGCCCGGCCTTCGGTGTGCCCAAAAGCAAGGGCGAAAGTGCTTGGCCCGTATATGAACGGGGGTCTAGCGCGACTTGCTCTGGGGTCCCGGCGACTAAAATTTCGCCGCCCTCTTCGCCCCCTTCCGGCCCTAGGTCGATGACATGATCCGCGCATTTGATCATATCGAGATGATGCTCAATGACGAGCACCGTATTCCCTTTTTCAACGAGTCTTTGAAGCAACCCGATGAGACGCCTCACATCCGAAAGGTGAAGCCCCGTGGTGGGCTCATCGAGTAGATACAGGGTCTGTCCGGTGGCTCGGCGAGCCAGCTCACGGGCGAGTTTGACGCGTTGAGCTTCGCCTCCTGACAGAGTGGTCGCGGCCTGTCCGATCTTCAAGTAGTCCAACCCCACGTCATGTAGGGCTTGGAGAGCTCTTCGCACGGCCGGAATATTCTCCATAAAACTTAATCCTTCTTCGACACTCATCGCGAGGACTTCTGCAATGTTGCGCCCTTTGTATCTGACTTCCAAGGTTTCTCGATTATATCTTTGGCCGCTACAAACTTCGCAGGGCACAAAGATATCGGGTAGAAAGTGCATTTCGACTCTTAAGCTTCCCGCCCCCTCACAGGTTTCGCAGCGTCCGCCGGCTACGTTAAAAGAGAAACGTCCAGCGTCATATCCTCGCGTGCGTGCCAGCGGCACTTGCGCAAAAAGTTGTCGGATTCCACTAAAAGCACCTGTGTAGGTGGCTGGATTGGATCTTGGTGTTCGGCCGATTGAAGATTGATCCACCTGAGTGACTTTGTCGATTTGGTTTTCTCCAGAGAGAGATCTAAAAGGGCTTGGCCGGTCAAGGGCCCCGTGAATGCGCGCGGCGAGAGCTCTATGTAGCGTGTCTGTGATGAGAGTAGATTTTCCAGAGCCTGAAACGCCCGTCACCAGAGTCAAGGTTCCGAGGGGTAGTTTTAAATCGACGTCCTTCAGGTTATTTCCAGTGCACCCAAGAAGTTCGATGAAGTGTTTTCCCGGTCGGCGATGCTCAGGAACAGGTGTTTGTTCGCGACCGGCCAGCCAGGCGCCAGTGGGCGAATGGGGGTCGCGAATCAAATCGTCTTGTTTCCCAACGGCCACGACATGCCCGCCATGGATTCCTGCGCCTGGGCCCATATCGATAATCTGATCTGCGGCGCAGATGGTGGCCTCATCGTGCTCAACAACGACAACACTGTTTCCGTTGTCACGAAGCCGAAGGAGACTCTTCAGGAGTCGCTGGTTGTCGCGAGCGTGCAAGCCAATGGATGGTTCATCTAGGATGTATAAGACACCGAGCATGGATGAGCCTATTTGGGTGGCCAGTCGAATCCTCTGAGCTTCACCGCCCGAGAGAGAGGCACTGGGTCGAGCCAGTGAGAGGTATCCCAGGCCAACGTCTTCTAGAAAGAGAAGGCGCTCTTTAATTTCTGCGATGATGCGTTGCGCCACATTTCTTTTTAGAGAGGATTTATCTTGTTCGACGGTCTCTAAGAATTTTCGTAACTGCTCGATGGAGAGAGCAGAGAGTTCGTGAATTCCTTTCTCTTTGATGAGTACACTTCGAGACTCATCTCTGAGTCGACTCCCGTCACAATCTTCACAGATTCGAGACGATTGATATCGCTCGAGTTTGGTATCCCCTCGTCTCGTCAGTTCGTCAAGAACGCCGGACCAGAGTCTTCGAACGCGTGTCTTTCTTGCGCGTCCTGTTCGGGTTGGACGATCTCCCACTGAGAAATCGATCTCTGTTTTGGATCCGTTTAGAATGGCCTTCGTGACCGTTTTTGGGAGTGAGTTCCACGGAGTTTCCAGACTGACTCCAAGAGCGTGGGCGAGATCAGCGAGCACCTGCGCGTAGTACCGACCGTTTCTTTTTCTTTGCCATGGTTCAATCGCTTGACGAAGAGGAAGGGATGGGTCTGGAATGACTCTTTCTGGATCGAATGAATTTTGTTCACCGAGCCCCTCGCAGCCCGGACAGGCCCCAGCTGGATTGTTGAACGAAAACATCCTCGGTGCGATTTCAGGAAGTGAGAGTCCGCATTGAGCACAAGCGCTCGTTCTGGAAAAAAGCCAGTCGTTCTCGTATTCGACTGAGGATTTGTTTGCCGTCTTCGAGGTTGTTTGAACAAGAACGACGAGTAGGCCATCAGCGAGGTCGAGTGCAGTTTCGACTGAGGCGAGAACTCGTTCTTTAATTCCGGGTTTGACGACGATTCGGTCAACCACTAGATCGATATCGTGTTTTTTATTTCGGGCCAGCTTGATGTCTTCATCAAGTTGGCGCATTTCGCCGTCGATTCGGGCATGCACGTAGCCTCTTCGACTGAGATCTTCTAGATCTTTCCGGTATGTGCCTTTGCGTCCACGAATCATGGGGGCTAAAAGTTGAATTCTTTTTCCCGGGTCAAGTTCTAGGATCCGTTCGGTCATTTGTAATGCCGTTTGGGCGGAGATGGGTTGACGACATTTAGGGCAGAGCGGATCTCCCGCCCGAGCAAATAGCAATCTTAGGTAGTCGGAGATCTCTGTTGAGGTGCCCACGGTGCTTCGTGGACTTCGCCCAATGCGTTTCTGCTCGATGGAGAGTGTGGGTGACAACCCCTCGATGGACTCAACGTCAGGTCTCTCGAGTTGATCTAAAAACTGTCGGGCGTAGGTCGACAGTGATTCCATGTAGCGTCTTTGGCCCTCTGCATAGAGAGTATCGAAAGCAAGACTGGATTTGCCTGAGCCGGAGGGACCGGTGATGACAACCATTTGATTTCGATCTATGCGGACGTCCACTGCTCGTAAGTTGTGCGTACGCGCGCCAGTGACGACAATGCTCTCAAATTGACCCGGCTTGAGAACCTGGTTCAGGCCTTTTGACTCGGGGCCTGGTGTGAGTGGGGTTTTGATTGAAGACCTTTTCACGGATTGGCGGAGGCGCCTTCGGCAAACTGACCTTTTCGAGAAATAAAAGTTTGCTCGCGAATGGAGTCGAGCCAGGCCATGATTTCCCGGTCCGTTTTTTGATTGATGAGTTCGGATCGAAGCGGTCCGCTTGCTTGCTCCAGTGTGACAGGCGTGAAGCTTCGAAAATTAACAACCTGGAGAAGGTTGCATCCAAATGACATGGGGATGGGTTCAGAGACTTGACCTGGCTTCAGGGTGGCGATTGAACGGCTCATCCAAGGAGCGATTTCGTTCGTGTGCATCCAGCCAAGCTCGCCCTGTTGTTCGGGGTTCATATTGGTTAGCTGTCGAGCCGCTTCGTTGAAGTCCAGTTGACCCGCGCGTATTTTAATGGCCGCTTCTTCTAAGAGAGCGCATGCCGTTTTCTCATCCCTGTTGGATGGGCCACCCACAGCTACAAGAATGTGTCGAAGTCGAACCTCTTCTCCGCCCTTCTTTTGATTTCCGAAGCGCTCTTGGAAGAGTGCTTCAATCTCTTCGGGTTCCACCTTTACGCGGTCGCTCACCATGGCATTAATGATTTTACTTCGCTCAATCTCGCCTTTGAGCTTTGCGCGATATTCGTTCAGGGTGAGCCCATGGTTGGCCACACTGGCTTTAAGCTGTTCGGGGCTCAGTCCATTGCTCTGCGCAATGGAGGCGATGGCGTTGTCAATCTCGTCTTGGCTTGCTCCCATCTCGAGTCGAACCACCATAGTGGTAATGAGCTTTTCCTCAATCAGTCGGTCGAGGGCTTCCTTATGCATTTGTCGAATCTGAGCTTCAGGGGCTCCTGCTTCTCGAAGGCGGGCTTCCATGGGCCGAGTCATGTCATTGACCTCAGACACGAGGACGATCTGGCCTCCAACCTGGGCGGCGATGCCGTCCATCAACTGTTCTTCTGCGCTTAGGGCTCTTGCGGCGGCCATAAGCGAAGATATAAGGAGAAACACAACAGGTATAACGTTACGTCGGCTCAAGACGGGCTCCCTGCCCCCCTGGGGCATCTGATTCGAATGAGGCGCGGCTTTCCATTCGCACTCTCTCAGGCCGATAGTAGCGGGCTCATGGGTCTACGTCTCAGGGCTTGCAGGGTCGGATTTTTCGTCTGAAAGTGTCTTCTCAGTGGGCTTCGGCGGATCGATGAGAAAAACCGACACTCCTGGCAGACGACCATCAAGGCTTAATGGGATACATATATCCAATTTTGAGTCTTGGAATATGTTAGGACCTGGCTTCGATTCGTTTTGTATTACGATGCACCGATCTTCAAAAGGCCACTTTATAGATATATATATCTGTATCTCTCATGCTTTAAGGGTTCATATTTTAGAAACCTTCTCGGAATTTCAGAATTCTTCTCTTTCTGGATAAACCCAGAGTTCTTGGGCCCTCTCCTCCATAAGCAAAGGTTTGAAGAGCAACAAGTCTAGATATATATATCAGTCAAAACTCTGCGAAAACTTGAATCTCATTTTCTAAATTACGAAACTTGAACTTCATAGAATTTTTTAAAAAGACAGAAATTTTCTCTAACTGACAGATTTGATTTAAATATCTAGTATTCTAGTTCTGCATAGAGAAGGTTCGAAAACTCTCTGGAGTTATATCATGATGGATCTATCAGAGTCGACGGAGTGGCAGGCAGCGCAAGAAGGCCGGAGCCCCCGAGACCGAATTTTAGAGACTGCTTTTGGTTTGCTGGCAGATCGTGGCCTTGAAGGCGTGAATACCAACATCGTGGCCCAGCAGGCCGGGGTGGGGGTTGGGACTTTCTATCGCTATTTCGAGGACAAATATGCGCTTCTGAAGGCGTGTATGTCGCAAGGCTTAGATCTACTCCAACTGAAACTGGCGAACGCTCAGCAGAACAGTGCACATGAGCCTCTTGAGGTGCAATTGCGTGCGGGTGTTGAGGCCTTTGTGGATTTTGCTTTGGAGGATCCGGCGCGATTTCGAGTTCTTTTCTCTCTCGGTCAAAATCCCGGTCATCGAAGCCGAGTCGGTTTAGGTTTTTCGCCTCGAGGCATTGAGACCGGCATTCGAGCGTTACAAAAAAGAGGTTTAGTGGATGGTAAAGTGGATCCGTGTGTGGCGGCCCGGGCGTTTACCGCTGCACAGTCACAGAGCGTCCTATGGTGGCTAGGCGAATCCGAACTCGTTCCCAAAGAGGATGTGATCGATACTCTGGTTCGGCTTCATCCTGCGATGGCTTGTCGGGCTTGACGGACGATGGCCCCGTGAATAGTGCTTTTTGTGGCAACGAGGTCCGCTTTGTCTCTTTCCGAATCTGATGATAGTGAGCCGTCTCTTTATTGCGCAGGCATTGTCAATTACGGGAGTTACGCAGATTTGAGGCTCTGCCTTGAATCTGTATTGGAGCAGACAATTCCACCGGCAAGAGTGGTGGTTGTGGATGCGGATTCGGACGACACCGAGCTGACTCAACTCCGGATGGATTTTGCGTCCGTCTACTTTCGAGCCATCGACAATCATGGGTACGCGGGTGGAGCCAATCAGTTGCTTCAGTTTTGCTTGGAAGAAGTGCCCGAGTCTGAGTTTTGTCTGCTCTTGAACCCGGACGTTGTTCTTGACTCAAACTTTGTCTTTGCCCTGACTACGAGTATGAGAAGTCGCCCCGATGTTGCTCTGGCGAGTGGCAAATTATTACGTCCGGGTCGTGAATTGATAGACAGTGCTGGGATTCGATTGCCTTTAAATCGTCGACCGAGGGACCGGGGGAGCGAAGAGGTCGATGTCGGGCAATTTGATCAAGCCGAGTATGTCTTTGGTGTAACCGGGGCCGCAATGATGATTCGTTGTTCCGCTTTGAGCGATTTAGAGCTGAGCGGAGAGATTTTCGACGAAGATTTCTTTCTATATTACGAAGACACGGATCTTTCCTGGCGTTGTCGTCAGCTGGGTTGGCGGGTTTATTTTGAACCTAGAGCCATGGCGATTCATAAGCGAGGCTGGCAGCGCAACGCTCGCTTTTCGGTTCCGGTGGAAGTTAGAAGGCACTCGTTCAAGAATCATTATTTACAATTAATTAAGAACGAATCCGGACTCAGTTTTATCGGGCTTCTCCCGATCTTTATCTTTTGGGAGATTGTTCGCTTGGGTTTCTCGATCCTCAAAGATCGTAAAATTTTGTCGGGGTATGTTTCCGCATATCACTTAAAAGGTCGAGCGTTTCACAAGCGACATTTGCTGCGTTTAAAAATTAATCAGCTAAAAAGAAAGCGCATCGAAGTCGACTCAAGTTCTCATCGCTAAGGTCAGCGACTTCCGAACCCTAGGCGAATGGGCGGGTAGGAATTTTGTTGGATTCGGAGAAGGGGATTATTGCGTTTCCCCTAGGATGGCATCGGCGGCTGAGGAGAGGTCTGAATGGATTTCAACATCTGATAATTCTTCGTCGAAAATTTCTTTACCTCGGCCCGTGCGAACTAAGAAAGGACGACATTCGGCGGATCGCGCAGCTTTTACGTCGGTGAGTTGATCTCCGATGAAAGGCGCGTTTTTAGCCCTGCATCCAAGTTCGGATTCGGCGAGCCGAATAAGGCCGTCCTTTGGTTTCCGGCAAGAGCAATCCTCGGTGGGTGTGTGCGGGCAAAAGTAGATGCCCGCGATATGTCCTCCGTGGTCTTCGACGGTTTGAACGAGTTTTGTATGGATCGCCTCAAGGTCGTCGAGGGTGAGAAGACCTCGGCCTAAGCCGGATTGATTGGTAAGAATGATGATTTCATGACCCGCTTCGCAGAGTCGGGCGATGGCTTCAAGGCTCCCGGGGATCGGGACCCATTCTTCGGGAGTACGAATGTAGGCGCCGGCTCGTTCTTGATTGATGACTCCGTCTCGGTCAAGAAAAATGACTCGAGATGAAGAGTCGAGTTGGTGGATGGGTCTTTTGAGCGGGAACGAGTTTTCTGGGTACACGAGACTTTCCAGAGAATCAGTTGGAGAGGTTCGTTTCTGCGATGAGACGCAAAAGGTAGCGTTGAAGCCTGTTTCCGGCTTAGGGTGCCCTGTCACGCACGAGATCGCTACACTGGGAAGGATGACTTCTAAGCTGATTCTTAAAAATGTTCTGGCCGAGGCGAATGATACTCTGAATGCTTTTCGTCAGGATACGGATCAGATGTTGGCTTTTGAGCGTTTCGTGGATGTCGCTACGAGTACGCTCCAGTCTGGCGGTCGATTATTGTCCTGTGGAAATGGAGGCAGTCTTTGCGACGCCATGCATTTTGCACAGGAGTGGACGGGTCGTTTGGTGCGAGATCGACCCGCTCTTTCGGCCATGGCCTTTTCCGACTCTGCTCAGCTTTCTGCGATCGCTAATGATTTTGGCTTTGATCAAGTTTTTGCACGACAAGTCGAAGCACACGGCCGGCCAGGAGATCTCCTTGTTGCGATTTCAACGAGTGGTAAGTCTCCGAACGTGATTAAAGCTGTTGAAGCGGCAAAGCGTCTCGGAATTCAAACGGTGGGTCTTTTGGGTTGCGGTGGGGGAGAGGTCCTAAACCGAGTTGATGTGGCCATGGTTGTGCCCCACGCGGAGCGAGCCGATCGAATTCAGGAGATGCACATCAAGATTCTTCATGCGGCCATTCAGGCGGTTGAGACACGCCTTTTTCCTGACCTAGAGCTTTGAACTTTGAGGATCCTTTTCTTTGGGAGAAATAGTTTTGAGTGCATCATTGGCGGCTTCAAGGAGTTCCGAGGGGGAGACGGCTTGTTTGGGTGCGGGTGCGAAAATTTTGTGATCCGGCGTGACATGGAGTTGAGAGCCCTTTTTTGATAAAAGAGCGACGAGCTTTCCTAGATCGATTTGACTGTGGCTTGCGACCTGGAAGATGAATTGATGACGCTTCAGCGAAATTGATTCTATTCCCAGTCTCCGCGCTCGAGTTTTGATTTTAATCACTTCGAACAGATTCTCGCCCTCTGTGGGGAGCGGTCCGTAACGGTCTAGAATTTCATCTCGGATCATATGAACTTCGCGGTTGTCTCGTGCACTTGAAAGCTGCTTGTAGAAAACAAGTCTTTGATTGGCTTCAGGTACATAATCATCGGGAAGTCGGGCGACGATGGGTAAAAGAATTTCGGGATCTATAAACTCTTCATGAACATGCCCTCTGAGCTCGTCGATAGTTTCCTGCAGCATCTCCATATACGTCTCGTATCCGACGACGCGTAGGTTTCCTGACTGTTCATTTCCAAGCAGGTCACCGGCTCCACGAATTTCAAGATCCATGTTGGCGAGCTTGAATCCACTTCCCAATTCGGTGAGATCTTGGATTGCTTCGAGTCTTCTTTGTGCGTCTTGCTTAAGGCTCCCTAGTGGAGCGGGAATCAGAAGGTACGCATATGCGCGCCGACTACTCCGACCCACTCGGCCCCTTAGTTGGTAGAGCTGAGCGAGTCCCAAGGCATCGGCTCGATTGATGATGATTGTATTGGCCCGGGGGATATCGAGACCACTTTCAATAATTGTACTGCAGAGGAGGACTTCTGCTTCTCCACCTAAAAACGCGTGCATGCGATTTTCTAAATCTTTCTCCTTCATTTGCCCGTGAGCGACAATCACGCGAACTTCGGGCACAACCTCAGCGAGCATTTCTGAGACTTCATGAATGCTCGCCACCCGATTGTGAAGAAAGAAAACTTGGCCTCCCCGACGCACTTCTCGGAGGATGGCCTCGCGGATAAGGGATGGACTGGATCGAGAGACTTGGGTGCGTATAGCGAGTCGGTCCACGGGAGGCGTATCGATAACAGATAGATCTCTCATGCCGGAGAGAGCCATTTGAAGGGTTCGGGGTATGGGGGTTGCGGTTAGGGTGAGAACGTCGACGGTTCGACGGAGTTTTTTAATGCGTTCCTTGTGGGTGACTCCGAACCGTTGCTCCTCATCGACCACGAGGAGTCCAAGGTCTCGGAATTGTATGTTTTTTTGAAGTAGGCGGTGTGTCGCAATCACAATATCTACGCTTCCCGATGCCATACCTTCGATGACTTCTCGAGATTCTTTAGGGGTACGGAACCTTGAAAGCATTTCGACACGGATGGGGTATCCCTCAAAACGTTTTTTAAAGGTTTGGAAATGTTGCTCGCAAAGAATCGTAGTGGGGGTGAGCATGGCCACTTGTTTGCCCTCGAGGGCCGCCTTAAGGGCGGCTCGAATTGCGACCTCTGTTTTGCCATATCCCACATCGCCGCACACGATTCGGTCCATGGGTTGACTGTTTTGCATATCAGAGAGGACATCTGAGATTGCCGCGCCTTGATCGGGTGTTTCTTCAAAAGGAAAAGCGGCTTCGAATTCTTCAAAGTACGCATCTTTGGGGGAGAAGGCATACCCTTCGGCCAGTTCTCGAGCGGCATGCATAGCCAATAACTCTCCCGCCATGTTCCTTAAGCTTTTCTTGACCTTATCTCGCGAACGTTCCCAGCTATCGCCCCCGAGGCGATCTAATTTTGGGGCGATGCCTTCAAAGGCACCGTACCGTTGGACGAAAGCCAGCCGATGAACGGGCAGAAAAAGCTTATCCGCGCCCGCATATTCAATGCAGAGAAGTTCGTCGCTGCCTCGACCTGCCCGCACGACCTGAAGGCCTCGGTAGAGGCCAATGCCATGTTGTCGGTGGACGAGATGATCTCCTGGTTGCAGTTGAGAAAGGCCCTCAAGGGCGGCTCCATCTTTCCATCCTTTTGGAGACCGCCTTCGCTCTCGCCGACCAAATATCTCTTCTTCTGTTATGACGGCAAATTTTTGTAAAGGAAGGCTGAAGCCTTCCGCTAAGGGGGTGACTCGAATTTCGACACGTCCAGGTCGAGACCAGTTCCAGCACGCCCTTTGGTCGCTCGCGGTGGACGACTCAATGCCGTACTGGCTGAGAAGGTCACGGAGTCTTTCAGCGGCCGATAAGGCCTTCACGGTTACGCTGATTCGCCAGTCGTTTAGAATCCACTCCGCTAGCTGATCGGCGAGGGGTGTGAGAGCGTTCTCATTCGTTCGAACTGCGGCGAGTTCGCGCCGGAGTTCGTCCTGATCTTGACTCGAAAGTTCAATTCGGTCTCCAGTTGCTTCGACGAGTTCGCTCCCTCCAAAAGAGATGGCCGAAGAGTTTTCGAGGTGACTTTCGATGTCTTCGGGTGGAGTGAGCAACTGATCAGGCGAGGAAACTAATCTTTTAGCACCGAGAGCGGCTTCATGGCTCTCGCGGGCTTCTTCGTTGTACCGATGGAGACGGTCGAGACCTGCCTCTGGATCATCGATCATGACCAGAGAGTTTGATGGGAGATGGTCGAGGACACCCTCTGTTGTGGATAGAAAGAGGGGGGTGAGGGCTTCAATTCCGGGCGGGAGGTCTCCGCGTAGCAGTTGATCAAAGAGAGAATTCACATCCTTTGGATCTACGTCAGAGGCTTCTCCGAGTTCTTGAAGTTTGTTTTGCGACTCGATGACTTCACTTCGTTGAAGAAGGAACTCACGAGCGGGCATGGACATGACTTTTTCGACTTTGGCTAAAGAGCGTTGACTGGCCGCATCGAACTCTCGGATCGAATCAATTTCGTCATCAAAAAATTCAATTCGAAGGGGATGATTTGACTGAGGAGGAAAAAAATCGACAATCCCTCCGCGGACTGCAAACTCCCCCTTTTCTTCAACCAGTGGCATGCTCTGATAGCCAGAGCGTTTAAGGCTTTCAATCCATTGAGAACGATCGAGATTTTCCCCAACTCGAAGAAGGCGCATGTGTTGCTTTAAGAGTGCTCGGGTTGGTATTCGAACAGATAAAGCGGTCCAGTCGGCCACCACAATGGGAGGAGGGGTTAGGCGGGCTTCTTTCGGTTCCGACGCGTAGGTGATCCAACGGGCCAGAACATTCATGCGTTGAGTGATTAAGAAGGGTTGGGGTGAAAAGCGATCGTAGGGAAGAGTGTCGTGTCTGGGGAAGCTACAGAGACGTTCGTCGGCGATGTCGGTCCCCAGGACACTTCTAAGATCGTCCACCAAGGCGTCTGTTTTTTTTGCCGATGATGCCAGAATAAGAACAGGCTGATCTTCGTGGGCTCGAATGAGTTCAGCGGCTACCACCGATGAAGACGAGCCTTTGAGGCCGGTTAGTCGAACGGGATGGCTTCGCCCTTGAATTTGAGTGGCGAGTTCGCGCAGGGGACTGCGCTTTTTTGATTTTCGAGCTGACAAAGGTTCTCTTCTCCCGGATCCGCTTTGTTCAATGAGGTCGTGTACGGAACACAGCAAGGCCCTGTACGCCGCTGTTGGGGAGGGGCGTAAGGACCTTTTTTATCTTTTAGTGAGTCTAGCCGGAATGGGCTCGCTTGCCTGAACTCAAAATTTGGAGGCGGTTTCTACATCTGAAGGTCACCGACATGCACCAGAGCAGGAGCCCTATTTCATTTCGGTGATCTCGTTGATGTAGGACACAGTATTTTCCCCGAGAGCGCGCCAATCATGCTCTTGTGTGAGATGCCTGAAAGCGCCGGAGCCGAGGCGTTCTTGAAGTTGAGGTTGGTTGTGAACTTCAGTGATGGCTTTGGCAAATTCGAGGCTTGATGATCCTGGCGGAAGGAGCCGAGCGGATTCGCCGTTGAGAAGGCCACTTGCAATTCCTTCGAAGGCGATAATCGGACGCGCGGCTTCCATATAATTTAGGAGTTTAATTGGGAAACCACCGGGTCGCCGTCGCGTGAGGATGAGGCTCTCTGCGCCATACATGAGATTTCGCATTTCATTGAAATCTTCGATGTGGAGACATGGGACCGAAGGGAATGGATTCTTCCTTATTCCTTTTTCGGTCTGTGGGGCGTGGCATGCGATGACAATGGGAGGCATTGAAGAAGATAATTTGAGACAGGCTTCTTCGAGCAATTCAAGGTCTTGATATTCGTCGAGGTTTCCTGAGTAGAGGACATATCGGCCTATGGTGAGCCCGTGCTTTTTACAGGATGCGGCGATTTGGTCTTCTGAGGGGGGTGGCTGAATAAAATGGCCCGGGGGCTGAATGGAGATGGGGCCGTTGGAAAAGGGTTCGAGTTCTTTGGCTGCGTCCATGCTGAGGGCAATGATCCCGTCGCACCGGGCGGAGACCCAGCGATCCATAGCCTGACCTATTCGGTCCGCGACAGGGCGAAAGCGTTTGGGCAGGTAGGCGGAGAGTTCGTGTCTAAGAATCGTGTGTGCCACATAGACGACGGGCACATCGGTGGTTGAGCGGAGCGCAATTCCCACGGCCGCGGCCTCGACATTGTGGGCGAGCAGGCAGTCAAACGGATCTCCTTCGCGTCTTGCCTGAGCGGCTTGGTTCTTCCAGACCCAAGCTAAGTCGAGGTCAGCGAGCGGTTTTCTCCAATGAGGTCCCGAACGCATGGAAGGCGGAGCACTCCAGCTTCTAGAGACGTGAGTCTTGAGGTCGGGGGGTGGTTTTCCCTGGCCTCGTCCGTAAGTAAAAAGTTCTGGTCGCGCTCCAGACAGGGCTAGGGCACGAGCTTGATCTCCCGCGAAGACTTGCGAACCTTGCGGGTAGGGGAATGGAAAGGCTCCGAGAAGCGCGAGACGTTGGCCTTCGTATCGCGAAGACTCTTCGTTTTTCATCCCGGTTTGACGCGTGAGGTCGATGACGAGGAGGATTTTTTTGCCGCATGCTTAAGGTCACGATAGAGAGATCCGAGTTCGAAGGCTGCGCGGATCATCACTCGAGGACGCGCCCCCGTTTGACGTCCGTGTTGTCTGCGATGATGCGTGACGGGCACTTCGTGTATACGAAACCCGGCCGCGCTCGCACGCACGAGTAGTTCCGTGTTGATAAACGCACCGACAGAAGCCAGCGGAAGAGTTTCGAGAACTCGATGATGGAAGAGTTTGAACGCACAGTCGATATCTCGGACTTTGAGCCCAAATAGAATTTGAACGATAAATCCCCAAATGCGTGCGATGAGAATTCGGTGCCAAGGATCTTTTCGAGGAGAGCGATACCCAGCGACGATATCGACGTCTTCAGCATGCTCTAAGAGAGCTTTGATTTCAGTTAAATCAAATTGAAGATCTGAGTCACTAAAAAAAACGAGTTCACCGCGCGCTTTAGATAGACCCGATCGGAGTGCAGCGCCGTAGCCCGCGTTCTGCGGATGCCTAACGGAGAATATCCGTGCATCTCTTTGGGCCCAAGCATCGATGATTTGAGGGCTTTCGTCCTGCGAGCCATCATCAACGATGACGATTTCGAAATCCTTTTTAAGAAGTTGGCCGATCTTTCGCGCGGACTCGATCACTTGCCCGATGTTTTCTTCTTCATCCAAGACGGGGAAAACAAAGGATAGGTGGGGCTGAAGGCTTTGGGGTGAGGCTTGGGTAGACATCAATCGAGATATCCCAGGGCCCGAAGTCGAGCGGCGACGGCCGCATCTTCTTCCTCGCTGTAGGTATGGGGGGTGGTGGGCGTGTGAGGCGATTGTGGAATCCAGTCCAGTCCCATGGCTTTGGCGAGACAAGGAGCGACCTCGACCAGGGACGCCGGCATCATGGTGTGCGCACGTTCTAGGCTTTCTTTTTGACCGGTGGCGATGAAGATTCCATCATTCCTGTGTGTGCCATTCATGCCCTTCCCTCGACCACCGGCCCGAGCTTCACCTTTGAGATGTTGAATAGAGGGTGGAGAAGAAGAGGGTTCGAATTCTTGCCAAGGCGTTGCAACAAGCGATAAACCGTATCCATGGTCCAAGGCCAGTTCGATGACAACGTCGGGGGAACGCTCCATGAAAGAACCTCGGTGAACCTCTTCGCGTCGCTGGGCCGACGCTACTACGGGCTGTCCGTTGGGGAGCTTCCAGTCAAGCAAGCGGGAGATGATTTCGCTTCTTAAATTTTCATATTGATCTTGAGGGACGCACCCCTTGGCTTCTCGTCCTTCAAGGTTGATCCATACACCGGGTTGCGTGTTGACTTCCTCGGAAAAGGCCTGTGTTTTTGACCAATCGAGTCCCCCGAACCGGACAACGCTTTCAACTCTTCCGGCTGCTCCACGAGCCTTACGGAAAATTTGTTGCGCGAGTCGCGCGGGGAGAATCCGAAGAGCGAGGTCGCGTGAGAACCGTGCGATCAGAGTTTCGATTCGCCCAGCAGAGGAACGGCGAGACAGAAATCCGGATTCGGCGAGAAAAGCATTGAGATGGACGATTTTGTCGGATGCGCCTCCCATACCATGGTCAGAGAGCACAACGCATAGGGCATCTTCGCCAAAAGCCTCTCGAATTTTTCCACAAGCCGAATCGAGTTTCTGATAGACGAGTTGGATGGCGTCTTTTCGCCGTTGACTGACAGTGGGGTCATGGCGGGGGCTTTGGGGGTCGTGATCTCGCCAATAGTGATGTCCAACCGTGTCACTTTCAGAGAAAACCACCATGGTAAACTCAGGTCGCGCGTTGCCATATTCGTTTTTCATCTCCTCCAAAGCATCGAGTACGAAGCGCGTTTTGCGTTCAATACGAAGGAGGAGGGTTTCTATGGCGGTCTCGTGAAAATCTGTGCCCTGGGCTGATTCATCCATATCCGGCCGCATCCAGTGTCCTGCTTTTTCGGCGATGCGGCGGTAGAGGTCTGGGTGGCTTGTAGCTTCAGCATCTGTGCCCGTGGAAACCGGGGCATCAAAACCAGGCACCAGTAAACCTTTCAAGGGTTCAGGCGGATATGTGGCTGGAAGGCCCAGGACCAAGATACGCCCTCCGGCTTGACAGACGGCCGACTGGAGAGAGGGCTGCTTTCGGTCAGTGGAGTTCACAAATCGAATTTGATACTGGCCTTCAAGTTTTTGTGAGAAATCAAAGATGCCATGTTGAGCCGGGCTGACTCCGGTCATGAAAGAAGACCAGGCTGGAAAGGTGACAGGAGGTTGGGTGGAGGGCAGGGGTTGGGAATGGCCTTCCTGAATCCATGCGGCGAGGTGTGGAAGTCGCCCCTGGGCCATCATGGGGTGAATGACGTCAAAGGTGGCTCCATCGAGGGCCAAGACAAGAGTCGGTCGAAGCGGGGACGCACTCAAGTTTTCAGCCATGGAGGTGGGTACCCCTCGGGGCAATGGCCCGATTTTCGATGAAGGTGGGGCTGAATCTATATATGGATAAGCGAATCATGAACTTTAACTTTTAGATATGTCTAGGTCCCTTAATTAGCTGCCTAAAAGGCTTAACTGAGTGAACACTCGACAGGACTGTTCGGTCTTCCTATATTGCGCCGCCCGAAGGACATTGCCCATTTGGGGAAGTCTTCGGGCTGCATTCGTAAGGATGTAGCGAAGCAGTGGGGATGGTGGAGAGTTTAGCATCTCGATCGTCCCTCAGTTCCACGCGGACTCGGTCCGCATTATGGATCCGCGAAGAACGATTGAAGTCGTTCCAATCCGGAGGCCGGAGAGTACATAATGTCCATAGAACTTCTTTGCCGCAAGCTCGGTATGACTCAACTTTTTCAGGAGACGGGCGAGGCGATTCCCGTAACGGTTCTTGAGGCGGGGCCCAATACGGTGGTCCAGCTTAAGCATGAATCGGGCGCCGATGGCTACACGGCCGTTCAGTTGGGCTTTGGAGATCGTCGCGCGGCGCTTTTTAGTAAACCTGAGCTGGGTCACTTCAAGAAGGCAGGCGTTGAACCGTCTCGATACCTTGCCGAAAGTCGGTTGACGAATGAAGAAGCCGAAGGTCTTGAGGTGGGGCAAGTTATCAAGGTGGATCTTTTTGAGGTGGGCCAGCGCGTCGATACCTGTGGAACCTCAAAAGGCAGAGGCTTTACCGGTGTGGTCAAGCGCCATGGCTTTAAGATTAAGAAGCGGACGCATGGTACCCATGAGTATTTTCGCCATCCGGGTTCAATTGGCGCCGGCGCCTGGCCGGGTCGAGTTTTCAAGGGAATGAAGCAAGCCGGTCAGCACGGCAACGCGAGAACCACCGTCTTGAATTTGGAAGTGGTTCGGGTCGATGCAGACAGCAACTTGCTTTTTGTTCGCGGTGCGGTTCCGGGTCACCGGAATGGTTTGGTTCGTGTCCGTCAGGCAATTAAGTAGGTCTTCCCGTCGCCCGCTACAATCGCAAGGACCATTTCCACCAGCGTGCTCAGCGAGAGGGCTTCCGCTCTCGAGCTGTTTACAAGCTGGCTGAATTACAGGGTTCCCATCGAATCTTGAGCCCGGGTCACAAGGTTCTCGACCTTGGCTGTTGGCCTGGAGGTTGGATGGAGGAGGCTTCTCGCGCTGTTGGAGCGCGAGGCCGCGTGGTTGGGGTTGATTTGGCCGAGATCGACCCGCCTCTTGAGCAGAAAAATGTCGTCTCTTTAGTAGGAGATATGACGGATTCGGCTGTGGTGGAGCGGTTACTTGAAGCGCTGGGTGGCCGCTGCAATGTTTTGCTTTCCGATGCAGCGCCAAAGTTGACGGGCGTACGCGAGCGAGACGACGCGGCTGAAGAATATCTTTTGTTGGCCGTCGAGTCTCTGAGCGAAGAACTTCTTGAGACCGGGGGCGATCTGTTGATCAAGCTTCTTGAGTGTCCTGAGGCCCAAGCGTTCCAGCAGAGGCTTCGCGCCCGTTTTAGTACTGTAAAGACCGTAAAGTCGGCGGCCACTCGAAAGGGAAGCCGGGAGCGATATTTGCTGGCGCGGGATTTTAGTGGGCCTGAATCGCTTGAATAACTGAGAGCTTTGGAAAACCATTTAATATGAGAGAAGGAGAACCTCTTGTCGGAACAAAGACCCTTTAAGGTTTTGGGCATTCAACAGGTGGCCGTTGGCGGTCTCGACAAAGGCAAGCTGCGTCGATTCTGGGTCGATATTATGGGCTTTAATTACGCCAGTACTTATCGAAGCGAAAGTGAAAATGTTGATGAAGACATCTGCGAGATTGGAAGCGGCGCATTTAAAGTCGAGTTGGATTTGATGCAACCCATTGATCCCGAAGCGAAGCCTCGCGTTCATGATCCAGCGCTTAATCATGTCGGTCTCTGGATTGATGACTTGGCGGCGGCCGTAGATTGGCTAGAGGCTCAAGGGGTTCGGTTCACGCCGGGGGGCATCCGAAAAGGTGCAGCCGGGTTTGATGTTTGTTTCATCCACCCCAAGGGCAATGAGAAGAGCCCCATCGGTTCTGAAGGCGTATTGGTTGAGCTCGTACAAGCTCCTGAGGCGGTATGCGAAGCCTTTACAGCCTTGGCTGATTCGGCGACGAGTTAGCGTATCTAGACCAGGCCTTGATTAGAGGAGAGAACCCGAATGCAATTATTAAAGACGGAAACGCTTGTCTCAGACATCGCCTTTGGAGAAGGTCCACGCTGGCGGGAGGGCCGTCTCTATTACTCTGATATGCACAGCCAAAAGGTTTTCGCGGTGGATATGGCGGGTGAGGTTGAGGAAATTTGCAACGTACCCAATGACCCTTCAGGATTGGGTTGGCTCCCAGATGGGCGAATGCTTGTTGTTTCCATGCAAGACCGCCGGTTGCTTTGCTTAGAGTCAGATGGGTCTTTAAGAGAGGTCGCTAATCTGACTGAGCATGCTGGGTTCCATTGTAACGATATGGTGGTTGACCAGCAGGGTCGTGCGTATGTGGGAAACTTTGGCTGGGATCTTCATGGGGGCGGCGAACCCAGAGGCGCGAATCTCGTCTTGGTGGATCCAGACGGTGAAATGCGAGTGGTCGCTCAGGATCTTAGCTTTCCCAACGGTGCCGTTATTACTGATGACGGAAAGACTTTAATTGTGGGTGAGACCATGGGTCATCGCCTTACGGCCTTCGATATCGAACCCCAGGGCACCTTGGTCAATCAACGAGTGTGGGCGCAGATGACAGGGGTTTTGCCGGATGGAATTTGTCTTGATGCAGAAGGGGGAATCTGGGTAGCCGGGCCTACAAGTCACGGTTGTTTTCGGGTTCTCGAAGGGGGCGAGATCACGCATAAAGTAGAGGTGGATACTCAGGCCTTTGCTTGCATGCTGGGAGGTCCCGAGCGTCGACATTTAATGATCTGTACTGCGGGGAGCAGTGACCCCGATGAGTGTAAGCAGAATCGGGACGGGCATATCGAGTGGGTCGAAGTGGATGTCCCGGGCGCAGGCCTTCCGTAGAGAGTTCTCGAATTCCGATTTCGCTAGGCCGTTACGGGTGGCTCCGCTTAACCGGACATCGACTCTAACCCTTTTATCCTTTTTTCTTCTGTTCTACGAATGCGTTCAGCAGCCACTGCGAAATGCTGATATTCCCTGGAAATGTTTGTGGCAGTTGATTGACGTGAAAGAAGTCGGCGGATTCCATTTCAGAGTCATAGCTGGTGTCGACCTCGCCGCTTAGATATTCCGCCGTGAAGCCGAGCATGAGCGAATTGGGGAAGGGCCAGGCCTGACTCCCAAAATATCGAACATTTTGCACGACGATTCTCGTTTCTTCGTAGACCTCGCGGATGACCGCTTCTTCGGCGCTTTCTCCGGGCTCTACGAATCCGGCTAAGACGCTAAAAATGCCGGGCGGAAAATTATTGGAGCGCCCTAGAAGAAT
Organism: Deltaproteobacteria bacterium; assembly: GCA_002691205.1. Lineage (GTDB taxonomy): Bacteria > Myxococcota_A > UBA9160 > UBA9160 > UBA4427 > MED660. Next base: position 61,009 of record NZHD01000089.1, read on the forward strand.
CTCGTCGCCTCGCTCAACAGCCACAATCATTGCAGGCGCCAGCCGGGGGTACATGGGAATTTGGCACTCGGGACAAATGCGCGATCGGTCTGTTTTCGACAACTCGGTGGGTTGTCCACAGACGCCGCAGTACTGATGAGTGCGGTCCCATTCCATAATTTGTACGGCACGCCCAGCTAGGGCATGCGTGACTTCATCCAAGGACCCAAAGAGCATTCTTAGATCTTGAGTCAAGAAACCACTCGGCGGAACAAAGTCGGCTTTTAACTCCGCTGAGTAGCATGGGCGATCGCCTAGCTGGCCGAGATATTGTGTTCGCACGGCTTCGATACTGTGAGCATCGATTTCGTGGACGGGTGGAATTAATTTGTCATCCGTGACCAACAGTTCGCGTCTCCAAAAACAAAAAAGAATAGGCTCTTTTTCATTTTCATCCGGGGGCTGATGAGAGGGCACAAAGGGCAACGGATACTCTGAAGTCATGCCTCAAGGCTAGCTCGCATTTTTGTTTGAATCGCCCTTAGATTGAGGCTTGGAGAAGCGGTTTACGCCAGCCCTCCTTAGACAGGCGTGTTAGTCTGGCCTTTGTGTCTGTTTTAGAGCTCCACAAAGTGACCAAGCACTTCGGTAGCCGAAAAGCGCTTTCGGGCGTGGATTTAGCGCTGCCGGAAGGGAGTTCCCTAGGGCTCCTGGGTCCCAACGGGGCTGGGAAAACAACCCTCCTTCGACTGATTTTGGGCCACGCTTCGCCTTCGGAGGGTCAGGTTCAGCTTCAGGGAATGAGCCCGTTTGAGCCGGAGTCTCGTGTGGGTGTTGGGTATTTACCTGAGCGAGTCTTGCTGCCGGGGCGGGTCCGAATCGGTTCTTTTTTAAGGTTGCATGCTCGGCTCGCGGGTCTTGATTCGGAGGCTGTTGAGCCGGAGGTGAATCGAGTGACTGAGCTGACGGGGATTTCAAGCCGACTCGAAGAACCCATTGCGACGCTTTCAAAGGGCTTGGCTCAGCGTGTGGGGTTCGCGCAAGCCTTTCTGGGTGATCCTCGAGTTCTTTTGCTTGATGAGCCGAGTTCAGGGCTGGACCCGATTGGAATGCGTGAGGTTCGAGATTGGATTTCCGCGGCTCGGGAGCGAGGCTGTTCTGTGTTGCTCAGCTCACACCTTCTTTCAGAGGTGGAACGTGTTTGTGACCGTGTGGCTATTTTGCATGAAGGTCACGTGATTGATCAAGGTGAGACAGAGAAGGTCGTTCGCGCGGGCGAAACTCTGGAGGATGCCTTTGTGCGCCTTGTGCAAACAGGAACTAAAAATTCGGGAGAGTTGGACCGAGCATGACGGCCTCTGTTTTTTTCCTTTTGGTTCTTGAATCACTCCAAGATGCGGCGCGTCGTCGCATCGTACCGGCGATCTTGGTTCTTTGTTTTTTAACGCTTGTCAGCATTAATAGCTGTACAACATGCAATGCAGAGATTACGACCAACAATCTCCAGGCGCCTCCTGTCGACATATTCGGGTGGGTGGGTGTCTCAGTGCTGGGTGTTCTGGCTGTATGGAGCCTGATCCTGGCGGGTATGCTGGCCTCGGACCACCTTTCGGCCAGTTTGGAGGATGGAAGTGGTCTTTTGATTTTGACCCGCCCGGTGAGTCGAAAGCAGTTTGCACTTGCACGGTTGTTCGGGACGCTGCTGATTACGTGGAGTGCAGTCATCGTGATGATGGGCGGTGCTTCCTTTATGTTGTCACTCCGAGGCGATCTCAGTCTATGGCCGGCGTTGATTGCTTTAGCGGCGACGCTCGTGAATTGTGTATCCATTGCCGGGTTGGCGATGTTTATCTCTCTCTTTCTACCTCGGATTGTTACTTTCCTCTGCGTTGTGGGGTTTGTGGGTTGGACCGCGATTGCCAATTTAATGTCGGCTTCTGGAATGACGCTTGGGCTTTGGTCGGACGTGCTGGATCGGTTTGGTCCACCGATTCTAAGTAGTGTCATTATTCCCCTGGCGGCGTGGTCTGGACAGGCAATCGAAAGCGTATCGGTCACGGAGATCGTTTTTCGTCTGGGCCTTTGGTTGTTTGCTTCGCTTTCCTCACTTTTGTTTTTTTTCGCGCAGCAGGAGCTTTCGCGGTTCGAAGCCCGCTGAGAAGTGATGGGCAGCCTGGTTCGCGTCGGGTAGTCTGAAAGCTCTTCGAATAATGATTTCATTAGACTATTCGATTCTCGTTCACTGAAGGCTCAACGCTCATAGCCTGGAGGAAATTGTGGCCATTCGACGTTTTCGTAAGCTCCGAACTTTGATTTTGGTGGTTTTGGCCCTTGGCGTGGTCAGTTACTTCTTTCGCTCGGATTCAGAGGTGACGATCGAGCCCGGGAGTACTCTCGTGATCGAGTTAGAAGGCGCTTATATCGAGGCCAGCGGAGGTTCTTGGATTGCGAATGTCCTGGGCGAAAGCGAACGAACATTCTCGAGTGTGCTGACGAACTTGGCCGTGGCTGAGCGCGACGAACGAATCAAAAACGTCGTCATTGTGATTCGACCTCTTCAGATTGGATGGGGGAAAGCCGAGGAGTTGCGTGGTGCGATTCGTCGCCTTCAGGAGGCCGGACGTAACACAATTGCCTATCTCGACATGGCGTCTATGGGTGGCAATATCGAATACTTCGTGGCGAGTTCTGCAGGCGAGGTTTACCTCACGCCAGCAGGGAGTCTGCCCGTGGTAGGGCTAGCGGCCAATTATCTTTTTCTGGGCGGTTTATGGGAAAAGTTAGGCGTGACCTTTGATGTTGGGAAAGCCGGCAAGTATAAGAGTGCTGTTGAAACGTATACATCGGAGGAGATGTCTCCGGCGTCGCTTGAGATGGCCAATTCATTGCTGGACTCGATAAACGAAATCTTTATTTCGGGGATCATGCAGGGTCGTTCCATGACGCGAGAAGAGGTGGTCGCTGCCATCGACCGGGGTCCGATGCTTGGAGAGGGGCTGCGTGAATCTAATTTGATAGATCACGTTGAATATCTCGATTCGGTTCTTTCGGATCTGGGTGGTCCGGTGGTTGAAGAGAGCGACTATTCATCGGTGATGCCGGTGGATGTCGGCTTTTCGCCTGTGGCTTCGATTGCTTTAATCTATGGATCCGGGGCGGTGGTTCAGGGTCGGGCTTCGCAAACCCCGAGAGGAGGCGCGGTCTTCGCTTCGCAAACCGCTGCAGAGGCTATTCATAAAGCAGCGACGGATTCTTCCTTCGATGCCATTATTTTACGCATCGATAGCCCCGGCGGTTCAGCGCTGGCCTCCGAGCATATTTGGAGAAGTGTGGAAAAAGCTCGTGGGGAGGGGAAGCCTATTGTGGCTTCCTATTCAGATGTCGCGGCTTCAGGGGGATACTATGCCTCTGTAGGGGCTGATGAGATTGTTTCAAATGCCGGGGCTTATACGGGTTCCATAGGTGTTTTTGCCATTCGTCCCGTCCTCGGTGGGGCTTTGTCGGAAATAGGGATTCAAAGCAAGGCTTTGACGCGGGGGCGGCATGCTGACTTTTTAGTGTCTTCCGAGCCTCTGTCTGAACGAGGTCTCGCTCGTTTGCAGTCTCTAGTGATGGATATCTACGGAGTTTTTCTAGACCGCGTCGCCGCGGGACGAGATCTCTCTGTCGAAAAAGTGGACGAGGTGGCGCAGGGGCGTGTATGGACCGGCGCTCAGGCTAAGGAAGTTGGTCTAGTGGATCGGATTGGGGGGTTGCATGAATCCGTGGCAGCGGTTCGTGAGAGGCTGGGTTTGGATCCAGAGGCCGATGTCGCATTAATCCCTTTTCCGCCTCCGCGAGGTTTCGCTGAAGAACTAGCTTCACTTTTTCAGGCTCGTGTGGATCCGATGGCGGCTGGATTAGAGCTTCTTCCCCAGGCTTTTGAGTCAATGTATGATTGGCTGGGTGAGGTTTCATTCGAAGAGCCACTCGCGATTCCCCCTTTTTGGGTGGACATGCGTTGAATCTTTGAGGGCTGTTTGAGTTTAGGAGACGTCATTCGCTTCAGATGATTTCAATGAAGATGGATGACTTTAAAAAGCAGAAATGATTAAAAAGGGAGTACGACGATTTGGCAATCCTTGAAGCGAGTGATGGTGTAAATCTTTTCGTGGAAAGGTTTGATCCAGAAACCGAAACCTCAGGTGTCCCCATTATTTTCTCTTGTGCGTATTCGACGACCCATGTTCATTGGCATTCCCAGGTCAAAGCGTTGGTGAATGCAGGTCACCGCGTAGGTCTGTGGGACTACCGGGGCCACGGGTTATCAGAAGCTCCGGAGGATCCCGATCGATACAGCATGGAGCAGGTAGTTTCTGATCTTGGTCGGATGATGGATTGGCTCGCGCCCAATGAGTCGTGTGTTTTAGGTGGCTTGTCCTTTGGAGGCTTGGCTTCTCTTCACCTCACCCGGACTTCTCCGGAGCGCGTGCGCGGACTTGTTCTGGCGGACACAGGCCCCGGGTTCAAGAAAGCCGAAGCGGCAGCCCAGTGGAAACAAACCTCTGAGCGCACATCTAATTTTATTATGGAGCGCGGGTTCGAGGCCTTCGTGACCGGAAAGGCCGCGCCCACATGCATCGGGCGTCGCCCTGAACTCCCAGCGGCACAGGCCGCCTCAGAGGCCGTGGTGGCTCAGAGCCAGGTGGGCGTTGCCAATTTTGGACGTCGAGTTTCAGGCTTGGCGCCCTCCGTCATTGACGACTTGGCTGACATGACGCCTCCGGCTCTGGTGCTCGTCGGTGAAGACGATAAAGCCTATTTGCGAGCCGCGGAGGTCATGGCTTCAAAGCTGCCTAACAGTCGCTACGAGGTGGTGGCTGACGCTGGACATATTGTCAATATCGAACAGACCGACCTTTTTAATTCGTTGGTGTTGGACTTTCTTTCCGGTCTTTAAAGTTCATGTGCGTTGGATGGCGTTTCAAGACGAACCTCTCTTGACCACGGACGATGAAGGTTGAGAGCGCTTTTGGTTTTGCGGATTTTTGACCGCGGAGACACCGGATAAGCCATTCCCTACGGGGAGAGTGGCGCGGGATATGAAAAATATCGCAACTTCAAGGCGGTCACCGGGTTAGTAAAGGTGACCGGAGGAAGTTGTGTACCAATCGGATCCTGACGTCGTCCTTATGCTGTCTTTTCGCGATGGCGATGAGGCTGCATTTGACCAGCTTTTTGAGCGCTGGGCGGGTCCGCTACTTCGTTACATGGAGCGGATGGTGGGCGATGCCGCCACAGCGGAGGAGCTTGTTCAGGAAGCGTTTTTTAGAGTCCATAAAGCGAGGTCTCGCTACGAGCCTCGGGCTCGTTTCTCGACCTGGCTTTATCGAATCGCAACAAACTTAGCTCTCAATGAATTGAAGCGTCCAAGGCGCCGTCACTTTCATGAAGAAGAAGAGAATGTAGGTTTAGTCTCTCAGGGCCCAAGCAGTGAAAGCGAGATGGATGCACGAAAGAAAGGAACTGCAGTGGAGCAAGCCTTGGCCGATCTTCCAGAGCGTCAGAGAATGGCTCTTTGGCTTTCGGCAGCCGAGGGGCACTCATATGCGGAGGTCGCTTCCGTGCTTGAAATTACGGAGAAGGCCGTGAAGGCACTCGTTCATCGAGGCCGTACGGCATTGGTTGAACGCCTCGGTTCGTATGAAGATGATACGCGAACGACGGTCCGTAGAGGGGTCGCCTGAGCTATGACGAAGCCCCTCAACTCAATGTCTCGCCATGAGAAAGGGCGATGGACGAAATGGGGCTCAATGAAGAACGATGTAAGAAGCTGAAGAGTGACTAGCTGAAAGATGAAATAAGATGTCTAGAGACCGGATAAAATTTGTAAATGAAAGTGAGGAAGAGGAAGAGCTCTCGGCTTTCCTGGATGGAGAGCTTTCTTTTAAGGAAGAAGAAGCGTTTCGCATACGCATGACTCAGGATTCGGCTCTCGCGGAGCGATGTGAGGCTTTGGCTGAGGTGAATGGGGCTCTTCAAAGCATGGTGGAGCCGGCTCCTGCCCCCGAGCGCCTAGAACGCATCCATCAGGCCTTGCGTGCTCAGCTGACCGCCGAGCCATTCGCGGGTGAAATGGAAGAGAGGTTGCCCCTGCGATCGGCTCCTCTCTGGCGTCGCGGGACTTCCCTTGTGGGTGGAGGGGCCGCCTTGGCGGCTGGCGTCGCTCTTTATTTGGCGTGGGCTACGGGGTCGGGTTCAGGCCGGCTGGAGTTGCTCCCCCCAGAGGCCCCCGCTTTAACCCAGGTTGTCGTCCCTCAGGAAGAGCCGGCGTTGCCTTTGGAACCTGTGGAGCTCATCGCTCCGGCTCCGGTGCTGAGTCTCGCCTCGGAGGCGTCAGAAGGGGAAGCTGCGACACCGTCTGAAACCTTCTATTCTGAGAATGAAGAGGAACAGACAGTCTTGGTCCAAGCGGAACCTGTTATCCCTGCCGCGGTGGAAAAGGTCGATCCGGTGATTTTGCCCGATGCGGATGAGCAGTTGGCGATTGCGATTGAATACGAAATGCTTGCGGACTTTGATGTCATTTCCAATCTCGAACTTCTTGAGGTTCTAGGCCGAATAGAGGCCGTGGAGTCGATGTGATGCGAATACGTCGATACGGGCAGTTTTTCCTGGTGGTGATGGCTCTCGGGGTTTGGGGCTTCTCCTCGGCTCAGGGCTCGGAGCGTAAACCGGGGGCTTCAGGTTTGGTGGATTCTCAACTGAGCCTTGAGGCTGGTTCTGGGTCTGTGGGGCTTCCCAAGCCGACTCCGGGTGGGGTGGTGGTGGGGCCCCGAGAGGTGAATGCGGTGATTAAGGATCGAGTCTTGATTCAGAAAACCGTGCGTCGCCGCTGGGATCAAGCGACGCCTGAAGAGCGAAACCAGATGTTAGAAATGCAGCGGAAATTGACAGGGGATCGATCTCAAGCCATCAATGATCTGGAGCGCCAAGAACTTCTCGATCGCATGAATTCTCGATCTCGCGTGATTCAACCGCGAGATCGGCGTGTGGTGGACTCGTCTGAGGGTTCAAGGGAAAGTAGACCTCGAATGTCACAGGGACAACGTCGTGCTTTGCGGGAGCATGTACGAGACCTTGCTCCTGCGGATCGCCAAATTTTGCGAGAGAGAATTGATGAGCTGCATGCCTTGAATGAAGTGGATCAGTCGATCCTCAGGGATCAGCTTCAGCATCTCATGAGCTTGTCGGTTGAGGAACGAGAACAGCTGGATGACTATCGAACTCGTTGGCAGAGCATGACGCCCGATGAGCAGGATACGTTCCGGCAAAGGATGCTCCAGTTGCGCGAGATGAGTTCGGGCCAGAGGCAAGAGCTTCTCGATCGTGCGCTGGGTGACCTTCCGAACAACTAGACCTCGGGTCCTTTGGTTTGAGAGGCTCAAGGGGCTTCCTGTGTGGATCCTCCATGAGCCTCAGAGACGACCCTAAGGCTCTTCTGCGCCCGTCTGCTTTGCATACTGGGTGATGGCTTTGAGTCCACCGACAAAGTGAGATGCGTTGAGTCCTTCGCGACGCATTAATTCGGCAAGATGGCCGCTTTTAAGTCCAAACTCGCAATACAAGACATATCTTTTCTCGTGATCCATATGGGGGTAGGCCTTCATGGCGTCCTGGAATTCAAGAAAGAGAGCTTTTGGATAGTGCCAATTTTCATAGGCGTTTTTACTTCTAAGGTCGATCACAGTATCCGTCTCATTGATCTTTTCGGTTTGAATTTCCGGCCGATCAAGGCTCTCTAGGTCCAGGGCGCGAAGGTCAAAAATACTTCTTTCCGCGATCGCCCGGTCAAGGATTTTCGGATCTAGGGCCATCTCTTCGGCTTCGATTCGCTTTTGAGTGGCTCGGGTAGCGGGTCGGCTTGGAACGAGCGCACAGTATTCTCCCACTTTAGACGAAAGGTCATGGGTGCCGATTTTGCGAGCGAGGGCGATGATCTCGTCTTTGTTGTAGCCAATGAGGGGTCTAAGAATAGGAAGAGAAGTAGCTTGCGAGATCACGGCCAGATTGGGCAAGGTTTGCGAAGACACCTGTCCAACGGCTTCGCCTGTGACAATGGCTGAAGCGTCGCGTTCCCGGGCGATCACCTCCGCGGCGCGCATCATGAGTCTCTTTAGAATAATTTGCCAATATCGAGTGGTCACACCGGCTTGGAGATCGCGAGTAACTTCTTCGAACTCTATTGCGTGAAAATGAGGTCGCGTCCCATAGGACCATTGGTCTGCCATCACTTTCATGACCTGCAAGGTTTCTAGCTGATGGGTGCGTCCGCCTAGGTTGCAGAACACATAATCGAGCTCAACGCCTCGCTTGTTGAGCAACCAGGCGGCGACAGGAGAATCAAAGCCCCCTGAGACCAGAGCTACGGCACGTCCCTCGCAACCCAGAGGAAGGCCGCCCGGCGACTGCACTGTGTGGCTAAAGAAGTGCGCTTGATCGGCTAAAATTTCAATGGCGGCAATGGCTTCGGGGTTTTTTAAAGAGACTTTTCGAGCTGACTTGAGGAGTTCTGATCCAAGTTCTCGTTCAACGTACGTGGAATCAATAGGAATCGCATTTCGATTTCCGACTCGTTTTGCGCGCACAGCAAAAACTTTATTGCGAACAGATTCAAGAAAAATTTCTCGTCCAGCGGTCACGATGTCATCTGCGTCATTCCATTTTCGTTCTTCGACTCGAGAGGCGGATTGTACGCCGAAGATATGCGAAACCAATTGAAGAGCCGCGTCGATGCGGTCGCTATCGATGTCGACAAAAATTCGCGTATGAGTTCGGCTGACTCGGTTTTCAATCGACGCCGTGGACAGGGCATTCTTGATGTTTCGGCTCATGCGGGTGAGGAAGCGCTTGCGGGTAGGGGCGGATTTGGTCGTGATGTCTCCGCTAAAGCGGACGATGATTCGTTCTTTGCCGGTGGGCGAGGGCGAGCGGGGGCTCTCCTCGGATGATGGACCCGTTTCGGCGTTTTTGACCCGTTTCTGACCCGGCGCTGTGTCTTTCATCACATATCCTTGAAGCGGGACCGAGCGAAGTTCTGCGTGGTGATTCTCGCTCAATCTGCCTGTGATAGTAGTGCAGAGTGGCCCGCCTGGGTCTGATTGCGACCCGGAACACTCTGACTTCTTTAATGGGTTGGGTGGATGATCCACCCAAGGACCCATTGCAACCTGTTACGAGAATCTCCATTATCCGGGAGTGAGCTTGATTTCGAGGGCGTCGAATAAACGCTGGGCGACCCTCTTTTCTATATTTTCGACTAGGCCCTTCGCCCCATACTCCGCAGACATAAAGGATCTTATACCCATGAAGCGATTATCTGATTCCATCACACCGAACGCCTTTCTTTTCATTTCCATAGCCTTGGTTTTTGCGTTGTCGGGCTGCGCGACGTCCGGTAAGGATAAGGCTGATTCGGGGGGGACCGGAAGCGAGTTCAGTGACGCGGGAGCAACCGCGGGCTCGGAGGGGACTGGTTCTGCAGCGGAAAGGCCGAAGGGCTGGACCGACCCGGGCATGGTTCATTTTGAATTCGATCAATCCGAAATTACAGATCAGGGGATTCCTGTTCTTAAGAACGTGGCGGGACAATTAGATGGGAAATCGATGAAGATTGTGATTTCTGGGTATACCGATGATCGAGGAACAGAGGAGTACAATCTGGCTTTGGGTGAACGGCGCGCGGCGGCGGCTCGTCGCTATCTCGTCAATCTCGGCGTTCCTGAGGATCAGATGACCATCGTGAGCTATGGAGAGTTGCGTCCACTGCGACGGGATAATAACGATGCGGCTTGGGCGATGAATCGTCGAGCTCAGTTTGCTCCCATCGAATAATTTCGTGTCAGCCGAGATCCATGCAGTGCGCTTATGTCCTTCATCGAGTTTTTAGATCGCTGAACGAACCAAGCGGTTTGTCTTTTTAGTCCATTGGAGTGGGGTGATTCAGCGAGCGGCTGAGACACTCTAGAGAAAATTTGATTTTATGAAGCGGAGCTCTTGGATTTAAAGAGGCCTCTGCCCAGCAATTAAGGAGATTTCAATGCCCGTTCATGGTGGAAAACTAGCGGCTCGTGCTTTGAAGCAAGCGGGTGTTGAGGTTCTCTTTACGCTTCCGGGTGGCCATATCATGCCCCTCTATGACGGCTGTTTGGATGAGGGCATACGTATCATCGACGTGCGACATGAGCAGGCAGCCGTTCACGCGGCGGACTCTTGGGCTCGATGTAATCCAGGGAGCATCGGCGTGGCTGCGATTACGGCGGGTCCGGGTGTGACAGACGGTGTGACCGGGATTGCAAATGCTTGGCGAGCCAATTCTCCGATTCTGGTTTTTGGGGGCCAAGGACCTTTCAGCCAGCTTCGAAAAGGTTCTTTGCAAGAAATGGATCACCTTGGGGTTGTGCGCCCGATCACGAAGTATTGTGACGCCGTGTATACCACGAATCGAATTCCTGAATTTGTTGAACTTGCGATTCGTCATGCGGTCTCTGGCGTACCTGGGCCCGCTTATTTAGAGATCCCCATGGATACCTGGAACGGTCAAGTGGAGTGGGAGGAGGCTCCCATTCCCATCATCCGCACGGAGTCTCCTCGGATCTCGCCGGATCGAGTTGAAGCCCGGCAGGCCATCGAGATTTTGCAATCCTCTGAACGGCCGATGCTGATGGCTGGAACGAGTGTGAAATGGTCTCGTGGGGCCGAGGCCATGAATCGCTTTATTGGCGAGACACATATTCCAACGTATACGAATGGGATGGGCCGGGGAACAGTTCCTTTTGAGTCCCCCGAATTTCTAAATCGATCCCGTCGGGATGCCATGCAAAAAATTGACTGTATTTTGCTGGCGGGCACCCTACTCGATTTTCGGATGCGATTTGGGCAGACCATTCCGGCGGATGCGAAAATCATTCAGCTTGAAATGGACGCCACGTTAATTGGACAGAATCGACCCACCGATGTTCCCTTGGTTGGCAACCTGGGTTGTAGTTTCGACCTGCTGCTCGAGGAAATGAAAAATTTAGATGTCAGTCTAGACTTCAGTCCTTTCCGAGATGAACTGCGAGCGATTGAGAGCGTGGCCGAAGAGAAAGTTCAGGCCAATCTGAATAGCGACGAGGTTCCCATCGATGCTCAGAGGATGTGTCGCGAAGTACGAGATTGGTTGGCGACTCTAGATGCACCCATCGTGATTGGCGACGGAGGCGACATCGTGGCTACTGCAGCTAAGATTTTGCCTGTGAGAGGTGAAGGGGCTTGGATGGATCCGGGGCCATTGGGCACATTGGGTGTAGGAATGCCTTTCGCCCTAGCGGCACAGCTTTCCCATCCTGACAAGCGAGTCGTAATTGTGTACGGGGATGGGTCTTTTGGTCTGAACGGTTTTGAATTCGATACGGCGGTTCGGTTTGGTCTCCCTGTGATTGGGATCGTGGGGAACGATGCGGCGTGGGGCCAAATGATGCGTCCCCAGGGCGCCATGTTGGGTTGGGATCGTTTGGACGGGACGCTTCTGGCGCCGACTCGATATGACAAAGTCGTGGAGGCTTTGGGGGGCTATGGTGAGCTGGTCGAGCATCCGGATGAAATTCGTCCGGCCCTGGAGCGAGCGGCTGCCTCGGGCAAGCCGGCTTGTGTGAATGTGATGATCAAGCAAGATCGTGACTTCAAGGGCGGAATCTACGTCTGAAGTGGAGACGCGCGTCGTACAAGCTGCGTTAGCGAAGCGGCTTGAGGAGTGGGCGGCCGAGCCTGGCTTTTCGCGGCTTCAAGAGTTGCTTCAGGCATTGGCTCCTGTGGTTTTTGTGGCTTCTGAATGGGGTCGCTCGGCCAAAGACCGGGATAAGACCCCTCGTTCCTTGAGTGGCGTCTTATTCGACGGATCGAACAAATCGGGCTCGGCCCTTTGTGGTCCTCTGCACCCTGGTTTGGCTTCGGCTCGTTTGAGTTCGCAGCCCTCTCTTTTGGAGCCGAGTGATTCGCTCTCGGATCTTGAGTTTAAAGCGGCCGCAGGGGCATGGGAGGAGTGCTTTCATGGGCGAACGCTCGTGGTCCATAACGCGGAAAAATGGCGATCGTTTCTTGCGCAAGAGCCGTCTTTGCTTTCGGCACCGACCTTGATTCTTGATACTCGAGACTTGATGATGGTGACTCACCCGGATGCCCCAGACCTTGAGTTGACGTCTTGGCGAAACTTAATGGACGCTTCTTCTCATGGATTAGACACACAAGAAGATGCCATGGAGCTTCTGCTTGTGCTTTCTGAAATTGCAGAGAGAGCAGAGGAGGGCGAGGTTCGATACGGCCACGCTCGAGATGCTCTTGAGCGCTATGTACCGGATTCCCCTTGGTTGACTCTCCTTCCGAAGTCATCGGGTTTGGACGGAAGCGATCCTTTGATCCCTCAGACGGTTCAAATTTCTGACTCCGATGAGGAACCGGTTCCGTTTGAGTTTGAGGCCATTGCGGCGGTGTTGAATGACCAGGCCCGAGGTGACCGCTACTTTCCCGGGTATCGCGTCCGGGATGAGCAAATCACGCTGATGCGTGGATTTTTTGAGACCCTTTCGAGTGGCGGGACGCTTCTTCTCGAAGGGGGAACCGGAGTGGGCAAGTCGCTGGCGTATTTGGCGGCGGCGATTCCTTTCGCGATGGCGCGGGCTGAGCTGGGCGAACGAGACCCGATTGTGATCTCAACGCGAACCAAACTCCTTCAGGATCAACTTCTCGAAAAAGACATCGCGGCCGCGGCCCGTATGTTCGGTCATCCCCATTTGAAAGCTCTTTCGATTAAGGGAAGAGCTAATTATGTGTGTGAATGGCGATTGCAGGAGACGCTTGCGGCGGGTTCGGATGAGGGCCTTTTGCTCGATGATCGCATGGCGCATGCGGCGCTTTTGTCGTGCGCAAGGATTCGCTCGGGCGGAGAGGTCGGTTCACTTCCTGGCCCTATGTTTCATCGCCGGCCACTGTTGAGGGATTTGATTCAAAGATCGGTGGCGCGGCGTGCTGAGCAGTGCAGCCGAGAGCAGTGTGGACACCAGCGTCGGTGTCCTTTTGGCCAGCGACGCCAAGCTCTGGCCAAGGCGGATCTGATTGTGGCCAATCATGATCTGTTGCTTCGTTGGCCACCCGATTATCCTCGTTTCCAGCACGTCATCGCAGATGAGGCCCATGAGCTTGCAGGTGTGGCCGACGAGGTTTATGCCCAAGTTGTTCGGCCTGAAGAACTTCGTGAAAGGATCGATGAGGTCTTTGGCCCAGCCTCTCTTGGCGCCGGGGATAGAGATTCAAATCCTGGACTCCTCGCTCCTGAATTGAGAGAGGCGGCGGCGGAGGAGGTGAAGCCGATTCGTCGCGCCCTTGCCATGGATCTGGCGGCTCTCGGCCGATCTGTCTCTGAGCAGTCCAGTACGTATGGCGCGTTTGAGTTGCCGGCGAATGCGGCTGAACTCTTTCCTCAGGCCGTTCAGATGGCTGAACTCTCGGCGGCGCGACTCGATGAGCTGTCGCGTCTTGCTCAATCGTATGAAGCGCGAATGGATCGAGATTCCAGTGACGAAGGGGGAGGGCTGGAGGGCCTAAGTCCGATTTTAAGGCATGCGCAATCTTTTTCGGAGGCGGCTGTGGGGTTGAGGCGGGCTTTCTTAGAGACGGGTGTGGATGCAGTGGCTTCCTTTGATCGTCTGTTGGCTCCGCACGACCATTGGACGCTGGCGATCCGCGCCGTTTCACCCGCTCAGGATTTTCATGAAAATTTTATGGAAGGGCTTGAGTCTTTTTCGGGCGTGTCGGCGAGTCTGTTTGTGGGCGGGGACGCTTTTGCGGCGGTGGGAGAGCTGGAAATTGAGGAAAGAAGTCACTTTGGTGTCGATAAACTCGTCACCCCAAGCCCTTTTAATTATTCGGACCATATGCGGGTCGCCGCGATCCGGTCGGAGCCTGGAAACCTTGATTTAGTGGCGGAGACGACAGCCGCGATTGCTGATCTTGCGCGTTTACTCAATGGCCGAACCATGGGTCTTTTCTCCAGTTTGAATCGAATGAAGGAGGTCGCGACTCGCCTGGATGGAATACTTGGGCCCCATCAAATCGAGGTCCTCGCTCCTCGACGCCCCGGCGATGATCTTGCGGGTTTGGTGCGCCGCTTCAAGGCTCGTTCGGGGGGCACCGTCCTTCTGGGGTCGAGGACCTTTTGGCAGGGTCTCGACATCCCGGGTGATGATCTCCAAGCGGTGGTGATTGAAAAGCTTCCTTTTGAAGTTCCGACTGAACTTCGTCGTCGCAGAGAAACACATTTGAGCGATATGGGCGAGAATGCTTTTGAACGTTACCGATTGGGGAAGATGCTTCTCAACCTGAAGCAAATGACAGGTCGTCTGATTCGAGGTGAATCCGATCGAGGTTTAGTCGTGATCGTTGAGGGACGAACCCATCAGCGGTATTTCGGCCAGTTGGGATCCGCATTGCCCAGTGAAGTCGACATTCAGGTGGTGGATCGGTCATCCCTTGCCGAATTGTTGGCCGAGTTGGGGCTTGTTCGCGTTGACGAACGGTAACGCCGGGTCATACTGTCAAAATTGGCCTTAGACACTCCTCCCAAGCGAAAATAAGCACGGTATTGGCTCTGTGAACGCGTTGAAGCGCGTCATTTTTCGTAATTCCCCCAGGGGGTATTGCGAATGGCGCGATGTCTTCCTCAAAAGTTGTGGAAGATCAAATCGGTGAGGGCAGTCGGATGAATTGAGACTCCATCCGCTGAAAAGAGAACGAAAAGGAAAGTCGAATCGAGTGCGGGGTGAAAAAATTGAAGGATCACTCTGGTTTTTATCTCCCTTCTCGTTTGAAGTGAGGAGATTTACATTGAGGAGTGCTTTGTGGCATTGAATCTTTTGGGAGTGGGACATTTTCATCCTCCGAACGAGATTACCAACTCCTTTTTGGAGTCTCTCGACATCGGGACCAACGACGAATGGATCATGGAGAGAGTGGGAATTCGGTCTCGACGTACGACCCTTCCTCTGGATTACATCACGCAGACGCGTAACCTCGATGCTCGAGAAGCACCGAAGGCTGCTGAGTTCAGCAATGCTCATTTGGGCGCAGAAGCGGCCCGAATGGCGCTTGCTCGAGCAGGCATTTCAGCCTCCGACGTCGGTTTAGTTGTGGGAGGGACATGTGCTCCGGATACGGTTTCTCCGGCCGAGTCCTGCAATGTGTCGCGACTGCTTGAGATTGAGGCGGCTTCATTAGACGTGAACTCGGCCTGCACGAGTTTTCTGGCCGGGATGCGAGTTGTTTCCATGATGCGTGAGGAGGCGCTTCCGGATTATATTTTAGTCGTGGCCATGGAGTCGATGACGTCGACTGTGGATTACACGGATCGTAGAGCTGCAGTGCTTTGGGGCGATGCGGGCTATGCAGCCGTTCTTTCCCCGCGTCATAAGGGCCGCGCTCAAATCGTCGATACATTTCTCGAATCCAGCCCAGCGGGTGCCGATAAGGTGACTGTGGATCGTCAGGGCTTTTTTGAGCAAGAAGGCCGAACCGTTCAGATGTTTGCGATTAAGAAGACAGGCCTTTGTTTTAATCGAATTAAAGCCTTCCGAGAAGATTCTGACAGACCTCTCCATTTCATCGGCCACCAAGCGAATCTGCGCATGCTTGAAACAGTTTGTAGGCGGTGTGAGATATCGCCCGAGTACCACCACTCAAACGTAGAGTGGTTTGGGAATACAGGTGCGGCTAGTTCGGGAACGGTCCTGTCCCAAAATTGGGAAAAGTGGCGCGACGGAGACGACTTGGCGGTCATTGGAGTTGGATCAGGTTTGACTTGGTCTTCTTATTTGGCACGGTTTGGCGCAGCGGATGAGGCATGATTAGTTACGAAGAGTTTAAATCTAGAGATCACTTCAAAAAGGAAGAAGTCCTCGCGTTTGCATATGGGCGCCTCATTGAGGATGCGCCGGCTGATCAGACGGCTCGACTGCCTACGCCGCCGATGTTGATGATTGATCGAGTGCTCGAGATTTCGGCGCGTAAAAGCCGCGGGCGTATTGTGGCCGAGCGGGACGTGAATTTGGATGACTGGTTTTTCCAATGCCATTTCCAGGGCGACCCGGTTCAGCCTGGATGCCTTGGTTTGGACGGGATTTGGCAACTCCTGGGTTTTTACTGCAATTGGAGGGGTGGACTCGGAACGGGTCGAGCCCTGGGTTGTGGAGAGGTAGAGTTTTTTGGGCAGATTCGGCCTCATGACTCGGTCATTCGATATGAGGTCGATGTCAAGCGCTATGCGGAAATCGCGCACGCCGGGGCGTGTATGGTGATCGGGGACGCTCGATTGTTTGTGGACGGTGAGGAGATCTATACCGTGGAAGGGGCTCGAGTAGGTCTTTTTAAAGACATCGACTATCCGGACTATCCTCGTCTCTCGAAAAATTCCAAGGGCGGGAGGATGGAACGTTGAGTGAAGCGCCCGTAGCTTTAGTAACCGGGGCGGCCACAGGGATTGGGGCCGCTTGTGCAAAACGTTTGGCCTCTGAAGGGTATCGTGTGGGCCTCCATTATCGATCGAGCGTAGAGAAAGCCCAGAAGCTTCTTGAAGAGCTGCCGGGTTCTTTTGGGCTCAAGGCAGACCTCACTCAAGAGGCGGAAGTGGACGCACTTATTAAGGCCATCAAAGCAGGTCCGGGCCGGGTGGATGTTCTTGTGAACAATGCCGGCTACAACGTCAATGCACCCATGTTAACCATGAGTCTTGATCAGTATGACTCTGTGGCGGCGGTGGCTCGGGGGACTTGGTATCTCTCAAAGATGGTCTTACGACGTTTTATGTTTCGAAGAGGCGCTGGGCGAATTATCAATATTTCCAGCGTGGTGGGACATACCGGGAACCCCGGTCAAGTGCCCTATACGATGGTGAAGGCGGGTCTTGATGCATTCACGAAGTCACTTTCTCAGGAACTGACGGGCAAAGATATTCTCGTGAACTCAGTCGCGCCTGGTTTTATTGCTACGGATATGACCGAGGTTCTTCCGGACGAGATTAAAGAGACCATTGTCGCCAAGGTGCCTCAAGGCCGGATGGGCACGGCGGAGGAAGTGGCGGATGTCGTCGCTTTTTTGTCGACCCGAGCAAGTTATATCAATGGCACGGTAATTCATGTCAATGGAGGCATGTACGGTGGCTGATGGAAGCGAAGAAGCGGTGGGCCGGGTTTTGACGCCCGAAGAAGTTTTGGCCTTGGTGCCTCAGCAAGAGCCTTTTCGATTTATCGATGAGATTCATGAACTGGACCACGAGCACATTGTTGCGAGTTATGTTTTTTCTGAAGACGCTGATTTCTATCGCGGTCATTTTCCAGGTCGACCGATTACGCCCGGAGTGATTCTTGTGGAGACTATGGCGCAGGCGGGCGTGGTTGCTTTTGGTATCTATCTCTACGCGCTCAAATTTAGCCCGGAAGAAGTTGAAAAGATGCTGACGATCTTTACAGATGCGAATGTTGATTTCTCTGGAGAGGTTCGACCCGGAGACCGAGTCACGACAACAGGTCGAGTTAAATTCTTCCGACGGAAAAAATTACGGGCCCAGGTTGAAATGTGTCTCGACGACGGCACGGTGGTTTGTTCTGGAGAGCTGTCTGGCATGGGAGTCTCCCGATGACGCGAAAAGTAGTGATCACGGGCTTGGGCGTCGTGGCGCCGAATGCGAGCAACGCTGTCGACTTTGAGGCCGCGATTCGAAAGGGTCAATCGGGAATTCGTCATGTTGAGGCGATGGCCACGAGCAAGTTCGGATGCAGGGTCGGGGGCGTTCCACAGGGGATCGATGCGTTGGTGGCGGCCGAATTTCCTGAAGATGAATTGTTGGCGATGAATATGAGCCATCGATACGCCAGTTTGGCGAGCTTGGAAGCCTGGCTTGACGCGGGGCTGCCTCGGCCAGATCGCGAAGACCCCTCCGTGGATTGGGACTCCGGCGCGATTTTAGGAACCGGAATTGGGGGTATGGATACTACGGGGGAGAAGGTCATTCCTCTGACGGACGCCGGGAAGGTGAGACGTCTGGGTTCCACCGCCGTGGAGCAGGTCATGGCGAGCGGAATTTCGGCCCGTATTTCGGGCCAATTCGCTCTTGGAAACCAGGTGACCACCAATTCGAGTGCCTGCAGTACCGGGGCTGAGGCGATTGCGATGGGTCTTGAGCGGATCCGTTCAGGCCGCGCCGAGCGTATGATTTGCGGCGGTGCGGAGGCTGCAAGTCACTATATTTGGGCCGGTTTTGACGCTATGAGGGTTCTCAATCGGGGCTCAAACGAGGAGCCCGAGAAGGCTTCTCGGCCCATGAGTGCGTCGGCGGGTGGCTTTGTTCCGGGCGCTGGAGCGGGCGTTTTGGTGCTCGAGAGCGAGGAATCCGCTCTGGCCCGCGGAGCCCGAATTTACGCTGAGATTAAGGGTCAGGGACTCAATTGTGGAGGCCATCGGGAGGGTGGGAGCATGACCGCCCCTAATCCGGATGGGGTGAGACGCTGTATTGGGATGGCCTTAGCGGATGCTGGGATCTCGCCCGACCAAGTGGATGCCATTAATGGCCATTTGACGGCCACTGGGGCTGATCCTCGCGAGATCGGCTCTTGGGCGGCGGCCCTGGGTCGGGGCCCGGGAGAACTCCCGCCCATCACCTCGACGAAGTCCATGGTGGGGCATACTCTGGGGGCAGCAGGTGCCATTGAGAGTGTGGCGTGTATCTTGATGCTGAAAGGTGGATTTGTACATCCTTCAATAAATTGTGAGGATGTCCACCCGGAAATTGAACAACATAGGGATTCGATTCCTCACACTCTCCGTGAGATGCCGGAGATGAAGACGATCGTAAAGGCAGGTTTTGGGTTCGGAGACGTGAACGTTTGCCTGGTTTTTGAAAAGTGGGAAGCTTAAATACGCGTTCATCAGGACTCACGCAGTGAGGTAAGGGTGGGCGCTTCTTTAAAACGGACGTAAGAAGAAAGTCGAAGGAGAAATAAGAGATGGAGCAGTCCGAAATCATGGGCAACGTCGTCAAGATTCTCACTCCATGGGTGAAGAACGAAGACGCACTCCAGTCGGTTTCCATGGAGACCAGCATTCTGGATGATCTGAAGGTAAATTCAGCTCGGTTGGTTGATGTGGTGATCGCATTTGAAGACGAATTCGATATTGAGATCGAAGACGAAGATGTGGACTCGGTCAACTCGGTGGGTGACGCGGTGACATTGATCTCATCTAAATTGGATTGATTCACTGGCGGCCACTTAGCCGCTCACGGGTATAGAGTTCGTGATGGCTAATCGATCCGCAGAAACAGGTCACGGAGCCAATCAGATCACTCAAATCCATCGACGCCAACGATGGATGGGCTGGTTGGTGGCCCCTATTTGGGTTCCCTTAGCTGCGTTTTGGCTTTCCCGTCGTCTGGCTTATCGGGTCCATGATCTGGTAAAGATTCGACAGACCTATCGAGAGTTACGTCAAGAGTCGAACGCGCCTCTATTGGTGTGTGCCAATCACCTTACCCTCATTGACTCCTTTTTAATTGCTCTCGCTCTCTCTGGAAGTTTTCGATACCTGGTCGATTTTGATTCCTTGCCTTGGAACGTCCCCGAGGAATCAAACTTCGCCAATACTTCTTTGAATCGGATTTTGGCCTACCTGGGCAAATGTGTTCCCATTCGTCGAGGGGGAACGCGTGAGGATGTGGCCTATGTCCTCAATCGAGTCATTTACCTTTTACAGCGGGGCGAAGTGGCCCTGGTGTTTCCGGAAGGCGGTCGCTCGCGAGTGGGCCGAATTGAGGCGACCGGCGCGGGCTGGGGAGTCGGGCGTATCGTGAGCGCTGTAGAGGGTTGTCGTGTGCTTTGCGTCTACATGCGAGGCGAGCATCAGGAGACCTACAGCGATTGGCCCATTGATGGCGAGCGCTTTCATGTTTCGTTGGCGTGTATTGAACCCAAATCTGAGTCTCGAGGAGTCCGTGGGACTCGAGACCTGTCGAATCAGATCATTTCAAAGCTATCAGAACTCGAGGCTGAATATTTTTCGCGGAGAAAAGTGAACCCTTCGACGCCTGAGACCACGAAGCCAGGGGCCAAGGGCGATCTCGTTTAGATCTAAATGCTGGGTTGGGCTCGTGAAGATTTGGGTTCCGTCAGAGTCCGTCGTATCATGACGATGACTGGAGGAAAAAATTGAGCAGCGAAAGGGTCATCCGCCGTCTAGCGATGGTAAACCGGGGCGAGGCGGCGATGCGTTGCATTCGCGCCGTGAAGTCTTTACGCGCGCTTGAGCAGAGTGAAATGCAAGTCGTCGCGCTCTACACAGAGGGCGATTCGGATGCTCCATTCGTGAGGCATGCTGATCGTGCTCTCGAGATTGCCAGCGAAGGCGGAGCCGTTGCGGCGTACCTAGATCACGATCGCTTGGTAGAAGTCTTGCGAGACTGTGGTGCAGATGCTGTTTGGCCCGGTTGGGGTTTTGTCGCTGAGGATCCGGCTTTCGTTGAACGTTTAGCGGCCGAAGGCATCACTTTTTTGGGCCCGACCCCGGACGCGATGCGAGCGCTCGGAGACAAGATCACTTCAAAAGAATTGGCCGAGCAAGCGGGCGTTCCAGTTACAGCCTGGAGCGAAGGCCCTTTGTCAGATGCATCGGCCGCTCGGCATCATGCTGAAAAGATTGGCTATCCGGTCATCCTCAAGGCCACGGCCGGCGGCGGGGGCCGTGGCATTCGAGTGGTGATGACTGAGTCTGAGATTAACGATGCGTTTAGGTCAGCGGAATCCGAAGCTCTGGGTGCTTTTGGGAACGGGACGCTTTTCTGCGAGAAGTTGGTCACGGGCGGTCGTCATATCGAAGTTCAGATCGCAGCCGATGAGCATGGACATGTTGTGGCTTTTGGAT
The DNA here is from genome assembly GCA_002691205.1 of Deltaproteobacteria bacterium. Lineage (GTDB taxonomy): Bacteria > Myxococcota_A > UBA9160 > UBA9160 > UBA4427 > MED660. Next base: position 81,964 of record NZHD01000089.1, read on the forward strand.
GTCGAGATTGTTCAGTTCAGCGGCGTCATCAGAAGGTGCTAGAAGAAGCGCCTCCGCCGTGGCTCGATCAAAGCGTGCGGGAAGAGCTTCAAAACGCTGCAGTGCGTATGGCGAAATTTGTAAACTATCGAGGTCTGGGAACGGTTGAGTTCTTGGTTGACGGCGATGCCTTCTTCTTTCTTGAAGTGAATCCTCGCCTCCAGGTGGAGCACGGAATTACCGAAGAGATCACAGGCTTTGATCTTGTTCAACTTCAGATTCGAATTGCCCGCGGCGAGTCACTTGAAGGTCTAGAGGTACGCGAGCATGGCGTAGCCATTGAGGCGAGAGTCTGTGCAGAGGATCCGGACGCCAACTTTTTGCCCGCGCCAGGAAGGATTGTACGTTTTGATCCAGCGCTGGGTCCTCGTGTGCGGATTGATTCGGGGGTCACAGTAGGAACCTCTGTTTCGCCCGACTTCGATTCACTGATCGCGAAGGTGATCGCAACGGGGCGCAATCGAGCAGAGGCCATTGCTCGTTTAGAATATGCGCTGCGTGACTTTGAATTAGTGGTCGATGGTGGAGCGACCAACAAGGGGTACTTACTGGAGCTTCTGGGGACGGAGGCTTACAACACGGGTCCCGTAGATACGACTTGGTTGGACCGCTGGAATGAGCAGCGAACGGTGACTCGAGAGGGGGCCGAATCCCAAGAGCAGGATTCATTTGTAGCGGCTGCGATTCTGGCTTATCAGGATAGTCGGCGTGTCGCTCGCGATTCCTTTTACAGTGATACGGCCGCTCTTTCCCGTGAAAGAATTCCGTTGAGCCAGGGCCAACAAATCGACCTCACCTACGAGGGAGAAAGTTATCGGCTCCTGGTTTATGCGATTGGTTCATGGGGGTATCGCGTTCATCTCGACGGACGCGTCGTCCGGGCCCTGATGCGCGAGGAAGGCTCTTATCGCGCAAGATTGGTCATCGATGAGCGAGTTCGCAGGATCGTCTACGACTCGTCCGAGCTAGGTTTGCGGCTTGAAGTGGATGGACATCCTTACCGTTACGGTTTGCAGACGGCCGGTCAGGTTCGATCAGGAGCCCCCGGAATGGTCGTGGCCATTCAGGTGACGGAAGGCGATCACGTGGAGGCCGGACAGGGGCTTGGGCTTCTTGAAGCGATGAAGATGGAGATTGGATTTCAGGCCCCAGTTTCTGGCACGGTGAGTGAGGTCCTGGTCAGGGCGGGTCAGCAAGTCGCGGCAAGCGAGATTCTCATTGTGATTGACCCGGCCTCTGACGACGACGTGGCAACTGAATCGAAAGTGCGGGTGAGTCTTCCTTCTCAAGACGATCCGCTTGGATTGCTTTTTTCAGTGGGTGAAGACGGTGAATTGCAGTCTCCTGATTTGGAGGCGGCGAATCGCGCAGACCTTCATGAGCGACGAGCGGCTATGGATGCGGTTCGGGACGAGATTCGCCGTGTGATTCTGGGTTTCGATACGAACCCTGATCGTGCGGCCAAGCTGGTGGATTTCTTAGAAGCCCCTCTTGAAGAAGGTCTTTCAGAAACTTTCTTATATGAGATGGCTGAGATTCGACATGAGATCTCAACCTTCGTTGAGATCGAACAACTGTTCATTCGTGCTCCTCGAGCTTCCGTTTCGGGAGAACTGGGTCCCTCAAACGACGCTCGGCTCCGTATGTATGTACGTCGCATTCGAGCGGCGGGCGCAGGGATTGCGGATGAATTCTTAGAGCTAGTGACCCAGGCCCTTGTTCATTACGGAGTGACATCTCTTGACCCGGGAGATGCTTTGGAAAGGGCCGTGCTTCGGCTTCTCTCCGCGCAGCGAGAACCCGTTTTGCGACATCGTTTGTTGCTTGGCGTCGTTCGTCGTGTGACGGCCTTGGCCGCGGCTGGCCTCGACTTGAGTGGAGACTCGCCCCTTGATCGTGTGCTCGGGGATTTGTCTCGTTTGCGCCCTCAAGTGGGTCATGCGCTTGCCGATGCAGCCATCGAGGCGAGTTACATTATTTATTTACAGCCAGGCATCGAGGCTCGCGCCGCAAGAACTTCACGTACGGTTGAGAGTTGGCTCGCTAAGGCGGAAACACAACTGACGCCGCCGCCTGTGGAAGTTCTTTTGGAAGTGGCCGCGGCCCCGCGTCGTGTGTTTGATCGCGTGGGTCACTGGATTTCGGGCAAGGATTCCTTGCGATCCGAAATTGCCTTGGCGGCGCATACTCAGCGCAGGTACGCCCCTCGTGTGCCATTGGGCTTTCGGACTATTTCGATGGCCGGGCATCATATTTACGGTGTGGATTACCCAGAGATGGGCCTAGTGTTGGCGACGCGAAGTTCGTTACAGGATCTACTTCCAGCGGCTCGGGCCATTTTGGATGCGGCCGATGAGATTTCCAAGTCGGGCGCGTTGATTCATGCTCTCGAAGTGGTGGTTCCGCCTGGCGATGAGTTGAATTTTGATTCTGTTCAAATTGAGCTAGAGGCGTGTCTGGAAGACCGCGTTACCCGTGCACAATTCACGCTTGGATTATTGGGGCAAGAGGGTGGGATCGACCATGTGTTCAAGACATGGAAGAGGCTTGAAGGGCAATGGGCTTTGTGTCCGCTTTATGATCTTCACCCAGAGACGGCTCTGCGAATTGATCTCTCACGTTACGATAATTTTGACCTGGAGCGAATTCCCGCGGAAGAAGGAATCTATCCCTTTTATGGCTCGGCGCGTGATGTTTCTGGAGACGATCGGGTCTTTGTTCTTGGAGATATGAGGGATCGGGCGCCCACCGCAGGTCAAGAATTCATTATTCATCTCCCTGCATTCGAGCGTACTTTTCAGCGTGCGGCACGGAGCTTACGTTCCATTCTTCAAGAAAGAGACCCCCGACGTCGGCTTCAATGGAATCGAATTTCTATTTTTGTCGCGCCTTCGATCTATTTCGATACGGCCTCGATTGAAGGAATCGCGGGACGTCTCGCTCCTGCTACCCGGAACCTGGGTCTTGATAAAGTGGTTGTGCGGCTCAGCCTTTTAGATCGGAACCATCCCGATTCTGAAGCGCTCATCCGTGAAGTGGAAATTCTAGACGGGCGAGACCAAATTAAGATTAGTCTACGCTCGCCGCATCACGAACGTCTAAAGCCCGCTCAGGAATATGAGCGTAAAATTTTAATTACCCGGCGTAATCGTCAGCCCTATCCTTATGAAATTATCAAGATGTTGACTCAGAGCGATCGGAACGTGTTGGGTCGTGGGGAAGAAGGGGAGGCGGCTCCTTTACCAGTGGGAGAGTTCAAAGAATATGATTTGGACCCTTCTGAAGTTTCCGGCGCGCCTATTCTCGTTGACGGACGACCCTATGGAGAGAACCTATCAGGGGTCGTTTTCGGACTCATTACGACTCCAACCGCCAAGGTTCCAGAAGGGGTTCGGCGAGTGCTGGTTCTCTCGGATGCAAGCATGGACATGGGTGCTTTGGCTTCGCCCGAATGCGACCGAATCGTGGCGAGTTTCGATATGGCGGAATCATTGAACCTGCCCCTTGAATGGGTGGCGATCTCAAGCGGCGCGCGGATCGCCATGGACTCAGGGACCGAGAATTTGGATTCAACGGCCCGCGTGGTCAAGCGCATTGTGACTTTTACGCAGTCCGGAGGTACGGTGAATTTGATCGTAGCCGGCGTCAACATCGGGGCCCAGGCCTATTTTGACGCTTTGTCGACCATGCTCATGCATACTCGGGGCACCTTGATCATGACTCAGGATGCTTCCATGATCTTGACGGGGCGTCGCGCGCTGGAAGCGGCCGGTTCGGTTTCGGCTGAAGACGAGGGTGCGATTGGTGGGTATGAAAGGATTATGGGTCCGAATGGCGAAGCCCAGCATCAGGCGCGCAATTTAGCCGATGCGTACAGAATTCTTTACGACCACTACCGCTATGACTATGTCGTTCCGGGAGAGGTCTCCCCTCGTCACTTTGTGACAGAGGACTCCGTGGATCGTTCGATTTGTGATTTTAAGATCGTTGAGGACGAGTTTGGGTTTGCAACCGTTGGCGAGATTTTTGACAGTGAAACCAACCCGGGCCGAAAGCGTCCCTTCGCTATGCGTTCTGTGATGCATTCCGTGATTGATCAAGACGGCGGTCACCTAGAGCGCTGGCATGACATGGTGGGAGGCGAAACCACGATTGTTTGGGACGCACATCTAGGAGGCGTCGCTGTTGAATTGATTGGAATCGAGAGCCATTCAGCGGCGCGGGATGGATATCGTCCTCACGATGGTCCCCAGGATTGGAGCGGAGGGACTCTCTTTCCTCGCTCTTCAAAAAAGATGGCTCGCGCTATTAATGCGGCCAGCGGTGTTCGCCCGGTCGTGATTTTAGCGAATTTGTCTGGCTTCGACGGTTCGCCAGAATCTCTTCGAAAGATGCAACTGGAGTATGGGGCGGAGATCGCTAGAGCGGTTGTCAATTTCGAGGGCCCGATTTTGTTTAGTGTGGTTTCTCGATATCACGGCGGTGCGTATGTTGTTTTCAGTCAAGCCTTGAACCCGGGTCTTCAAGCCACCGCTCTGACGGGTTCGTATGCCTCCGTTATTGGCGGAGGACCTGCGGCGTCGGTGGTCTTTGCAAGAGAGGTTCGAGCTCAGGCAGCGTCTGATCCTCGAGTTCTGAGTAAACAGCGCGGTCTTCGCTTCCAATCTACACCCGAGTCTCGGGACGAACTCGATGCGCTCTTAAAAGAGGTGATATTGGAGAAGCAGGCGGAAGTCGCGGCCGAGTTTGACCGGATTCATAGTGTTGAGCGAGCTCGGGAGGTGGGCTCCTTGAAGGAGATCATCGAGCCGGATCGACTTCGGTCGAGTTTAATTGCGGCCCTTCGCAAGGCGCGGGACGAGAGCTAGCCTCGGGGTATGAAATCGGAACTCGATCTTTCTCTAGATGATGATGCCATTTTTATTGAGGGGATTGAAATTCCAGCCTCTCTCGGAGTGACTGCCGAAGAACGAGCGATGCTCCGCCCGGTTCGGATCGACTTGAAGGTGGGGTATTGCCTTAAGGCATCTGGAGAAAGCGATGATGTCGAAGATACGATTGATTACGGCGAATTGTTTCGTGTCTTGGAAGAAGTTGTAAAAGGGCAAGACCATCGTTTAGTGGAAGCTCTGGGAACTCGGATTTCGAAGGCTCTTTTTTCTCAGTTCGAGATAGATTGGGTCACCTTATATGTGCGTAAACCGAACCCGCTTCAGGGCGTTTTGGATTACACGGGCATTCGAATGACGAGGCACCGCGGAGAGTGAGTCAGAAGACGCCATATTTGCGCCTTCTGGATTCATTGAGTTTTCTTCCGATTCGCGTTTTGCGCGCCTCATTAAAGAATGTGCCTCCAGAGAAAGCGATTCGCTTCGGTGCGTGGTGCGGTCGGCAAATAGCGGCTTTTGGAGGAGGGGGCTCCGAGGTTGCTCGAATCAATCTTCGCCTCGCGTTTCCCGAAAAGGATGAAGTGGAGCGGAACCGTCTGTTGATTCAGATCTATGAGAACATGGGTCGAGTGGTGACTGAACTGGCCCTACTTCAGGGCCGTCAGCGTGAGCGATTACTCCAAGGGGTGGATGTGATCGGACACGAGAATTTAGCCGCGGCCGAATCTGCCTCACCTACGGGTGCTGTGATGGTGATTACGGGTCATTTTGGAAGCTGGGATTTGTGTGCGGCGGCCTTGGCCGAGCAAGGTCATCGATTGACCGTGGTTCACCGTGGCTTTTCAAACCCTGCGATCGAGGAGATGTTCAGTCGGATTCGTCGAGGAGAAAGCGGAGATCTTGAAGAATTAAAGATGGGCCGACGAGCGGTCACTGGAATTTTACGTGCACTTCGACAGGGTCGAAAGCTGGTGATTCTGGGAGATCAGAATGCCAAGGCCGATGAAGGCCTCTTCGTCCCCTTTTTTGGCCATTTAGCCTGCACTCGGTCGGCTCCTATGTTGATCGCCATGCGTCGTCAGATTCCCGTTCTTCCGGCTTTTGTCTATCGGGAGGGAGAAACTTCAAGACATGTCGTACATCTTCTGCCTCATTTGTCGCTCTTGAATTCTTCTCTAGAGCCGGATGAATCTCTTGAGATGAATGTTGCGCAGATGACGCAGCAGATTGAAGCGGCGGTTCGCCAAGCCCCGGACCATTGGCTTTGGCTCCATCGAAGGTGGCGTACACGTCCGGCGCGAGAGTGTGAACCTTCCCTTGAGGAAGGCTTTTATCCGCCTCGCAAAAAAGGTCTGTGGCATGGAGTTCGTCGTGCTTTTCGAGGCAGGTAGAAGCGATGCCCCCCTGTGGGGGGGCCGTCTAAGGCTTATCCATTGAGGGTGTACGCTTCCTTGAGCGAGGAACGGTATAATATATCTCCTTCATAAATAAAAAAGGTTCCTTCCGTGACCCAAGCCCTATCCATAAAGCAGGCCGATTCCTTAGCGCGAAGCGCTGTGGACCGAGGCCGACTTGAGCGGGAAGAGGCTTTGAGTTTGATCTCTAGTCTTGAGGAACCGGGCATTCTCGAGGCGATGGCTGAGGCTGCCTTTGAGAGTAAGACGCGGACGAAGGGAGAGATTGTCACTGTCTCTCGAAATGTTTTTTTGCCCCTCACGAATCTCTGTCGAAACCGTTGTACGTATTGCGGCTTCGCAAAGAAACCGGACTCGCCCGAAGCGCATACCTATACGCTGGATGAGGTGGCTGAGGTCGTAAAGGGCGGGGTGAAAACAGGGTGTACCGAAGCGCTAATGTGCTTGGGGGATAAACCCGAGATTGCCTACAAGGGCTATCGCGAGGGCCTGGTGGAATCCGGCTACTCGTCGACGACAGATTTAATCGTTCAGGCCTGTGAGGTTTCGCTTGCAGGAGGGATGTTGCCTCACACGAATGCCGGCATCATGCAGGCTGAGGAGATGGAAAGACTGCGTCCCCTGAACGCCTCAATGGGTCTCATGATGGAGACCACGAGTCAGCGACTTCGCGGAAAGGGCATGCCCCACTTTCATGCGCCTGATAAAGATCCCGCCGTGCGGATCCGTATGCATGAAGAAGCCGGCGAGTTGAAGATTCCTTTTACGACAGGGATCCTTCTTGGGATTGGTGAAAACAATGAGGAGAGAGTCGATACGCTCCTCAAGATTCGCGAATTGAATGAGCGGTACGAACATATTCAAGAGGTCATCGTTCAGCCGTTTCACCCCAAAGAAGACACGCCCATGCACGGTGTTCAGACCATTCGAGATGATGAAGTGGTCGCCTGGGTGGCTTTGGCGAGGTTGCTATTGGGTTCGGAGATGAATCTTCAGGCTCCTCCTAATTTGGCGCCTGAGATGTTGCCCCGTTTGGCCCGGGCCGGCCTAAACGATTGGGGGGGTGTTTCACCGGTCACCGTGGACTTCATCAATCCGGAAGCACCCTGGCCCGCTCTCGACGGTTTAAGAGCGTTGACAGAATCCACCGATCAAAAACTGCGCGACCGAGGGCCGGTGTATCCAGACTGGCTTTTGGGTCGTCCCGAATTCTTTGACTCTTCAATGCATGAGTCAGTGCTGCGTTTAGCTACCGACGAGGGTTATGCGCGGCGTCCAAATCACCAGTCCAAAGAGGAGGCGGCCTAATGTTGAGCCGAATGATGAAAGATGTAACCCCAAATGTGGCCGCGCTCCTCGAGTCAGCCCTTTCAGGGAAAGAGATTTCCGAGCAAGAAGCCGAGAGGCTGCTTTGCGTGGAGGGAGCCGATTTTCATGCATTGACGTGGGCGGCCGACCAGGCTCGCAGGGAAGATGTGGGCGAAGACGTGAGTTATGTGGTTTGTCGAAACCTTAACTTTACGAATATTTGTTACGTCGGCTGCTCGTTTTGTGGGTTTGCCCGGCACAAGCATCAGGCGGATGCTTACGTACACCCGATTGAGACCATCCTCGAAAAATGCGCAGACGGGGTGGCCCGCGGTGCCACGGAGATTTGTATTCAGGGCGGGATTCATCCCAAAAAAACACATGACGATTACCGAAATTTGATTTTGCAGATCAAGGAAGCTTTTCCGCAGCTTCACCTCCATGCATTTTCGCCCGAGGAAATTGATTGGGGACATCGCAAGAGCGATATGGAGCTGACCGACTATTTGCGTTGGCTCGTGGATGCAGGCGTGAGCAGTCTGCCTGGAACTGCGGCCGAAATTCTCGATGATGAAATTCGGCAAATTCTGTCGCCCCGAAAGTTGAAGACCGCACGTTGGGTTGAGATCATTGAGGCTGCGCATTCGATTGGCCTTCCGACGACTTCCACTCTCATGTATGGCCACATTGAGAGCCCAAAGCATATCGCCGCCCATATGGGGCTCCTTCGCGACATACAGAAGAGAACCGGCGGTTTTACGGAGTTCGTGCCTCTCGGGTATATCCATGAGATGAATGAACTTTACAACGTGCTGGGCTCCCGTCCGGGTCCGAGCCTCTATGAAGATGTTCGAATCATTTCGGTGGCTCGCCTCTTTATGCGACCTCACATTAAAAACATTCAAATTTCGTGGGTCAAGATGGGTCACAAAGTGGGCCAGCTGGCTCTAGGGGCCGGCGCGAACGATTTTGGAGGCACTTTGATGGAAGAATCCATCAGCCGTGAATCGGGTTCAAAATTTGGAGAGAACACTTCGCCGGAGGATTTTCGCCGGCTTATCCGCGAGATTGGCCGTGTGCCGGTGGAGCGAAATACTCTTTACGGCACGGTGCAGCGCTTTGATGATCCCGCCCTTGACCCACCTTCTCAGGAGTCGGCGGAAAGTTCGGGATCCGAGACCGATCTTGCGCTGCACATGGTTTCTTAGCGTGAGCGTGAGACCTTAAACAGATCCTGTCACGAGAGTGAACACGTGGAGCGCCTAGCATGATTCAAGGCGAAGACGTTTTTGTCGAGACGGTTTTTTATTGAGCTCGCGACTTGGTCATGGCGTCGAGTTTTTCGCCCAGGGCTTCAATTTGATATCTGAGGGGCGGTTTTTCGAGCATTCCGCGTTCGATCTTCGAAACCGCATTTCGGACCGCCGGGTGATCGCGTCCCAGGGCTTTGCCGATCTCAGCCGGGCCCGCATCCGTGTAACGGCCGCAGAGGTACATGGCGATTTGTCGAGGCAAGAGGACCTCTCGTTTGCGGGAGCGGGAACTGATTTGATGGGGGCCGAGGGCGAAAAATCGAGAGACTGCCCCGATGACGTCTCCAGGGCTCAGTTTTCGCACCTTCCCGTCGGTTCCGGCCCTTTGCTGGATCACTTTTCGGGTGAGTTCGAGGCTGATCTTCTGCTTCATCAAAGAGGCACTGGTCACGAGTTGGATCAAGACGCCTTCAAGGTCACGCACACTTCCGCGGGTGAATTCGACAAGGAAATCGAGGCAATCAGAAGGGAGTCGAACTCCCCCATGGGCTGCTTTGTTACGTAGAATGGCTCTGCGGACTTGAGCATCGGGTGCTTCGAGCTCGGCCACGAAGCCGCTTCCCATTTGCGATCGCATTCGCTCACTGAACTGATGCATTTCCTGAGGGAGTCGGTCCCCCGTGAGCATGACTTTGCCGCCCGCATCGAGAACATGCTGGAGTGTGTGAAAGAATTCGAGCTGAGTGGCGGACTTCCCCTCAAGGAATTGAACATCATCGACGACGAGGAGGTTTCCTCGAGCTCCCCGATAGCGTCGCATGAACTCATGAGTGCGTTTTGTACGTAGGGCTGAGAGGAACTGATTGGTGAACCCTTCGGCGGATACGTAGGTCGCGGGTCTTCCACTCACGGCTAGGGTCTGATTGGCCACGGCTTTGGCAAGATGGGTTTTCCCCATACCCGAATCCGCGCGAAGAAAGACCTGAGAGAGGCCGCGCTGTTCTCCGTGGGCCAGCGCCCAAGCGACCTCCCGGGCCAGCGAATTGCATTCTCCCACCACAAAACTTTCAAAGGTGTGTGTTTCAACTGGGAAGGCTTCGGTTTGTCCAGGCGCCGCGGGTTGAGCCGTGACACGGGATGAGGAGGCCGATGGTGAGCTGTGAATTTGAGGCCCATCGACGGACCGGGCCGGTTTCGAAAGTTTCACTTCTTCCCTCAAAGAAGGAATCGGCTTTTCTTTCGTTTCGACCCGATCCGTCGCCACCCCCAGGTGGACCTCTACGTCTCCCCCCAGCGCTGCCGTTAAAAGAGTTTGAATCGTGGGCAAAAAGTCTTTGCGAATTCGTTCACAGTGAAATTGTGACGGAGACAGCAGGCAAACGGGTGCGCCATTTTGATGGGTTTGGGGGCTTGGTCGGAGCGGCTCCAGCCAAGTTGTGTAGGCAAAATCCGGCACTTCATTTCTGAGGTGTCGTAAAACGCCTTCCCAGACCTCGGGGGTAAAGGTCATATCGGGCTCATTCGATTTAGTTCGGATTTGGGTGGTTTTGGGAGTTGCTACCCGATACGGAGACTTGTCCCTCCCCATCGGCTCTATGCGAGGCCGAGTAAACCACAGGTACACCCTATCGCGCAAAGTCAGTGTAAGGATATTCCTCGCGCTTAGCGAAAGCTCAAGACATAATGAAAAGGGGTTCTAAAGTCATTTAAAATGGCGTTTCAGAACGAGAATGTCATGTGGTATTAAGGAGTTTCGAAGAAGAACTGATGCTAATTCAAGCGGATAAAATTATGAACGCGGCAGAAATCAAGGATACTCTATCTATAAAATACTACTAAATGCTCGATTTATCTAAACTATGGTCAAGATATCGAATGCTTTAATTTCTATTGCGGCAAATCGGGTCCACTCGAGGGTGTGGGCCCCTCGCTGGCTGCGATTTGAAAACGCAAAAGCAATTCGAGGATGCCGTAGCGATCGAGGGTTCCGTCGGCTTCGAGGAGTCTTTGCTTCTCAAGTACACCGAAGTCGACGGTTTGGGAGAGAAGGTTTCCAAAGCAGTCGTCATCGATTTGGTCCAAACGTTCGATGGAGGTGCGAATATCCTCCGCGTTCGTCTGGGCCTCCTCGCTGGCTGCGGCNCCGAGCACCGATTGAGTCAGAAGTTCGCTCAGTGTTTGGCGCAAGAGCGTGATGGCCGCCGACTGATCGGGGCTCCTTTTTTCAGCGAGGGCCTCCACGCGAGCCAGTCGATACTCCCGCTCATCGGTGGTCGGAATCTCATCTAAGATGCGGAATCGTTGAACGCCGGAAAGAAGAAGCTTGAAGGTCCCATCGCTTTGTTCTTCGGCGGCTGTGATTTGACCTTCGCAGCCGATTTCAAATACGGTGGGGTTTCCCGACATCTCCATCTCGGCTCGCGGGACCGCCGCAACCATTCCGATCCGTCGATTTCCACGGAGCGCGTCACGGGTCATTTGTCGGTATCGTGGCTCGAAGACATAAAGAGGCACGCTCACGGTGGGGAAGAGCACCACACTTTCGAGAGGAAAGAGGGGAAGCAGGTCGTCTGGGTGGCTAGGCATATTGAGTTCCAGGTTTCTGGGTGAACGTCGTCGAAGCGTCCTCTTTAAGAAGCATAGCGTCTCTCGCTTGACGATTGACGAAGAGATCGGGACAATCAGGCTTGAGCATGGATCGCGTGACCCGCAAAGCCCTCATAGAGCGTATCCGCGCGGATGCAGATCGCATCTGTGAACACTTTGGATTGGAATATGCTTCCATCGAGCCCGAGAGAGCGAACGTTAAGCGGCGCTACGGGATTTGCTACTCAGACGGGTCCATCAAGATCCGACTGAGACACGTTCATACGGGTCAACCCCTAAAGTACTCCAGCCTTGTTAGTACGCTTTGTCACGAACTCGCTCATTTAGAGCACTTTGACCACTCGCCTCGATTTCAAGCGTACTACTTGAAGCTTTTACAATGGGCCCGCAAAGAGGGCTTGTATCAGCCGGGGAGACCCAAGAAGCAAACGCTCAAAGCGAAGCCCCANCTTAAAAAGCCCGTCCAAGATGAAGCTCAGCAGTTGTCGCTTTTCTAAAANGTAGGTCTCGGACCGCTGGAGGGGACTTCTGGGAGATCCTCTGCACGAGACACTGTCNTTCTCCTTCCCACNNGACGGAGTNTAGANGAACCTCTCCCTAGGCCTGGGAACNCTTTTGGAGTCACCCGCATTTTGATCCCTTTCGGGAGGACGCTAGGCCAGGGTCTTGGGCCCTCAGCGAGCCTTTTAGCTGGTGACCTGCTGGGCGTCGTATTCTTCGAGGTTGTTAGGTCCCTCGGTGACTTTGGCCACAATATCATCACACGCAATTGACTTGTCGACGATCTCAGCGATGAGACCTTCCACATTCAGTTCATCATACTCGTCCATCGCGTCCTCGAGACCACTTTCGGAGATGCTGAACTCCAAGCTCACTTTAATCCGCGCATCCATAGGGCGTGGGCCTCCTCGCCTTCATTCTGTCCGGCTGCAGGTGCAAACCGAAGTGATTTCATCAAAAATACGCACCGACGGCTCCCCTGCCTATTCGCTGCGCTCGAGACTTTCCTCGTTGTCTTTTCCTAGAACCGGGGCCCAAACCGCGCCCCTCGATCTAGAAATCCGTGCTCTCCCCTGGCTTCCCCTGGGGACATTTTGAGATATTCTCATCTGGATCTAAATAAGGTGATGCCGCTAAGTGTCCACCTGTTCCGCCCAATTCGAGGCGGAGCAGCGGTCAGCGACGAAAAATTAAGATACACCGACCGATCCGGTCCGGCTACGGAGATTGGGCATAAAATGCAGGCATTTATGCTTTGGAAGCGGTGTTCTTCGCCCAAAGTCCGATAATGGCTTAGTTCTCGAGGCNGATCTTAGAGGTTGTCCCCCTCGGGAGTCTCTAGTTCTTGAATGAGTTGTGCCTTTACGGTGTCCTCGGTCTGATCGGTATGGCAGGCCGCTTGGCTTTCGTCCGCGCCCATCTTTGTGCGCGTCTTGGTGGCTAAACGATGGATTTCCTGGGGGGTCAAGACGCCGCGTTGTTGCAAGATTTGCTTTTGTTCAGTGGAAAGGGCGTCGGAGACACGGGGTTTATCCCAGGCGAATTCCTCGTCTTTGCCCGACACGAACATTGAGATCTCTTTGCTGATCCGGACCGCACACCAGTCGTGTCCGCACATGGCACAAAAGTCTGTGTCCACGTCCATATCTTCGTCGTGAAAGGCCCGAGCCGTGTCGGAGTCGAAGGCGAGTTCGAAGTGCTTCTCCCAGTTGAGAGCGGCCCGAGCACGTGTGAGTGCATCGTCCCAGTCTCGTGTTCCCGGAATTCCAAGGGCCACGTCGGCCGAGTGGGCGGCAATCTTGTACGCGATGCAGCCCTGTTTAACGTCTTCGCGCTTGGGCAGTCCGAGATGTTCTTTGGGTGTGACGTAGCAAAGCATACTCGCGCCGTGGTAGGCCGCTGAGGTGGCTCCAATGGCACTTGTGATGTGGTCGTAACCGGGAAACACATCGGTGACCAGAGGGCCGAGTACGTAGAAAGGGGCGCCATGACAGAGTTGTCGCTGAAGTTTCATGTTGTATTCGATCTGGTCAAAGGGCACATGACCCGGGCCTTCGATCATAACTTGAACTCCATGGCGCCAAGCTCGTTCCGTGAGTTCTCCAAGCGCACAGAGTTCGCCGAGTTGAGCCTCATCTGTGGCATCGGCGAGACCTCCGGGCCGGAGGCCGTCTCCAATTGAAAAAGTGACGTCGTAACGACGCATTAAGAGGCAGATGTCATCCCAAATTTCAGCCATGAGGTTTTCGCGGCTGTGATGGAGCATCCATTTGGCAAGCAGTGATCCGCCGCGGCTCACGATCCCAATGAGTCGCTTTGCGACGTGGTCGAGATGGGCTCTTCGAACGCCTGCGTGGATGGTAAAGTAATCCACCCCTTGCTGGGCCTGGTACTCTAGACACTCAAGAACGCACTCTCGGTCCAGTTCCTCGATGCTTCGGTCAATGATCATGGAATAGATGGGGACCGTTCCAATGGGTGCAGTGGAGGCCTTTAGAATGGCATCTCGAGTGGCATTGAGGTCTCCGCCTGTGGAGAGGTCCATGACGGTGTCTGCTCCCCAGTGGAGGGCCCAGTCCAGTTTTTCGACCTCTTCGCTGCTGCCGCTCGATACAGGCGATGCGCCCATATTGGCGTTGATTTTTGTTCGGCTCGCGCGGCCGATTACCATGGGATCGAGTTGGCCGGCCAAGTGCACCTTGTTGGCCGGGAGCACCATGCGGCCGGCGGCAATTTCATCACGAATTTGATCTGCGGTGAGGTGGGGTTCGCGCTGGGCGACCCGTTCCATCTCCGGCGTCGTCATACCCAGACGAGCATGTTCCAGTTGTGTGATGGGCACAAAACCGTCGGGGGCCTTCCATTGGCCGTCTTCCAATCGCCAGTCGGTGGGCATGAAGTCCCAGGCTGTTTTGAGTGAGGGCTCGGGCATTCCGGGCGTGTCGGGTGAAGAGAAA
>NZHD01000090.1 GCA_002691205.1 Deltaproteobacteria bacterium
TCAGTTGAAGGGAGAGGTTGTGTTCGGCGAAAGTTCATGGGCTCGAGATCTAATGATGCTCCTCGCAACCATCGATCCGGTGGGGACGCTCACTTTGTTTGTGGCCCTGACAGCCGGGCTGCCTGCTGCAAGGCGGCCGCGCATTGCCGTTCGGAGCGTTTTGATTGCGGCGGGTGTTCTTGTTGGCTTCCTGTTGCTCGGCCAAGTGGTGCTCGGGGCCCTGGGGATCGGTTTGGCGACGTTTTCGGTTTCGGGCGGCATTGTTTTGTTTTTATTCGGACTCCAGATGATCTTTGGGAACCCTGGGCAAGGGGCACCTGAGCGAGGCCACGACATGGCTGTTTTTCCTCTGGCCATTCCGTCCATCGCTAGCCCCGGAGCGATTTTGGCCGTCGTTGTTTTGACGGATAACGATCGCCACTCGTGGCAGGAGCAGGTGTTTACCTTCGTCGCGCTGATCGCTGTGCTCGGTCTGACTTTAGGCTTGATGTTGTTATCTAACCGAATTCATTCATGGATCGGTTCGACCGGGTCAGCCGTTTTAGTCCGGGTGATGGGACTTTTGCTGTGCGCGCTTGCGGCGGAAATGGCCCTGAATGGGATTCTCCAGGTTTTTTCTCTCTAGCTGGCTAAAAGCTTCGCGTCCCCAGGGTCCACCGAGTTGAGCTTCTGAGGAGATTTCAGGTTCGCCTGTCTTCATTTCTTCACACAATGCAGCTTGCTCAGGGGGAACCAGTCGGCTACCCAGCCAGTATGTCTTACTCAATAGAGCGGCGTTTGGCGGTGGAGGCGGTTGAACGTGCGTCTCGGCTTTGTCGAAGAGTACAGCAGGAACTCGTCTCCGGTTCCTCTTTGTCGAAGGACGATAAATCGCCTGTGACGGTGGCTGATTTTGGGGCTCAGGCAGTGGTGAGTCATTGTCTGGCTACCGCTCTTCCCGACGTGCCGCTCGTAGGGGAAGAAGACGCTGCGGCGCTTCGCCAGCCCGAGAACGAAGGCCTTGCTGCCAAAGTTGTTTCGGCTGTTCAAGAGAGTGTGCCGGAGCTTGAAAAAGCTGAGATTCTCAACCTGATTGACCGAGGCACGTTTGAGGGCGGTGCATCGGGTCGACACTGGACTCTGGATCCCATCGATGGGACAAAGGGATTTCTTAGGCTCGATCAGTATGCCGTGGCACTCGCTCTTATTGAAGATGGCGAGCTGGTGATGGGGGCCTTGGGGTGTCCGAATCTTTTGGTTGATGCGGCCCAGCCAGAAGGTCCCCGCGGATGCTTATTTATTGCCGTGAAAGGCGAGGGCAGCTTTATGCGTCCGTTGGATGGGGGAGACGAACAGCCCATTCATGTGACGGATATCGATCGCGGAGCCGATGCGAATCTGTGTGAGTCGGTCGAGGCGGGTCATTCCTCTCAATCCGATACGGCGCGTGTGGCTGAAATGCTTGGAATTTCGTCTCCGCCTTTTCGGATCGATAGCCAATGCAAGTATGCGGCTGTTGCACGAGGGGACGCTTCCATTTATTTGAGATTGCCCACTCGGAAAGATTACGAAGAGAAGATTTGGGATCATGCTGGTGGTTCAATGGTGGTGAGTGAGGCGGGAGGCCGAATTAGCGATGTAGATGGCCAACCTTTGGATTTCTCACTTGGACGCACGCTTCGCAACAACACCGGTGTTGTGGTCACCAACGGGCACGTGCATGATGAAGTCGTTGCAGCGGTAAAAAAGGTTCTTGGTCGCGCAGGTTGAGAGGCCTCTGGGTTTCATAAAACGAGAATTGTTCGTGCCTGGCCCAAGCTTCAACCGGCGGCCGCAATCTGTCGAGCGACTTCCCTGAATGTTTCCAGGGTCTGATCGACTTCTTCTTCGCCGTGAGCGGTTGAGATAAAAAACTTCTCGTGGGCTTTCAAAATTCCCTGCTCGAGGAGAAGGCCCGTAAATAGACGGTTCCGAGTCGCGTCAGCGGAGAGCATGTCTCGGAAATTTCGGATGACGTTTTCGCTGAACCAAGGCTGGAATGCAGGGGGCTCTCCGGTCACCTGGCAGGGGACTCCGGCTGTCTCCATGGCAAGGCTCAGCCCCTCCATGAGCCTTCGGCCACGCTGAAACAGAGTTTCGTACGTGTCGGGGCGTCGCAGTTCCTGAAGAGTCGCGAGGGCGGCCGTACAGGAGATGGCGTTGCCAGAGAACGTTCCGGTCAGACGCACATGGTCGCCGCTCATTAAGCGTCGAGGGTCAGCCTGATCCATGATCTCACTCCGTCCACACAGGACTGAGATCGGGTATCCGCTCGCGATGCCTTTGCAAATGGTCGCAAGGTCAGGCTTGACGCCGTAGTACTCCTGAGCGCCCCCGAGAGCCAGCCGATACCCCGTTACGACCTCATCAAAGATCAGAACGATGCCGAGAGACTGGGTGAGTTCGCGGATACGTTCAAGAAACCCAGGGACCGGGGGAAGCGTGCGTTGGAGAGGCTCGAGGATGACCGCCGCGATTTCATCGGCTCTTTCTTCGAGCAATTGTTGAGTCGTTTCCAAGTCATTCCAAGGCGCGATGAGTACATCTTCTTCAACCGAGTGAGCAATGCCGGCTGAGTTGGGCACTGGGGCGGAGGAGTCTCTGGCTCCTTCCGTCCATTGTGTACTCATGAGCGCGTAGTCGTGCATGCCGTGATAAGCCCCTTCGAACTTGAGAACTTTCTGTTTCCGAGTGAAGGCGCGTGCCATTCGGAGTGCAAAGAAAGTCGATTCGGAGCCCGAACTATTGAAGACCACCTTTTCGGCACAGGGGACTGTCTCGATAATTTGCTCGGCCAGTTCGATGGCCGGCTCATTGACCATGAGATAGCTGCTGCCTTGGGTGATTTTACGAGTCACGGCTTCGACCACAGCCGGGTGGGCATGGCCAAGCAAGAGCGGGCCTGAGCCCATCAAATAATCGAGGTATTCGTTGCCGCTGACATCGCGAAGCCAGCAGCCATGTCCACTTTCAACCACCATTTCGTGTTCGTCAGAGCCGCTGGGCGTGCGCACGCCGGACGGCATGAAGCGAGCTGTTTTTTGAAGCAGAGTGCTTTCGGTCTGATTGCGGTCTCGTCGCACAAAGCGCGTCATGCCTTAGCTCTCCGCACGAAGACCGTAATGGTCCATGTAAACAGCAAAGCGATCGCGAATGGCGTCAGGAGACAGGCCGACTTGTTCTGTCTCGCGACTGTAGAGGTGCTTGCCATGTTTATGCTGGGGGTTGTCATCCCGCCATTGACGAAGAGCCTTCTCGGCGGGTTCAGAAAGGCTCAGCCCGAAGTGGCCCTTGATTTTTCGAACCGCTTCCACTGGATCAGTCATGAAATCCGAAAAGTGGAGGTCATAGAATTGAGCCGGGTTGCGCTGTTTTCGGATTTCAATGGCTCTCTCGGCGGCCGTGGCCCAGAGTTCGAGTTGGCGATGGGCGATTTCGACTCGATCAATGGGGTCCTCCACGAGGGCTCTAAAACCTGATATGAGACTCACGTAAGAGGAGAAGACGGCGGCGGGATCACGATGAGTTTGGATAATGCAGGCGTCGGGGTACACCTCCAGAAAAGTGTCAAGGAAACGCATGTGAACCGGGTACTTGAGAAGCCAAGTCCTCTGAGCCGACTCGTTGGCTCCGATCAAGCGAACCAGATCTTTGTGCCTCTGGTAAGTGGGCTTCATGTTGAGTTTTTGAAACCATTTCGAGTAGGAAGGGACATGATTGTTGACCTCAAACCCGTCATCCGTGAATTCTTGCAACATTAATTGGCGACATTCCTCGGGACCCTCGGCCATCATAAAGTGAACAGCTCGCAGGGAGGGGTCCGCATCGTACATGGCTTCAATTTCGGCTTGGGCGGACATGAAATCGGAATGTTCCGGCCAAGTTGAGCGGGGAGGACGAGGCTGAGGCTGCGCACCCAGCCAGTACTGAAGGCATTGTAGATCCGGGTCCTGTCCCATGAGGTAGTGAAGCGCTGTGCTCCCTGTGCGAACCAGTCCACAGATCACCAGCGGGCGCGAAATCTCGCGATGAAGAACCGAGGAATTCAGAGCCAACTGGTTTTGAGACCGTAGTCGTTTGACCAGGGTGCCCAGAATCATATCGCGAGCGACGTTCGCCCCATAGGCGTTAAATCGAGCCTCTTGGTCGTAGGCTGCGAGAAGGACTTGCAGGTTCTCACGGTATGTAGACGGGCCGAAATCCTGAAGCCCTGTCAAACGCATGGCTTCCTCATGAAGGATTTCTTCAGAATCGCTGAATCGTTCTGGAAGGAGGGAAACCATGGTCTAAGAGTAGGGTTTTGAAGAGGACAGGCCAAGCAGGCGCAAAGGGCTTAGTGGCTCTCGCAATTCGCTGGTTAGGGCCGATTATGCTAGACAAAACTTATTATGACTATCGAACGAGTTGGATTTGTAGGGTGGCGAGGAATGGTCGGTTCGGTGCTTATGGATCGCATGCGGACCGAGAGCGATTTTGACGGTATCGAGCCCGCATTTTACTCGACGTCTCAAGTCGGAGAGCCGGCTCCCTATGTCGGCGTAACGGCTCCTCCCTTGGCAGATGCTTTCGACTTGTCCTCGCTGGCGTCCCATGACGCGATCGTGACTTGCCAGGGAGGCGATTACACCCAGAAGGTACTGCCTTCTTTGCGTGAGTCGGGCTGGCGCGGTTTCTGGATCGATGCCGCGAGAGCCAAACGGATGGACGATGACACGGTGATCGTGCTCGACCCTGTGAATCGTTCGGTCATAGACCGCCGTCTCTCAGAGGGGTGTCTGACCTTTGCGGGTGGAAATTGTACCGTGAGCTTAATGTTGCTCGCCCTTCAAGGCCTTTTTGATCAGGGGTGGGTCGAGTGGATGACTGCAATGACCTATCAGTCGGCTTCGGGCGCGGGTGCACGGAACATGCGCGAGTTGGTGACACAAATGAAGGCGATTGGAGACGGGGCTTCGGGATTACTGGAAGATCCGGCGACCACTGCTTTGGCGCTCGACCGGCAGGTCAGTCAGTCCATCGATTCGGCCAATTTTCCGACCGACGGGTTCGGTGCCCCCTTGGCTGCGAGCCTGATCCCCTGGATCGATTCAAAAATGGATTCGGGTGAAACCCTTGAAGAGTGGAAAGCTTTCGCAGAGGGAAATAAAATCCTTGGGACCTCGACTCCGATTCCCATAGATAGCCTATGCGTTCGCGTTGGAGCCATGCGCTGCCATAGTCAAGCCTTCACGGTCAAGCTCAATCGTGATGTTCCTTTGGATGAGATTGAATCTGTGATTGATGGCGCCAATGAATGGGTCTCGCTCGTTGAGAATGATCCTGAACAGACTCGTGCTCGTCTCTCACCTGCGGCTGTGACGGGGACGCTCGAGATTCCAATTGGTCGTCTCAGAAAGCTTCGTATGGGTCCGGACTTTATTGGGTGCTTTACTGTGGGTGACCAACTTCTCTGGGGTGCGGCAGAGCCTCTTCGTCGCATACTGCGCATTCTGCGGGAGCATGTGGGTTGATGGAGAAGCTACGCGCAGCGTAAGCCAGACGAGGGCCGGGGCCGCAAAGTTTGGCCGAACAAGGCGAGTTCGTGTAGGCGTGTTTTCTTTATGCCCTGACTTGGGCATCCCTGAGCGTTGCGTCGATACCGGCCTGTACCCGGTCGTCGAGACCGAAAGTCATGTGGCCGCCTTCGTACCAGACTGTGCGTGGGTGGCCCCAGTGCGCAGCTAAGTCCTGAACTTGATCGGGAGAGACGAGTCGATCGACTGTTCCTCCAAAGATCATTCTGTTCCGAGCAGGGACGAGCGGGTCGAGTTTGAGAGGGGATACGGGCTGGAGGAGTCGGGAGACGAGCGCTTCATTCAGTGAAAGGTTCTCGAGTCGAGCGATCCCACGCCTGGGCCCATGTCGCCAGAAAAGGCGCCCAAAGTCCGCTACCGGGATGCCGGCGATGGCGCAGGCCAACGTGGGTTCTATGCTGGCGAAGAGCGCAGTCGTATAGCCTCCTAAAGACAGTCCCAAAGCGCCCACAGAGGGTGGCCCTTGGCTTCGAATCCAATCGGTCAATCTTCGCATATCCCAGATCGCTTGGGCCTCGGCGTGAACGCTATCCATGATTTGGCTCGACAGGAAACCTTCTCCCGAAAGTCGCCCTATACGTCGGGGCCCGTGGAGCGGAAGCACCGGGATGAGTACGTTGAGTCCTAGTTCTTGGTGGTATCTTCGAAAGAGTCGAAGGTCGAGATTTGGGTTTCCTGACCGATAGCCATTGCAGCAGATGATCCAGGGGCGTTGCTCTTCAGGGTGTCGAATGACGTAGGCGTGCCCCGTACGGTTGGCGACAAAGCTCTGCCAACGGGCTCGGCCGGGCTCTTCGGGGCGGGGTTCGTAAAGACTCTCAAAGGAAAGATGCTCGTAGGCCATATTCGCTGCTCGGCGCGGGGTGAGGGTAGGCAGTGGGAGAGGGGGGGGGATTTCGTGGTACCCCAAAGGCTCGTCGAGCCATCCATGGTCTTCGAAAAATTCAAGACCCTCGAAAACTTCCCCCACGAGATCTTCTGCTTTTTGGCCTTGTGGGATTTGGATCGCAAATTGTTCGAATCCCAGGACGACCTCGTCAACCGCCACGATCGCGGCCAGGGGAGGGGTGAGGTCGGGGTGGGGCACGCCCGGATAAAGCGGCTCTTCATCCACCGCACAGGCGCCCGCGCAAAGTATGCTGACAAAGGCGCTGGCAGTGAGCCAGGCTCCCTCGAAGAGGCCAAAGTAAAAATACAAAGGGATTGAGATGATCACGCCGAGGCTGCCGCATAGGGCCATGCTTTGATGAATGCGTAAGTCGCCCGGCCAGAGGAAATGAGCGGCGCCCGTGGCTAAAAGTCCTCCCGTCACGGGAAGTAGAAGGATGAAGGCTAGCGCACCCATTTCAAAGCTCTGCATAAGCCAGAGCATTCCGGCCAGTATGGGCAGAACCCCTAGCCAGGCCAGGCGTTTTGCCTTTTGAGTTGGCTCGGTGTTGAAAGATGGATCGGCGGTCACTCTAGACCCCCAAACCGAGCATCTCATCGCAGCCCAGCATGAGGTTCAGGTTTTGGATGGCTGCTCCCGCAGCACCTTTTCCAAGGTTATCGAGAATCGTCACCAGCAGTACGTGACCGGCTGGGTTTTCAACGACGTGTATTTCGACTCGATTGGTGTTGTTGCATTTCTGTGGATCGAAGCTTCTTTCGTGGCTTGAATCTGGGGACGGAGACGCGTGCACCTTGATGCAGGGTTCGTCTTGATAGCGTTCAGACAAGCTCTCAAACATTCTTTGAGCGGTGGTTTTGGGCTTCAGGAGACCTGCGTGGAGTGGGATTTGAACTCTCATCCCACATTCGAAGGGCCCAACCGCCGGCATGAAAAAGGGGGGGCGTGCAAGCCCGCTGTAGGCCTGCATTTCGGGCACGTGTTTGTGCACACGGTCCAGCGCATAAGGGGCCTCGAAGGGCAGGTTCGCGAGACCGTTTGCGGGGTCTTCCCACTTCTCGATCAAGGGCCTTCCACCACCACTAAAACCCGAGAGAGCATGGATCGACAAAGCGGCTTGCGGGTCAAGCAGATCTGCATCGACTAAGGGGCGTACGGACAAAAGAAAGGCGGTGGGATAGCAGCCTGGGTTCGCGACTCGCTTGGCCGACCGAATGAGGTCCCGTTGATCGGGGGATAACTCTGGGAGTCCGTAGGCCCAGTCGCTGGCCACTCGATGCGCGGTGCTCGAATCCAGTAGTCGAACTGAGCTGGTGCTCTCCTCAGCCCATCGCGCGGCCTCTTGGGCAGCCGCGTCCGGCAGGCACAGAACGGCCAGGTCGCTGTCTAAAATCATTTCTCTTCGAGCTTCCGGGTCCTTTCTCTTTTCGTCTGTGAGAGTGACGAGTTCGAGATCTTCTCGATCGACGAGCCAATCGCGAATGCGGAGTCCAGTAGTTCCCGCGTGACCGTCGATGAAGAGTCTGATCTTTGACATGAATTCAACATAGCGCGTGGGAGGCAGAACGGTTCCGAAAACGTCCCAGGGAGGAGTACTGCCTTTGGCGGTCCTGGAGTGGGCGCTGAATCAAGGTGCCGTATTGAGTTCGCTCAGGGTGACCACTCGGCCCTCCTCAATGGATCGGTGGGCAGCGAGTCCGATTAAAGCGGAACGAACACCATCTTGGGCCGTGACGCGTGCAGGTGTACCCGTTCGGACGGCCTCCATGAATTCGACGTGCTCAAGATAAGAAGCGCCATGATGAAAACCCGTGTGGAGTACGCGGGGGTCGGCGGGGATAGGCTGGCTCGCCCAGTCTCTGTACTGCCTCGTGCAGGTGATGAGCTCGCTCCCGGGCACGGTGCATTCGAGTTTTCCGCCGTCTCCCGTGGCGACCAGTTCTTGTTCATAACGACTGCCTTCAGCAAACATGCAGAGGTCGAGGCAGCCACGGGCACCATTTTCATAGTCGACGATGACGAAAGCATTATCAAGAATATCGGGTGTTTCTCCGTCGTAGGATTCATCGAGGTGGTTGACGTCCTGTGCGCCTGAGGCGAAGACTCTGACCGGCTCGCAGCCCATGGCCAGATTCATAAGGTCAAAAAAATGACAGCACTTTTCGACCAGTGTGCCGCCTGTATTTCGGTTGAAGCGGTTCCAGTCTCCCACCTTTGGCAAAAAGGGAAAACGGTGCTCTCGGATGAAAAGCATTTTGAGATCACCGACCGCACCTTCCTTGAGTTTGTCTAAAAAAGCGGCCACCGTGGCCATGTATCGGTATTCGAGTCCGACCCAGAAGACACCTGGGTGGCGAGCCGCTCGCTCGGCCACCGAGCGACAATCGGCCAGAGTGGTGCACATGGGTTTCTCGACCATGACATGTAGTCCTGAATTGAAGACGGGGTCCAGGACTTCAGCGTGAGTGTGATTGGGCGAAGCGATGATCACGGCATCAAGGGGACTTTGGGTCAGCATCTCTCGGTAGTCGGCGAAGACCGCGACGGATCCCCTTTCCTCATAGGCCTGCTGAGCTTGAACGCGAGAAGCTTCGTGGGGGTCGGCAATCGCCTTGACCTCTGCACCGGGAAGCTGGGCGAGGTTACGAATGTGCTCGCAGCCCATCATTCCGGTACCGATGATGCCATATCGAATGGTCGCTTCAGACATAAAGGTTTCCTTTTTAAAAAACAGGCTCAAGTGACTTCAAGGGAGATCAGCCTCAGGGGAGTCTTCGACCAACTCGATGGCTTGTTCCGGACAGTTGAGCTGGGCGGCCAGTGTGGCCTCTCTCATGGTCAGAGGGACCTCATCGAAGTGTGGAATGGGGTAGCCCGCTTCGTCCTCATCGAATACGTCTGGCGCGATCGCGTAGCAGCGACCATGACCTGAGCAGCGCTCCGCATCAATTCTGATTTTCATCGCTTAGGAGTTCTTTTTGTTTTGTTCGATTTGACGGCTCTCCAAATTCAAAAGTGGGCCTCTGAGAGCCCTACTTTGCGCCGCTTTCAAAGATCGCCGTCCGGGGAGGGTAGGCAAGGGAGGGATCGCGAGCATATGGGTTCGAGGCTTCATTTGCCCCAGGGGTAATACTTCGAGGTCAGGTCGACCTTCGCTGCTACCTTGGGGCCATCATGCGCACAGTCATTTCAATATTTTTTTTACTGCTTCCGTTGTTAGCGTCTCAAGCCGACGAGGTCCGGCCGGTGGAGTCTAATGCCACAGTGGTTCAACCTGTGGAGACTCCCGAGGAGGCGATTGGCCGACTCAATGAAGCGCTGCTTGAGATGATGATGCGAGCGGACGAGTTGGGCTACTCCGGACGCTATGCCTTAGCGGCTCCGGTTATCCAGAACACCTTCGATACGAATTTTATGGCGTCCAAGTCGATTGGTTCGACTTGGCGAAAGCTTCAGCCTGAGGAACGGACGCGTTGGGTGGAGACTTTTGGTGCATACACGATCTCCAGTATGGCTGATCGATTTGATGGCTTTTCAGGCGAAACGCTTAAAATCGTTGGAAACCGCCCGGCTTCTAATGACACATTGGTGATTGAGACGATCTTAGATAGGCCCGGAGAAGATTCGGTGGGGCTCGATTATCGCATGCGAGCGGACGGTTCCACTTGGAAGATTATCGACGTTTATTCCGACGGCAAAGTCAGTGAGATTGCTTTGCGGCGCTCTGAGTACGCATCCGTTTTGCGCTCGGGTGGAATCGAAGGCTTGATCACGGCCGTTTCAGGAAAGACCCAGGCACGCGCGAGCGAGTAATCGTCGCAGAGAGTGTTTTGGTCCCCGGGGCTCTCGGACTCTCAGAGTTCCGTATCTCTTGCTTTGCGCCCTTAGAAAGCTTTTAAGGGCCATTCAGCGGCTCTTGGCGCCGTTTTGACATGAGTCTCATGGGCTCTGAACCCTTTTTTACAGATGCTTCGCTTTTTTCTTTAAGGCCTATCTCAAGGCCTTATCGGCGGAGTTGCCGGTGTATGGAGGTCGATCAACGAGTCTTTCCTTTAGTTCTTGGTCAAGGGGACCGTAAACACTCTTGTATCTGCTTCGCCCGCGGTTGGGCGGATCAGGGGAGAATAGGGGAAATAAAAATGATTCAGAAAATGCAAAAGAGTAATAAAGGCTTCACCCTGATCGAGTTGATGATCGTTGTCGCCATCATCGGCATCCTAGCCGCCATCGCGATTCCGAACTTCATTCGCTTTCAGCTGAAGAGCAAGAGTTCCGAAGGCAAGGTGAACTTGGCTGCCATTCGTACGGCCGAAGAGGGCTACATGGCCGAATTCGGGAACTACATCGCGGCAAGCGCTTCGCCTGCAGCTTCCACGGTGGGTTCCTCGAAGGTGGCTTTCAACGACACGGGGGCCGCAGGAGCGAATTTTAATACGCTTGGCTGGGAGCCTGAGGGCAATGTGTACTTCTCATACGGGGTTGGGATCGGGACGGACAACACGTTCACCGCGACCGCACTCGCCGATATTGATGGAGACGGCACTGATCAGGCCTGGGGTTATAAGAAGAGCACGACGGCGGGGGCCGCTGGGACCAACACTCCAGCTCACACCTGTGCCACAACGACGGTTGATACGGTTGTCCCGTGCAGCGCGACGTCCGGGAGTTCCGTGTTCTAAGAATGTTGTCTTGAGTCGCATCCAGACAAAAAAAACGGGGTCGGGCATGTTGCCCGGCCCCGTTCTTTTGTCTGAGTGTCACCGTGCTGAGTCAGTGAAGGATCTTTGTTACGCTGAGCGGCGTCGGCCCGCCACACCAAGCCCGATGAGGCCCATTCCCAAAAGGAAAGCCGTCGTCGGCTCGGGGATGGGCGTCGTGTAGAACTTGTGGGCCGATTGCCAGTTGACCGGGTCAACGCCCGCGAAAATAGATTGGTTCACCCTGAGGTCTTGAACCGGGTCGATCCACAATTGATCCACATCGTATGGGCCATTTCCGTCAGGGCTTAGACGTGTGAAGTAGTTCGGATTGATCTTAGTGGAGAGATCAGCGACGGGATCGCCGTTCATTTCCCAGATTCGCATGGAGCCTCTCCCCCTCATCTCTTCATCTTCAAGCCGTCGGAGAGACATGCGGAGACGGTCAATTTCATAGCCCTCGGCGGGTTTTACCCGGTAACTGATCGCTATATATCCCGAGTCAGTAGGAAGGTAGTCGGGCGATGCAATTCCGAAGCCTGTGGCATATGTCCTGACTTCATACAGGTCCAAAAGGTCTTCGTCGAAATCAGTCAAGCTGAGCGTGAATTGGCTAAAGGTGACCGTGCCGTCCTTGGATGTAAGGGTCTCTCCATCATTAATTAGGTTTGCGAGTGTCAAGGCCGAAGCATTGACGCTGCATATCATGAGCAACAGGAAAATAGCTAGACCGCTCATGATCTGAGTTGGCAACTGGAGATCTCTTTTCATCG
Source organism: Deltaproteobacteria bacterium (assembly GCA_002691205.1). Taxonomy (GTDB): domain Bacteria; phylum Myxococcota_A; class UBA9160; order UBA9160; family UBA4427; genus MED660. Next base: position 11,951 of record NZHD01000090.1, read on the forward strand.
CTTTACCCTTCTGGGTGCCTGGCTGTGTTTTTGAACAAGTGCTTTTCGATGGATCAGTCACTGGGCTTTCCTAGCTAGATTCATTTGGGGCAACTTCAGTATTTTTGGGACTCGCTTTAAACCCTTCTCGCCTGGGTTCAAAGAATCAGTGGTGCCCGATGACGCTTTGTGTTTTAAAAAAAAGGCTTCAAATTCTTCAAAGCATCCGGTGGGCTTAAGGGGGGGCTTGCACCTGCCTGAAAAATCATGGGAGCAGAGCGACACGGATCACCCGAACTCATCCATTAACCCCAGGGGGAGAAGCCTCTCGGCCTGGGGCGGTTTTCTCAGGAGAGGTTGGCTTTGAGTGGTCTTGACGACAGGAGGCTATGATCCGAGGTCTAAGGCCAAGATGGATTGGGCTTCACGAACCGAGAGAAGATTTGAGGATGGAAAAGAGATCAAGATGCGAGTGCAAAGACCTCATCGTCGCTGCTTAAAAGCTGCTTTGGGCCGGGTTCGTGTTGGGGCTGCGCTGCTGCTCCTGGCGTTTCTCTTCGGCTGCGCTTTCGACGGCTACGTGCCGCCCCCGCCCCCGTTGAAGCCGCTTGCTGAAAGTGAGATGGATATTCGTTACTTGCCCATGGGAAAGCTTCGGACGGATCAACTGGACTGCAAGAAGGGCATTTGTCGCGTTCGGTACCGAATCGTCGCGCCTGCTTCGGGTGAAATGACGGTGACGGTTAAGCCTGTGTCCCCGGCGGAAGGAACAGCTCTTCCGGGAAGAATCGGGCGTGTGATTCTTGAGGGCATCGGAGAGCAGACGCTTGCCATTCGATACGCTGATAACCGCACTCCGCCTTTTGTGGTGAGCAGTCGTGTGGCCCCTGGTGTTCATTTCGTATTGATTCAAAGTTTGAACGGAGGGATTGATTTTCAGGTACAGGCGGCTTTCTCGGCCTCCGCTCAAGCTGTGGTAGAGGCGGGGACCTTCGCTGCAGACCCGACGGTTCAATCGCAGTCTCAGAGGATGGCCCGAGCGGGCGCTCAAGATGCGGCTGTGGTGGCTCGGCCCAATGGCAATGACGCGGCGGCAGCGGGGGAGTTGAGCGCCTTTGCGGGCCAAGGGCGCCATTCTGACACACCGGGAGACACTCGCGATGGGGCTGATTTTGGATATGACCCGACGAGGGATCTATCCCAGATGAAGACTTACGCCTTCGCTCAGGATCCTGCCCAGATGTTGAAAGGAAAGCCGGGTTCCGTGAAGACCAATGTGTTTGTTCTACGTCAGCTGCAACGAGAGGTGACCTATGCGCTCACTGAAAAAGGTTTGGAGTCTCGTCCAGTCGCCCAGGCGGATTTTTTGATCGCTATTGATTTCGGTGATCGGACGACGGCTTGGTACAGCGCCAGCCCGATGATCTTACCCTACGGCTACAACGATTACTTTCAACGGTGGGGGCAAATGGACTCCGTTTCTGTGCCGCCGTATGGCTACATGGAAGGAACTCTAGGAATCAATTTTGTGGACCGAAAAAGCGGTGTATTGCTTTGGCACGGGTATACGACTCAAGGGATTCCGATTGTTCAGGAAAATGATGCGGAGTTGAAAAAAGCAGTGAGAAAGGTTCTCGCACAGTACTAGCGCGGGCTGGGCGAAGTTCGATGTCGCGGAGTTTTGTAGAGATTTAAAGGTTTTATGAATCTCTGATGTCCCGGCCTTAGTAGTCGAGAACGGAGAGTTCGACTCGGCGATTTGATTTTCGACCTTCCTTGGTGTCGTTGCCAGCAATGGGTCGATTGGCTCCAAAGCTGCGCACTTCAAGCCGCTCGGCCATAATTCCCTCTGCGGCGATGTATTGCCGAACAGATGTCGCTCTTTCTTGGGCTAAATTGAAATTGTATTCGGCCGAGCCGGTGTCGTCGGTGTGGCCGTCGATTCGAATACGGAGGGTTGGGTTGGCCTTGAGAACCACAACGGCATGGTCAATGGCAGCCCGCTGATCTAGCCGTATTCCCGAGCTTCCGGTTTGAAAGACAGTATCTACAATCACCCAGCATCCGCGCGTATCGACGTTTGCGCCTATTGGAGTGTTGGGGCAGCGATCGAACTGGTCATCAACTCGGTCTTTGTCGAGATCGATGACGCGTCTGGCTTTTTTTTCTCGGGGCGGAGGCTGAGGGCCGTTGAAGATTTCTTGCTGGAACACGTAGAGGGCAGAGGCATTCTCTAAGGAGTTCAGCCTGTGATAGGAACCGCAGTCGGTGAGTGCAGAGAGTGCCTTAAGAAGCGCGGGGCCGCGTGGATCGGTTCCCAGTTCCACCGTGTGAATGCATATTTCCGGCCCCCAAGAGGCGACAAGTTTCTCTGCGGCGTCCAGAGCTTCATCGGGTCCGATATAACGTCCATATCGCGTAGGGACGCCATCTGAAAAGAGGATCAATCGATTCTTCTGCGGCTCAATGGGCGGCGTCTTCGAAAAGTTTGAGAAGATTAATGCGAGAGGAGTCTCTCGACCTGTCCACTTGATTTCTTCGACTCGGCGTTTGAGTTCAAAACGGTCAAATTTTTCAAGACCTTGCTGATGCCGCTCTCGTCCGCCCAGGAGTTGAAAAGCGACTTGATAGGTACCAGGCGGCATTCCGCCGACAAATGATTCCAGAAAGGCTTTTTGTTGAGGAAGAACCAAAGAGCGATCCAGCGAGCCAGACGCGTCTGCCACGATGATGACGTTTTCAGCCACGACAACCTGACCTTCGGTGGGGCGCGCAAGTCGAGGCGCAAAAGCTTCTATGGGAGAATTTTGTGCACAGGCTGTGAGGCTGGCGTAGAGTGTGAGAGCGAGAGACGCCCAAAATCTGTTGGTCATAAGATGATTATTTTCGGGAGGGGTCCTTTTTCCTTAAAGGGCAAACATTAGCGTCGTAATCGGCCTCGTCATCGGGACTTTAGAGAAGCGGGGTTTGAGTGCTCCAGGTGGAGTGATCGACGCCCTAAGTTTTGGGATTTCATCTCGTGGGTTAGCTGGATTTCGATTGAGATCGACGGCTCTTTAGCTGAGCCAATGGCTGCTGAGGACGGGTGTGTGGCGGACGTAACTGAAGTTCGAATGTCTGGAGGGGTGAGATTGTTAACTGCACGAGGTAGGCAGACTCGAGGAGCGAGTTTTTTCTGGATCGCGCGCATCGGGGCGTTTGTGTTGATCGCCGTCTCGCTTCTCTTGAGCCCAGGCTGCGCACTTAGGGAGTCAGTCAGACGAGTTTGTGTTGATTTCGAAGCGAGCGAGGATTTGAACGCCTACGACGGTCGGCCTCAGGCCCTGACGCTCTTTGTTTACGCGCTTTCCGATGCAAAAGCGTTCGAAGCTGTTGATTTCTCAGAGTTGATGGCGGGGCATTTGCCGGAGGGTGTTTTGGAGCCTCCGGTGGCCATGACGATTCAGCCCGAAATGAAACTGCGAATTGAGGAAATTGTTCCTCGGGCGACGCGCTCTGTAGGAATCGTGGCCGACTATGATCGCGCGCCGGCCAGTGCTCTCCCAGAGGATGGGGAGGGGGCGGGCTTACGTGTGGTGATTCCAGCAAGGTGTGGCTTTTTTACGCCGAGTTTGAAGTTGTCTGAGACTCAGATTGAGGGCAGCTAACGGACCGATGGGAGGTTTGGCGTATTGTTAATATTCACGCGCGCGGTGGCCACCAGAAGTTGTCGGGTGCTGTAGGATGGGAAGCATGAGAATATTTCGAACCGATTCAAACCAACTCGTTGAGGGCCGCCAAGGTTCTTTCTTTTTAGTTTTGGCTCTGGCTTTCGCAGGTTTGATCTCCACCCAATGTTTGGCTGAATCCGGCGAAGTCAGGGAAAAACCGGCTGTCGTACAGGCCAGTGGGCAAGCTCGGATTGTCGCTGATTCTGACCGAGTGCAGATCGACCTCACCGTGGTGAGTCAAGCGATGGAAGCCTCAGAGGCTGTCGCGATGAACGCACAAGCCAGTGAGGCCGTTCAGGCAAAGCTCAGAAAGAGCCTGGGGAATGGCGCGACGATTCAGAGCAGCGGCTACTCACTTTCACCGGACTACTCCTATGTCCAAGGGAAGGGGCAGCAATTTAAGGGCTATTCGGTTCGTAATCGGTTGAGAGTTTCGCTTGAGGATCCTACGGCTGCTGGTCTTATTATTGACAGTGCGAGCCAGGCAGGGGTCACCGAGATAGGTCAGGTCCAATTTACTTTGGCTGATGATCGGGCGTTGAGGGAACGTGCGCTAGCCGAGGCGACCAAAGCCGCCCTGGGTAGAGCGACGGTCATGGCGTCTGCCGTGGACTTGAAGGTCTACAGGGTTCTCTCAATTCAGGATGAGCAGTCCCCCGCAGTTTCATTTAGGCAGAAGTCGGATGTGCTTCGATCTTCGCTGGCCTCGGAGGCTGCGCCTACTGAGATCGTTCCAGGACTTGTTGAAATCCGCGCAGAGGTGACGGTGGAAGTTGAGGTTCGTCCATGAGTTCTGAGAGACCGAAAGTTGAGAAAACTTCCAATTCATCGGCGGTTTCTCTTTCGGACCTTTCTGAGTGGAAGGAGTTGCTCAAGCATCGAGAACGATTAGATCATGTCTCTTTGCGTGAACTCTTTGCAGCCGACGAGGGAAGGGCAGAGCAGTTCTCGTTGCAGCAAGGGAATTGGTGGCTCGATTATTCAAAGAATCGAATGGACCGACAAGTTTTAGATGCGTTGCTTGCAGTGGCTGATGCGGTGGGTCTGCAGGGACACATCGAAGCTCTCTTTAGCGGGCAACGGATAAATCGAACTGAGAATCGAGCCGTGGCTCATATGGCTCTTCGGTCGCCCGCTGAGAAGGGCTTTGAAGTCGATGGAGAGGACGTTTCAGCCGCGGTCCATCATGTTTTATCGAGGATGGAATCTTTCTCAGAAAGACTTAGATCGGGCGAGTGGAAGGGATATACGGGGCGCCGGATTCGTCACGTGGTCAATATCGGAATCGGGGGTTCAGATTTAGGTCCGCGAATGGCGAGTGCCGCTTTGGCTTCGTATGCAGACCCGTCTCTCAAAGTCACTTTTGTAGCGAATGTGGACGGAGAAGATCTGAGAAGTGCTCTGAGGAGCCTTGATCCTGAGGAAACGCTTTTTATTATTTGTTCTAAGACCTTTACGACATCTGAAACCATGACGAATGCAGAGTCGGCCCGGAACTGGTTATTGGCTTCGCTTAAGGATGAAGCTGCGGTGTCTTCACATTTCGTCGCCGTCTCGACAAATCGCACAAAAGTTGTTGAGTTCGGCATCGACGCATCTCAAATGTTTGAGTTTTGGGAGTGGGTGGGTGGGCGTTACTCATTGTGCTCCGCTGTCGGTTTGTCCTTGATGGTGGGCATAGGTCCCGCCCGGTTTTTCGAAATGCTGGCTGGCTTTCACTCCATGGATGAGCACTTTCGCCTGGCCCCCTTCAGTCAAAATATGCCGGTCCTGCTCGGGCTGATCGGAGTCTGGCATGCCTCCGTTCTTGGTTACGAGACGCATTGTGTGGTTCCCTACGCTGAAGCGTTACGGGATTTTCCGAGTTATTTGCAACAATTGGATATGGAGAGCAACGGAAAGCGCGTTGACGAACAGGGTCAGACGCTGAAAGTCCAGAGCGGTCCGATTGTTTTTGGCCAGACGGGGACGAATGGCCAGCATGCGTTTTTTCAGTTGCTCCACCAAGGCACCCATCAAGTGCCTTGCGACTTTATTGGCTTTTCACGGAGCAGTCGGGAGGCCGACCTACACCATGATATCCTGATGGCGAATTTCTTGGCCCAAACGAAAGCGCTCGCATTTGGACGTTCGGCCCAAGAGGTGGAGAGCGCCGGTGTTTCTTCAGGGCTCGTACCCCACCGTACGTTCCCGGGGAATAGGCCTACAAACACGCTGCTGGCCCCCTCCTTGACTCCTTATTCATTGGGGGAGTTGATTGCGCTCTATGAACACAAAGTGTTTGTTCAGGGCAGCCTTTTTGGAATCGACTCATTCGACCAATGGGGAGTTGAGCTCGGTAAGTCTTTAGCCCAAGACATCCTCCCCGCTATTGTGGAGAAGGATTCACTACGAAGTCCCCAAGACAGTTCAACTCAGAGCCTGCTGGACCGGTATTTGCGCCAGCGTTAGGCCCTTTTGCGGGCCAAGCCTCTTATGAGGAACTTCTCTTTCCAACTCTCTTATGCTTTTTTGAGAGGGTTTATCGTTGACCGACGTCGATCCATTCCCGCTGATTTGAGCCCACGTAGACTTGCCTTGGCCGACCAATCTTGAAGTCCGGGTCGCTGTGAAGTTCCATCCACTGAGCGATCCAGCCTGGCAGTCTGCCGATGGCAAACATGGCCGTGAACATATTTGAGGGCGTTCCGATGGCGTTGTAAATCACGCCGGAGTAGAAATCTACGTTGGGATAAAGACTTCGCTCGATGAAATATTCATCCTCTAAGGCGATCTCTTCGAGTTCAACAGCGATTTCCAACATGCGGCTGTGAACGCCCAGTCGATTCAGAACATCGAAACAGGCTTTCTTGATGATTCGCGCGCGTGGATCGAAGTTTTTATACACACGGTGACCGAAGCCCATCAAGCGCGATGTATCGTCTTTGCTTTTGGCCCTTTCTACGAAGTCACGGCCTGTCATTCCCTCGTCTCGGATTTCAGCCAGCATTTCAATGACGGCTTGATTAGCCCCGCCGTGTAGCGGGCCCCAGAGTGCATTAATCGAAGCCGAGATGGTTCCGAAGAGGTTGACCATCGAAGAGCCTACGAGTCGAGCCGTAGAGGTCGAGCAATTTTGTTCATGGTCAGCATGCAGAATGAAGAGGAGGTTCAGGGCATTCTGAACGGTCTCATCGAGTTCAAACTCCTCACACGGGTTTCCGAACATCATGCGTAGAAAATTTCCCACATAGTCGAGACTATTGTTGGGGTACATGAAGGGCTGGCCAACTGAGTGCTTGTACGCGTAAGCGGCAAGGGTAGGAAGCTTCGCGATGAGTCGGTGGACCGAAATTTCGACTTCTCGGGTGTCTCGAGGATCCAGAGAATCTGGGTAGAAGGTGGCTAAGGCACCTACCGCAGCGGAGCAGACGGCCATTGGATGAGCATCTTTGGGAAGAGATCCAAAAAATTTCCGAAAGTCCTCATGCAACATGGTGTGCCGATTGATGGAAGTCGTGAAGGAGTCCAGCTTTTGAGCGTCTGGCAGTTCGCCGTACATGAGCAAGTAGGCCACTTCTAAAAATGTCGAATTTTCGGCGAGATTCTCGATTGGAATTCCCCGGTATCGGAGAATTCCATTTTCGCCGTCAATGAAAGTGATTCCGCTCTGACATGAGCCAGTATTGGCATAGCCCGGATCCAGCGTGATATGACCCGTCTGACTCCTCAATCCAGTGATGTCGATGGCGCGTTCGCCTTCGGTTCCTTCTATGATTGGGAATTGGTAGGTCTTGTCACCCAGTCGGAGTTCGGCCGTTTCGCTCATTGATTGTCCTTCCGTGTTTGATCGGTCCCCGTAAGGCGGTCCGAATCCAGTTCTTTCCCCTAGGCCGGACTCGTACGAGAGCCCTGACAGCGGGGCAGGGAGAGTCTTTCAGCGCCGTGTCGTCTTTGGATCGACTCGGCTACTCCCCACACTGGGAGACAATAGCCGATTAACTCGCTTCTGGATAGTTGCTTGTTTCAGAGGCGACTGTGCGTCTTTTGGGGTACCGCAGTGGCTCAGGTTTCAGGGAGAGGGCGCACCTTCGCTTTGAGTCTCGGCGATATTGTTGACTTCAAGAATGACCAAGGCTCTCTGGCCTTCGCGGAGTCTTGAGAGAACTCGGAAGTCCACCTCGTTTTGCAAGACCGTTTCGGCCCAATGGGGAGCAACGATGATTCGGCCTCCGCTGTCTCGAAAGGCCCTGAGATCTTCAAGGCCCTCAAGAGCACGTGTGCGTTTCCCTGAGTAATACTCGACTCCGCCGGTGAGAGAGCTGTGTGTGTAGACTCCGAGCAACGGGTCTGATTGGCTGGCTTCGAGCATGATGGATGCCATGGCCCGATGTGATTTCTCGGCATTTAAAGTTGGGAGTAGAAGCCAAAATACGGCGCTTGAAAGGGCGATGGGGATGGCGAGTAAAATAGAAAGCTCGTGAAAAGCATTTTGTTCCTTCCATCGAGTCCAAAACAGAGCCACGATGGCGACGAGAGAAACCGTCATGCACGCGATCCAGAATGGCATGAGGTCCGGCCCGAGTATTTGATCAAGTAAGTTCGGGGGCAGGCCGAAAACTCCAATCAATGATGCGAGCCCTAGACTCATCAGCAAGATCAGGCTGCCACCGAATAATGTTTTGGGCAGTGTGTCTCGGAGGAGTTGGCGTGCGAGCCAACCTTCGCAGAGAAGGGCGAGGGCGGGGAAGGCAGGCAGCATGTAGAGCCCCCGCTTTTCAGCCGAGATTGAAAAGAAAGTGAAGAAGACGCCCAGCCACGTTAATAAAAAACGAGAAGTCGAACGGCTTCGGCTGGACCCCTCTTTGTCCTGCCAGAGGCCCCAAGCCGTTGTGGTCACTGCGAAGAGAGCGACAGGGGTCCATGGGAGAAAGTCGATGGGCAGTTGATAAAGGTAGTAGTAGAAGGGGCGAGGGTGATGAAGCCCGAAAAGGAAGCGGTCCATGAGGTTTTGGCTGACTGCCTGGTCAAAATAGTTGGAGGGGGCCAGGAAAACTGAGGCCGTGAGCCAGCTCATAGCAGGGGCGAGCGCGATGCAGAGACCCCAGAGAGGGAAGAACTGCCGGACTTCTCGGGCCCGCCCTTCCCAGACTAAAAAAAACAGAATGATGAGGTACGGAAGGGCTGCCACCGGCCCTTTGGCTAGTAGGCCGAGTCCCATGGCCCCATGCATACAGAGGAGGAGCGGGGTGGACTTTTTGGATTGTCCCGCTGCAGACCGGTTAAGAGACCAAAATGCGAGGAGTGTTCCGATTTCACAAAGGGTCAGCAGAACATCAATTTGAACGCGCCGAGCTTGATGAGAAAAACGAAGAACGCCCAGAAGAAGTAGAGATGCCACCAGCCCAGCTCTTGCATGTGTGTAGAGGTGCCGGCCAAAGGCGGCGGTCAACCCGATGATGGCGATTCCAGCGAGAGCAGACGGAAGCCGTGCGGACCAATGATCCACATGGCCGTTGAAGGAGCCGAAACCGGCTGCGAGCCAGAAGTAGAGTGGTGGTTTTTGTGTATAGGGTTGACCGTTGAGGTGCAGGAGGGCGAGTCCCCGAGGTCCATGTTCCAGAGCTCTGATTTCTTCGGAAATCTGTGCATAGCGAGGTTCATCGGGAGCCCATAAGTCCAGCTGACCCAACCAAGGCAACAAGAGAAGAGCGGCCATCAGAACAGGGAGAGTGAATTCGAGAGATCTCCAAAAAGGCTTAGCCCTTCGATTCACGCTCACCTGAGCTCACCCCCCGCTCCGTTTCACGCGGAAGTTTCGCTTTTCGAGCTCGGTCACAAGAGCCTCTGTCTGGTCTCCCTGGATCTCGATGATGCCGCTTTTGACGGCTCCGCCTGTTCCACAACTCTTTTTAAGATCACTCGCCAGAGCTCGAATTTCGGCGTCCGAGAGAGTGAGCCCCTTGACTTCGGTGACGGTTTTACCTCGTTTTCCGCGACGCGTCCGGCCGACTCGAACGATCCCATCAGCCGGTTGGCTGACTTTAGCTTCTGGTTTCGACTGCTTTCTGCATTGGCAGCGCCGGGAAGAGGCTCCGCAGTGAGGACAGAGCCGTCCATGCTCCGAAGAGTAGACCGTTCGAGCATCGTCTCGTCTCGACATACCGCTCTGGCTCCTTTCCGCGCGTTCCCTCAGTGAGGGGGGATTCAGTGCCTAAACTTCGACCCCGATGAGATTTCGATGATCTACCATGATGCAGCGGTCTTGGATGACCTCGATTCCTGCGGCGCGGAGGCGTTGCGCAGAGGGCCCGTGGTGAATTCCGAGTTGCGTCCAAACGGCTCTCGGTTTCTCGGGGAGTGAAAGAATTTCGTCGACATGCTGGGGCATGTGCTCAGCGGCTCGAAAGAGATTGACGATATCAATAGGCCAGAGGGTTTCTGGAATTGAGCTTAAACTGGGAAAGGACTCGCTCTCCAGAACGGTGGAGAGCTTGGGGTTGACCGGAATAACCAAATACCCTTTTTCTTTGAGATAAGCTGGAATCCGGTAGGCATCCTCGCTGGGGAGGTCCTTGACGCCGACCACGGCGATGGTTCGTGCTTGAACCAGCAAAGTAATGATTTCATCCTGGGTTCGCACGTTCGTATTTGGTTCCATTTCAGTTCCTTGAGTCGGAATAGGGGGAGAACACTCGTACTGTATCTCCATCCCTCCGACTTCGCCCGAAATGGTAGACACGAGAGATTGACCGGGATAGCTTTGGACGTTATGAAAACAATCCTGACGGTTCCGCAACGACTTGGTGCTCGTATTTTTACCTGCTTCTGTGCAGCCTCGTTTTTTTTCGTCCTCGGCTTATGTCCTTCAAGTTCCTTAGCTCTTGAAGACCCCGCCTCCGAACTCAGAGTCGATGAACTCGATAATGGCCTGACGGTGTTGACGCTTGAGGACCACAGTACGCCCGTCGTGGCTGTGCAGATTTGGGTCAAGGCTGGATCTAAAGACGAATCGTTCTATACCGGAATTGCCCATCTCTTTGAGCATATGATGTTCAAAGGGTCTAAGAATTTAGGGCCCGAAGAGCATGCTCGATTGGTCGGCTCACGAGGCGGACGAATTAATGCGTATACGAGTCGGGATGTCACTGTTTATCATGAGGATGTAACGGCTGAGGCACTTCCTCTTGTATTGGCTCTGGAGGCCGAACGCTTTGCAAACCTTGATATCAATCAGGCGATGTTAGATAGCGAGAGGCAAGTTGTGATCGAGGAGCGTAGGATGCGGGTGGAAGATCAGCCTGGAGGATTGGCTTTTGAATCGCTCGCGGCGACGACTTGGCAGGCTCATCCCTACCGTTGGCCCGTAATTGGTTGGAAGGCCGATATAGAAGCCGTCACTCTGGAGGCATGTCGGACATTTTTTGAAACTTACTATGCTGCGAATAACTTAGTCCTCGTGATTGTCGGTGATATCGATACCGACGAGACATTGGCGTTGGTGGAGGAGAAGTTTGGGGGTCTGCATCGCGCGGATTCAATCCCCAGAAACCCTGGGAAGGTTGTGCCTCAACGGGGTGAAAGGCGAGTCGTGATTAATCTCGATACGCGCGTACCTCTGATTTACGGCGCTTGGCATGCGCCTGCAGCGGGCCATCCAGACGGAGACGCTCTGGATGTAGCAAGCCAGATTCTGTCCGCGGGCCGGTCTAGTCGGCTTTATCGCGAGCTTGTGTACAAAAACGAGCAGGCTCTTTACGCCGAGGGAGGCTACTGGGCACTTCAGGAGGCGGGCCTTTTCTTTGCCGTGGCGGGGGTTCGACCGGGGCTGTCCATCGACGCTGTGGAGGCTGCTTTCTTCGAGCAGATTGAAAAAGTGAAGGAGGACGGCGTGACTGAAGAAGAGGTCGCCAAGGCCAAGCGTCAGATGGAAGTGGGTCTCGTTGGGGGGCTCGCGACCACTCACGCCTTAGCGAGCCGTGTAGGTCAAGATACGGTCTTTTTTGGTCGGGTCCGAAGCCTTGACGAGCGATTGTCGTCGATTCAAGCCGTGACCGCAGAAGATGTTCAACGAGTCGTTCAGGAGTATTTGGTGCTTGATGGATTGAGTATCGTTCAGGTCCAAGATTCTGAGGTTTCATCACAAAGAGCCACGGCTCAAGGGGAATAAGCGTGAAGTTAGTCTTTGAGGGCACGGTTCAATGGCTGCGATGCCTCGTTTTAGGACTGTTTTTGGGTCTGTTTCTTTTTCTAAGCGGGTGTAGTCAACTTGGTTTTTCTCAACATCCATGGGAAGCGCCCCCGCCAAAACTCAAGGTGGGCCCTATTGTGGATGTCAGCAAGCTGACGCAAAGCAAGCTGCCTAATGGCGTTCGTGTTCTTATTCTCGAGGATCACCGTTTGCCTCGTGTGGGATTGAGTGTTGTCGCGGCGCGCGGGGCGGGCGCGGAAGATCGAAGCGCTGCGGGACAAGCGACTTTTCTAGCGGAGTTGATGAATCGAGGCGCTGGGAACATGAATGCACTTCAGTTGGCCGAGGCCGTGGATGCACTCGGTGGGACCTTGTCGGTCTCTACAGGTTGGGACTCCATGAAGGTGGGCGTTACGGGGCTTTCGCGAGATTTCTCTTCTCTGTTGGGCATTCTCACGGAGGTCGCTCTCAGACCTCAACTGTCTTCGGCCGAAGGGACGAAGACAGGAAAGGAGATGCTGGCCTCTTTGCAGGCGGATCGAGATAATCCCGGCACCCTTGCCCGATGGCAGGCGATGGAAGTGCTTTATCCCGAGCACCGTTATGGTTTGCCGGTTTCGGGGACGGCCGAGACCATCAGTCGACTGGATGCGAATTCGGCGAAAAAAATGCATAAACGATACTTCGTTCCAGATAATCTGATTATCGCAGTCTCGGGGGATGTAAAACCGGAAGCCGTATTGAAGCAGGTAGAGGACGCATTTGGAACACTCAAGGCGGGCCCTTTGCCGAGCGAAGCGCCTCCGACTCCTTTGCTCTCGCCGCCCTCACGCCGGATCGTGATCGCAGATCGACCTGAGCTGGTGCAAGCGCGAATTTTATTAGTTCAGGAAGGCATCGACCGTGAAGATCCCAGGCGGACCGCGGCGGGTCTGTTGAATGATACCTTGGGAGGGAGCGGTTTTTCTTCTCGGCTCATGCGCAAATTGCGTTCAGAAGAGGGGCTTACATATGGTGTGAGTTCAGGGTTTTCGCTTCGTCGACAGGCCGGCCCATTTGTCGTTTCGACCTTTACTCGGATCGCTGAAACCCGTGAGGCGGTGAATCTGTTGTTGGCTCAAGTTGAGGCCATCAGGGGGGATCGGCCTCAGACGGAAGCAGAACTTACGAAAGCGAAGAGTTACAGCGTGGGCCAATTTGGTCTGCGGTTGGAAACTTCAGCGGCGGTGCTTGGGTCTCTGGTGGATCTTGAGGTGTACGGTATGCCCACCGACCTTTTAGATAGCTATAGGGGACGAGTGGATGCCATTACCGTGAGCGAGACAGACGAGGTCGCTAAGGCTCTGCTCCATCCTGATCGCGCAGCGATTGTTCTGGTTGGCCCAGCCAAGGTCTTGAAGCCACAGTTTGACGACCTGGGAGCAGTGGAAGTGGTCCAGCCCGATTAGAAGCCTTTTGGAGTGGCCACTTAGTCCCCGAAAATATCCAATACGTCGCTGCCCCGAACATATTGTGAGGGGTGGATAGCTTCGGCGAGCTCAAGTGTAGAGATGCCGTCTGGTCTGATGACATCGAGCCACCGTCTCTGGATGGGTCGGTATTCTCCGGGCGTTAATCCGAGACTCCGGTGCATGCCGAACAGAAGGTCTAGGTCTTCAAGTGTCTGGTATGCCTCAAAGAGAGAGCTCGGACGATTTTTTACGTAGCGTCGAAGTTCAAATCCAATAATTCTTCGGGCGCCCGTATTTCTTTGATATTGATCCAGTGCATTTTGAAGCACTTCTCTTACGCGAACGGCGCGTTTTCCACGTGGCCCAAAAAGTTCGTGCATAAGGGCAACGGCTTGAGCCGCTTCTGTCCCATCAATTCTGGCATCCGAGACTTCAAGGGGCTTTCCATCCCAAGCCGTAAAATTGGTTCCTACATTGTCAATCAAAGTGGCTCCCATGAGTTGGCTCTTGTACGCACGCGGAGTCATAGGTTCTGCATTGATGTCAAGCTCTTCGACAGAAGCTCGATTGAAGGGAATCCAACTTGAGGGATTCCAAGCACTGGGTCGAGGCGGGATGGCTTGATTGAAGTAGAGAGTGGAAGGGTCGTCGCGGGATGCACCTTCTGGATGTAGGTCAGCCAGCCAGGTGTAGTCCGGGAGGTTGAAATCTGAGACATTGAGAGGGAGGGCATCGGTCTGAATCTGGAAGGTTGAAAAAGCCTTCATCCAGTCGGGAATATTGCTTGGATCCTGGAGTCCGAAAATAGGGTTCGCGCCACTTCCCGTGAGCTTCAGATTAGGTGAGCCTGCTTCCAAGTCCTGAAAGGTGATCAGGTTAGCGACGTAGTCGACGCCGGCATCGGGCAAGAGTCCAGCTGAGGCCGTCAAGAACTGTCCAGCCGTCCTACGTAAAATTTCAATCAACTGTGAGGTAACCGTCATCTCGATCGCGGAAAGATCGCCCAGAGTCGCCTGTTCGGTAGCGGTCAAGTACAGATTCCCCTGTACAGACAGCTTTTCTCCCATTCCCATGGTGAACGTACCCGTATCGATGGTGAGGTCTCCGTTGAGTTTGGAAATGGTCGCGGTGGTGGGCACACGTATGGGATCGCTTGAGGTGGCGTCAAGATCATCACTGTTGAAGAACTCAAGAGTCTCAGCGGTGACGAAACTGTTGTAGCTGCTGCCATCTCCGAAGACCGCGTTCGGCGTGCCGTTCGAAACAGGTTGAAAGAGAATTCTCAAGAGTTCGATTCTAGAGTTTTGGCTTTGGCCGATATCGCCGAAGAATCGAACTTGATCGTCTGTGAGAACGGTGAGTTCATCATTCTGTTCGTGTCCCGAACTGTCGTCGGCCTCAAGCGTGTCGCTGAATTGGATCACTCGACCGGAGAGCTGCGTTGAGCCGTCCAGGATGACGTTCCCGTTATAGGTTTGATCGAAAATGGTCTTTAGGGTTAGAGGATTATCTTGATCTCCTTGGAATCGGATTTGAATTGGAGTTGTTGGATCGAGGCCGACGGTGAGGCTTTCAAACAGAGCGTCGAGAGCCCGTGGCGATTCGATGGCGAAGGTGACATTTGGTGCATCCAGAGTCAGGTTCGACAAAAATATTTTCTGAGCGATCGCGTCGTCGATCAAGATGGATGTGTCAGTTCCCTTACTGGCCAGCGTGTACTCCATGGATTCGACGCCGCTCGGTCCAAACTGGGTGTAGGCGTTGGGCAGACACCCCGTGGAACAATCTTCGGAGTCATCAAAAGAGGCATCTTGTTGGATCAGCAGTCTCAGAGGAGAGGTTGTATTCTCGGGGATCAGGAAGTCGATCCCGCCGAAGAGAAGAACTCGGCTGTCGGGTGTATTTACATCGTCGAGTTGAATGACACCTCCGCCCCTTGTAGTGAACTCGATGTGGGGCGCGAGGACGATGAATGTCTCGTAGGCCCTCGCGTTGAAGTCTTGTCCGTCCTCTTGTTTGAGCTTGACCGCGTGGTCGCTGGGGCTTCCGAGGTACCCAGCTGATAAGACAATCTGATCGGTTTTGTAGATAGATTCGCCCGTATTGTTGAAAAGGTTTGTAATCTCAAGGTCACCATCAATGGAGGCCAAGCTCAGGATGCCCAGGCTTTCGTTACTTGAAGATCCTGGTGCGGGAGTGAATTCGAACTGGCTTTGATCTGGGATGAGGCTGAATGTTGGCGCGTCGGGGTCGTCGATCCCAGAGTTTGCGAGGGTGCGTGCCTGCACAAGCGTAAACGAGGTTGGAGCATTCTCTTTTTCGGTCATCTTAAACGTCAGTGAGAAAGCGGAGCCGGCGTTCAGGTCATTGGCCTTCACCAAAGAGGTCGATGGACTGGGTGAACTAGCCTCGCGCGCAGCCGGGTCGTCGCCCGCGCTGAGTAGTATCGTATTGGCTTGAAGGGTGACGTTTCCCGAGAAGCCGAGGTCTCCGACGCCAGACAGCCCTGATTGGATGTTTAAATTATCGCTGGCGACGAGGATCAGGTCATTGCTTGTCTGCGACTCGATGGTGAGGTCGAAAAGGCTAGCGACAAGAAGCGACTGTAGGTCGAATTGGTCTCCCTTGAAGAGGACAGTTCGGTCTTCGATGGTCGTCTCTCCATTGGTCTGCAGGCTAATTGAGAGATCGGCGTTGGCGACACTTTCGGGCGTAATTTCGATATTGCCTTCAAGGCTGCTCAGCGAGTAGCCTTGAAAAGTGACGGGGGGCTCAGGAGTGCTCAGGCCGTTTTGGCCCAGTTGGCTGGTGGGGTCGATGAGATTCGCAGCTCCGATAGAGGCGTTTTGAGTGACCGCGATCTGTTCGGGGGCCGAGTTTGGAGTGGCTTCAAAGTCAAAAGCAGCGGCCGGCTGTCCCGTTTCGGCCTCAGAACTCTGAGTATCAAATCCCGTAAAGCGAACCAGGGTTCCCGGGAGGACTTCCGCGAGAGGATCATCCTCTAGTTCCAGGCCGGTGGCGGATAAAGCTAAGTTGTCGGTGCGGATTTCGAGTTTCTGATTCGTCGTGCCTTCAACTTTTAAAGCCTTGTCTAGGTCGAGATGGAGGCCGTCTTGGCGATCGAGAGTGACGGTTTCGGCGGAGAGTATGACGGTCTGGTTCGCGGTCAGGAGAGGCAGGTCAGTAAAGTTGTCAAATTTGATCTCGCCGTTGTCGGACCGGATAGCGATCTGTCCTGGCGGAGTATCACCGAACTGAATCAATAGGTCAGGGAGATCCTCGTCATTGATACTGGCATCTTGCCGAAAGAGGAAAGTGAGTTCTTCGTTCTCGCTATCGGTTTTAAAGAGTGGGCCCGCACCGGATTCGGGGTTGAGGTCAATGCGAGAAAATTCGCCACCTCCTGAGAGAGAGGGGCCGTTTCCTGCGACGAGACGGATTTCGTCGGCTTCGATGGTCAGGCCGCTCTCAAAGCTGAGGTTCCCGAGACCGCTGAGGCCAGCTCTCAGCGTGAGTACACTCCCTGATTCCGTAAACGCGATGTTGCTGTTTAATGCGTCGGTATAGATAAAATCCGTAATGCCGCCAATGTCTAATGTTTGGACGCTCAGCTGCGTGTTTTCCTCTAAAGCGATTTGACCTTGGCCGTAGAGGTGCAGTCGGGCGCCATTGAGAAATTGCGCGCCTGCTGTTCCGATGAGGATGCTGGAAGTCGTATCCGTTTGAGCGTCCCCTCGTAAGGTGTAGTTGAGTCCCGCCACGCCATCGATGCCGTTGCCGAACGTTATGTTGTCACCGACGATGGTTTCATCGGTGATCTGAGCATCTTGTCGAAGGCTGAAGGAAAAGGCTTGTGAGCTGCCGTCGGGCTTGTCGAAGTGAACGTTCTCGTAAGTAACTTGAGCCGTTCCCTCAGAGTCGCCATCGCCAGCCCAAAGGGAGATCGCTTGAGATTTGAGGCTAACTGGGCTGTTTGGGTCTTCGGAACGGATGAGAAGGTTTCCTTGACCCTCTGCGCCGCCATGAAGTTCGATGGACTCGGAGGCCGCAAGGTTTCCATTGATCTGGAGGCTTGGGTCACTGGAATCTTCATCCAGTCCGGCTGTAATCGATAGATTCTGCGCCGCATTCGAAATGTTGTCGGCCGTGGCGCTGTCAATGACCAAGGAGCCTAATGCATTCAACGAAAGAGTATCGAGTACAGGTTCTGTTGGGGTGGGAGACCCCGGAGATCCTGGGAAGGCATCGTTAATCACGATGGCCTCAGCGCCCACGAGATTTAAAGTGAGATCTTGAGTTGAGATTTGCTCGGCATTCGAGACGGTCAGGGTCCCCTCTCGGCTGGAAAGAGTGAGAGTCTGGAGCCCTGAAAGATCTCCTCCTCCGATCCGCCCAGCAATGAGGCTCGTGTCCAAGTCTGCTTCTTGAGTGAGCGAAAACTCGGTGGGGGCCTCGAGGCTTGAGCCCGGGCTTTGGAGGCCTGAAAAATCGGCGGTTCCGAGATTCACGGTCGCCAGATCCTCTCCGACGGCTGAGTTAAAACCAGCTTGGAGCGTAATCTGATCGCTCCTCACTTTAACNTCACCCTCAAAAGTAAGATTGCCAGCGGCCTGATCGGTGGCATAGCTGACCTGAACGAGTTCAGAGGCTCGAAGGAGTGTCTCGCCTTGGGCACTTTGAATAATTTTTTTATCGCCGTCGGTTTGAATCAGAATTTGACTATCGAGGGTTTCAGCCTCGACTGCGAGTTCCGTGACCGTATCGATGGTGGCATTTTCGAGAACAAATTCGCCGTCGCTCGCGGCGAGGAATTGAGCACCCTGAGTGGAAATTAGAACTTCCTCAAGATCGCCTTCATTGGCCTTGATCACGATCTTGCCTGGATCATTGCCCGAGAAAGCGGATTGTGCGGAGATCCGAACGGTCCCGCCGACTTGGGGAGTCTCCCCCGCCGCGGGAGATGCGCTGGTATCAATTCGTCCTTGAATCGTGATTTCGTTGGCTTGTGCGGTGGCTTGCTCGACGTAGCCGGCGGCAAAGTTGCCGCCGCCCGTCTTTAGGTCTGCTTGGTTGCCAATATTGATTTGTCCTCCAGCCAGGACGGTTTCGCTGTCTTCAGACGTGACGCTCTCGAACTCTTGGACAGTGGAAAAGAGTCCTAGGCTGCCGCCTGAGGTATCGATGTCCGAATTAAGATCGATGCGGCCGCCGGTTGAGAGAATCGTGGTATTCCCGCCCCCTGTATGAATCGTTTCTGTTTGGAGGATCTGCCCGCCCACGACGACGCTGGGCAGATCGTCGAGCGAATTTTGAGGGCGTCGCACCGCGGTGGCCGCCAGGGTGAGCAAACCTCCGGGTCGACTTAGTTCTTGTTCGGTGACGACGTCGCTTGACGTATCAATGCGGCCATGTAGGGAGAGGTCTCCCTGTGCGGCCGAGAGGAGGGCGCTTCCTCCATCTGTTTTAATTTGTCCGGTGTCTGCAAGAACGACGTCTGCGCCGAGAAGAAAGACACTTCCGCCGCCTGTTTCCATATCAGCATTCAGTTCAAGGGTTCCTTGATACTGCGCGGGAATTTGATCTGGAGACGTTACGTTTTCTGTTTGAAATTCCGAATTGGCCCAGAGGTCGATATCAAGAGCGAGATTGGTGGGGGACTCGCTTGAGGTAGAGGGGTCTCTTTGAACTCCAATGTATTCGTTGACGATAATGTCGTTGCTCGCCCAAAGCACAAGCCTGGCCTGCGTGCCGGGATCGACGGTTTCATCGTCGATTCGAATTTCAGCTTCGACTCGGATGTTTCCGTCTTGGGTGCCCTGGGTTTGACTCGCGGTATCGGTGAAGATCCACACATTGACGCCCTGGGTCAGAGTTTGAACGATCAGGTCCGCCCAGATGTTGGAGTCATTTACGGTTGGCCGAAGGACTGGGCCATTTGGAGGCTCTCCGTAAAACTGTTCAATGTTGGGCCAAAGCAAAGGGTCGTAAAAAACGGGATTTAAGCGCTGCTGTTCGGAAAGCCCGGGGTCAAGGCAGCTGCCATCGGTGCTTGAGCAAGGGACGCAGCTGGGGTCGGAGGGGGAACAGGCCGGAGGAGGGCGATCGACAATATTGATATTGTTCGGGTCGATGAGCCATTGACCACCGAGGTCCTCGGCTTGACCGCTGCGCGCCATCAGCTGAGGGGCCTGGCTGACATCCAGCCAGTCAAGGCCGGACGTTTCGGCAAAACCACCTTGACCACCGCTCGGACCGCCTCGGGCCGAGAGCGTGCCATAGACCTGGGTTGTTTCGTCCGCCCAGATGACGATTTCACCGCCATCCCCGGATTCTGTGGCATCCGCACGGATCGTGGCGTTCTCGTGTACGAAGGAATTGCGGGCCGTCCGGAGTTCNTCTCCGCCCTGTTGTGCGCCGCCGACGTGAATATTGCCTCCGCCTGCAGCCCCTGAAGCATCCAGCATCGCACCGTCTGCGATTAAGATGTATTCGCCCAAAACGTCGATGGTTCCGCCGTGCTGCCCGGATTCAAGTCCAGTCGCATCGAGCTGGCCGCCGATTTCGACAAGCCCCTTGTCGCCACCTTCGATGACAATTTCGGAAGCGGCAATACGGCCGGTTTCGCCCTGTCGGATGGCGAAGGACAAAAGATCTCCGGCCGCCAAGCGAACTTCACCGCCTTGGGCTTNGATCTCCCCCCAGTTTTCCACGTGGGCCGCCGAGGCCGGCTCCGTGGAGTCAGGAAGATGGGTTTGGATCACAACCGGGCTGTCATGTTCACGAAGGATGACTTGATCCCCGGCCAACATCATAAAGCTGCCTTCAGGGGTTTCGACCCGGCCATAGTTGGCGACATTCTGGCCAAGCAGCGCGATTTTTTGGCCTTTGAGCGTGCCGTAATTGGCGACGGGGCCGTTGAGGTGAGTGAAGNTATGGATTCCGTTGAGGAAGTCGCCTTCCGCAATTCGTCCGCTGACCGCAAACATGCGCCCTACATCAACGTAGGATCCATCTCCAAAGAAGATCCCCGCTTCATTGGCAAAAATACAAGTGGCATCACACACCACGCGCCCGTAGAACTCAGACGGACGTTCGCCCGGGCTCTGGTTTAAGATGGAGTAATTCGAGTCTTGNCGAAACTCAAGGCTATGACCCGCGGGCTGTTGNAAATCATCTTGCCATGAGAGAATAACGTTTTGACTTCCTTGCGTGAATTCCGTGATGTCATTTTGATTGACGGTGAATTGTCCCTCTCCGTGAGTGGTGGTCACTGATCCGAGGGCGGTGTCGGCGGTTTGGGCCCGTCCTTGTTTGGGGATTCCAACGCAGATCACCATGGGAAT
Source organism: Deltaproteobacteria bacterium (assembly GCA_002691205.1). GTDB lineage: Bacteria > Myxococcota_A > UBA9160 > UBA9160 > UBA4427 > MED660. The sequence goes on from NZHD01000090.1 coordinate 32,604, forward strand.
CAGCGCGAGATGAACAAGCGCTCGCCCGATACGGGTCTGTGGACCGAGGGCCGTTCGCAGCAGCGAGCCTTCACTCCGTCTGGTTTGTCTCATGTCTTGTCCCTTGCAGATTCTTGCCCTGTTGAATTGAGATTCCTCAAGATCGCGGATTCTTACCAAACCACATCAAAGAGAAAGTAGAACTCTCCGGCGGGGTCGATATTTGTATTTTCTTCGGTGCGAACGGGCCCCGAGTCGAAGTAGACGTCCGTTTTTTGGTAAACGCCGCGTCCCCAATCGACTCGTGCTTTGAAATTGCCACGGAAAATAAGCTCCAAGCCGAGCCCCACTCCCACCAGAGTTTGGTCGTATTCGGGGCCCGCGCCGAGTCGAGGTCGATTGCGGGTGCTCTTGCCTGCATCCACAAAGGCGCGAAGTACGAGGTCCCAGTCCGGACGACCGTAGACCTGCTGTGGGGCGACTCTAAAATCTCCAATCCAGGGAAGTTGGATCGGTTTGGATTGAATGGGCAAGGCCCGTGGAATGTGAAAGCGGTACTCGAAGCTCCCGACATAGACGTTGTCGCCGACGGCTACGCCTTGTGGAAAACCGCGCACACTGTACAAGCCGCCGATGACCTGAGAGCTTTGTGGGATGAGTCTCGAACCAAAGGCGTATTGCCCTCGCCCTCCCAGTGAAATCTCGTGACTGAGTCGTGAACTGCGCGCGCTGCTTGGGTCTTTCCATGCTTTCGGGAAGAGCAACGGCTCGAGGTAGTAGCTAATTCCTCCGGAGAACTTAAGCACCCACCAGCGCGGGTCGGTTTCGGCGCGACCGAGACCTCCGCCAAATGCGAATTGGTAATCCTCGTAGCTCCCCAATGGAGCGGCATGTTCGGCGGTCACGTTTCCGAAGAGAGCCGAGTAGCCATTGACGCGCTCGAGATCAAGCCCAGCGCCTGGGATAATGAGTGTGACTTGGCCTCGGTTGGCCGAGGCGGCATTTTCGAAATCTAAGCCTCTGAAGCGTCCGGCGACGAAGGCGTCAATGAATAGGTTTCGATGTTGAAAGAAGTTGTACGCGAGCCGCCCCCCGGCATGCCAGTCGCTGGAGTTGAGTTCATCGACGGCGTCAAAGCCGCCTGGGATCGCGCCTCGGATGTCAGAGTTGATTCCGGTCCAACCACCGCTGACTCCCCAGCGGAGACGACCTAACCCCCACCATGGGACCTTGCTTCGATCGGCCCAGGCGAGCCAATCCGGTTCTCGTCCGGATTTTTCCATCCACTCGGGGCGCTTGGGGGCGAACCAGGGAGCGTCATAGGACATCTGAATGTCATGCACTTCATCCCATCCGCCATTCATGTACTGGATCGAAAGGATATCGTCGCGGTTGGTCAACTGGCGATTGATGTACCCGACTCGGTTTTGCCAAGGGCTTGTTCTTTGACTTCCCGTGTCCGAGGACTGGGCGTAAACGTTCCAGGTTTTTTGTTCGTAGACTCGATAGTCGAGAGTGATGCCTTCTTCGTCGTTAGACGCGGCTAGAGCCGCCTCTACGTTGCGCCCAGGGTGACGATTCAGAAAGTAGATGTATTCCTCAAGGGTGTCTCGATCAAGGATGTCTACGGTGTCTTGGTCGCCCGTGATGAGAGGTTGTAGAGGGGAATAGCTTCGAATTTTTTGGTGAACAGGATTGTCCACTCTCCATTCCGGCCCGAGCCGGTTGCCCAGCGCCACGGTTCGAACGTCTTTGATTCGTCCGACCCAGACGTCAATTTGTAGAGCCTCATCTCCGGGCGGACGCAGATCCCTTTCTTTCTTGATGTCGATATCCTCACCGCTGGGCCGAACGTAGACGCCCATGACGCCCTCGTCGTGGAGTCGAGACAGGATGGCGCGAGAAATAACAGCCAGTGCACTGGCTTCATAAGCGGCAGAGGCTTGGCTCCCTCCGATCTGGACCGTTTGTCCCGGGTCATCGAATGTGGGCTGACTGTACCCGTTGGGTCCTCCCGCAAGCCGCACCGAGATGGGCAGGAGGCTTTGAACGGGAGGAAGGTTGGGGCTTGGAGCTGTGTACCGGATTTCGAATTGGTTGACTTCGAAGACGGGTTCAAGCGGCTCTAAGGAATCTACGATGAAGGGTTCCACTGGCCCGACGATTTCTTGTGCCTGGCTCTGCGGGGCTCCGAAGCCGAGGGAAATACTCAGAATCAGGATTGGACAGAAGAGTCCCATTCGCGTCCGGAACGACTGCGGATAAGGTGGGTGCACTAAAGTTTTCGAAAGCGTTCTCGTCATTTGAGGGTTGGCGACCTGCTCTCGATTCCATGGCACTCGAAGGCGTTTCGAGAGTCGGCCGAATACACGTGCACTGATTCCCTTCCTCTTCCTCGCTTTGGTGGCTCGGTGCGTCTATGTGTGGGGCGTAATCTGAGTCTGGGGGGGGGAAGGCTCGCGGGTCGAATGGTTTTTCAGTACTCAAGAAGAGCACCCTTTGTGGGCCGGACGATAGCGAGCCTGGAGCCCTAACTCCGCCCAGATAGACGTCTTTTTGCCCCGATCCACAAAGGTTTTGAAAACAGATTGGTTTCGCGTCTTACAGCCTAGTGAGAACCCGAAGCTGGCCTGTTTAGTTCCGACTTTTTTCGCTTTTTCCGGGGTTCCCCGTTCCGGAATAGCGAGAAAGAGCCTCTTCAAGTGATGTTTTTACACGGTCCCGGAGTCCCGGGGGTTCTAGAACCTCGGCTCCCGCCCCAAAGGAGAGGACCCAGTTCGTGAGTTCGTGGTCGCCACCGACTTGCATGGTCAGTTCAATGCCCCCGTCGGGCCGGTTTTGGAGCGATTGGCTCTGATGCCAGACTCTTTCGCGGATGTAGTGAGCCCAGGAGGCCTCAAAACGAATGCAGACCTTGGAGGCGGGCTGGCTGAATACCCCAAAATTTGTGGCGGTCCATGTCTCGAAGTCGAACCCGGACTCGACTTCGAAGAAGGCTCCCGTGGCCACAAGCGACCGAATCCGGTCGACGGCGAAGGTTCGGATTTCACGCGATCGGTGATCCATTCCAATCACATAGAGTCCTCCCTCGCGATACCAAACTTGGTAGGGGTCGAGGTCTCTTGATGTTTCTTCCCCGGTGCGACCCGTGAAATAACGAATCCCGACGGTTTCTTTTGAAAGGACGGCCTGATTGAGAGCTTGGATCGTTTCACGAGAATCGGCGTATCGTTTATGAGGCCCTGTCAGAACTTTGAACGTGCCGCCGATGGTGTCTAGAAACTGCATGAGTTCTTGAGAAAGCGCCGACCTGATTTTTGTGAGGGCCGATTGAATGGAGTCGTGAAAGACGGTGCCCTCCAAAGTTTTCAGAAGGTCCTCGCTGAAGGCGAGGGCGAGAATTTCATCGGCGGTAAATGGGACGTCGCCCAGTTGGAAAGTGTCCAGAAAGCGATAAAACACTTTGTTTGAGCGCTTCTCACTGACCACCGGGAAGCCGGCGTACATCAAAGCATCGAGATCACGATAAATCGTCCTGCGAACGCAGCCGAGATCTTCGGAGAGTTGGTCGAGTCCCACCCCAGACCGGCTTCGGGCCAGCCTTTGAACGAGTTGCCATTGTCGAGCCAATTGGTCGCCGCGCATGGGGGGAGCTTAGCCCTCTGAGCTGAGGATCAAAGCTTCGCGCTGGGCTCATTTGAGAAGAACTGGGTTAATTCGGCCTCCTGCGCCTGGGCATCGGCGAAGCCGAGTTGAGCGAGAGGGGTGGTGAATGCACTGTCGAACAGGAGGTAGGAGAGCAAGTCGGCTTCTTTGTCGATGCTGTGCTCATCGGACGCTTTGATGAAAAGTTTGAGAAAGGCATTCATTTTGAATTCATCTTGGCGATGAGCGAGCAGCTCTCCCGCCATCATTCCTACGTCCTTTGAGGGGCGAATGACCATATTTTGAATGTACTTAAGGGGTCTACCGCCCTCATTTTGAGAGGCGGTATTGAGGCGTTCCAGGAAGTTCGCTCCGAAAGCGCTTTCGCCGTGATCAATGATGTTGTTGATGAGTCGAACTCGAGCGATGTCAGCGTCCACCGGCGAGAGCATCAGCGCATTCAGGACTTTGCCGAAGAGGAAAAGGGGGTTGCCGAATCCGGCTGTTCTTTGCTGAGCCAGACTCTCCGGCGTCTCTCGAGGTTGACCGTGACTCAGTCCAATGACGAGGATTCGGTCGGCCCCGAGTCGCACAGCCGGGGAAAGGGGCGTATTTAATCGGAGTCCGCCGTCTGCGTAATACCGTGCGCCGACCCGGACCGAGGGGAAGAGCAGGGGGATGGCGGCGGAGGCCAGCGTATGGACCGGCGAGATTCGTGTGGGCTGGAGTCGAATGAAGTTGTCGGGAGGCCAATCGGGCGGATTCTGTAAGTCTTTGTTTTCGTTGAATAGAATGGCTCGTCCGGTCGCCAGCTGGGTTGCTGTGACGCACAGTGATTCGACCAGCCCCTTGTTGATATTGCGACGAATTCCCTCCCAGGGAATGGCATCTAAGACGAGGTTTTCGAGGGGGGTCGTGTCGAGAATTCCAAAGAGTCGATCGGGTCGGCGGCCTTCTTTTAGTTGTTGAGCCACTTTCCGAACGCCCAATAGCTTGCGAGGCATTGAAATGATGTCTCGCGTCGTAAATTTAAACACTTCTTCGACGTGGAGAGCATCCCACATCTTGACCAGCCGGGGGCCTCGCCCCTCTTCTTCGTCGGCCGTTGCAGCGATAAAAGCCGCATGAATTGCACCCACCGAGGTTCCGCAAATGATGTCGAAGTGAGGGTCGACGTTTTGTCTCTTGGGGAGTTCGTCGAGGATGAACTGAAGGACGCCGGCCTCGTAGGCCCCGCGAGCTCCGCCGCCCGAGAGAACGATGGCCCGTTTGGGACGATCTTCTCCGTCCTGAGGGCTCAACGGCGCACGCCTATTTGGTGACTCGTTCTGAGTACTCTCCGGTCCGGGTGTCCACGCGGAGCACGTCTCCTTCTTCGATAAAAAGGGGCACGTTAAGGGTAAGGCCTGTCTCCAGTGTGGCGGGCTTGTTCGCGCCTGAACTGGTGTCGCCCTTGATACCTGGGTCAGACTGAGTCACTTTGGCCTCGATGTAGTTTGGCAGGTCGATGTTGACCGGTTTGCCCTTCCAGAAGAGAACTTCGACCTCCATGCTCTCGAGCAAGAAGTCAGTGGCTGACCCCAGTACTTCGTCGCTGATGGGGGTCTGTTCGAAACTCGAATTATCCATGAAGATACGTTCGTCAGTATCTTGATAGAGATACTGCATAGATTTCTCTTCGATATCCGGTTCCTGCACTTTTTCACCCGACCTGAAGGTCTTGTCGACCACTCGGCCGTTCAGAAGGTTTTTGAGCTTTGTTCGAACGAAGGCTCCCCCCTTGCCGGGCTTCACGTGCTGAAAGAAGGTGATTACAAAGGGCTGGCCATCCACGTCGAGCTTCAGACCATTGCGAAACTGAGATGTGTCTACAGCCATAATTCTCCTTTGTCTTCAATTTCCTCAGGGGCGCCAGAATAGCGGAGCGAGCAGAGAAGTGCCTCAGGTGAGGCCTTCTCTAGGCTTTTTTCATGTCTCATCTACCACGAGTATCCACGTCTCTTTCGAAAGAGACGTGGACTTGCCTGCACAAAGAAGTCAGGCCTTCGTGGTCACCGGGAGCCTTAGAGCAGGCTTAGAGCTTTAGCCCTTGGCCGCTTTTACGGCTTCGGTGAGAGCCGGAACAATGTCGAAGAGATCGGCTACGACCCCGACATCGGCCACCTCGAAGATCGGTGCATCGGGGTCTTTGTTGATCGCCATGATGAAGTTGCTCCCCTTCATGCCCACCAAATGCTGAATGGCCCCTGATATGCCGCAAGCGAGATACAGCTTGGGTGTGACCACCTGTCCCGAGGATCCCACCTGATAAGGATGGTCAAGCCATCCGGCGTCCACCACCGGGCGAGACGCCCCCATGGCTCCGCCCAGCGCATCTGCGAGAGGCTGAATGATTTCCGGGAACTTCTCGGGGTCTCCAACGCCTCGTCCACCGGAGACAATGATTTCGGCCTTAGTCAGGTCGATGCCCGTTGCTTCCGCTTGCTTTGTTTCAATGAATTTAGAGCGAACACCGTCGAGGGACAGGTCCAGGGCCGTTGTGCCGCCTTCGCTCGTCCCCTCAAAAGGCTCGGTGGCCCCAGGCTGAACGGTGGCCACCGTAATGCCCTCGGTGCTGAGTTCGGCGTCGAGTTTTCCGTTGAAAATACGTCGGTAGAAAGTGAGCCCGTCTCCGGCCCCGTCAATCTTGAAGCAATCGCTCACGTAGGCCGCGTCCAGGCCAGCCGCCAAGCGAGGCGCCACGTCCCAGCCTGAAGGGGTGTTTGAAATCAGGATGAGGTCAGCTCCCGTCGCCTCTACGGCGGCTCGAATGGCTTGGTTGAACCCATCCGAGTTGTAATTAGCCAGAGCGGCATCGTCGGCGAAAAGCGTTTCGCCGGCTCCCTTCGAAGCGAATTCAGCGGCCACGTCGGCCACTCCGCTCCCGATCACGAGGCCACGGGCCTCACGACCCGTTTCTTCTGCGAGTTTTCGTGCCACGCTGACGAGTTCGTAACTCGCCTCGCGAATAGCACCTTGGTCATTTAATTCGGCGACGATGAGGATATGGCCCATCGGGATACTCCCTAAGTGAAAGCTGCGAGGGTGAGAAGGAGCCTGACTTCGGCCCTTTCACCGGCGGAGCATATGCTGACTGTTTTCCTGTTTAGAATGATGGATGGCGTTCGAGAACGGCTCGTTAAAGCAGCCCCAGTTCCTTGATCTTAGTCACCAATCGACCCACCACTTCGTCGGTGCTGCCGTCGTAGATCTCGGCCGTGTCCGATTTGGGCGGGATGTAGACTTTGCCCACTTTGACCTTGGCTGCGGATTCCCCGACTTGCCCGTCGAGGCCCAGTTCGCTTGCAGTCTTTGCATCTACGGGTTTTTTCTTAGCCTGCATGATGCCCTTGAGTGAGGCATAACGCACTTGGTTCGCGCCGGTTTGAATGGCCAATAGGCAGGGCTTGGGCATTTCGACCACTTCTCGCGCACCGCCTTCAAGTTCACGTTCCACGGTGACTGAGTCGCCGATATCGGTTCCCAGCACGCTGGTGGCCGAAGGCATGTCTAGAAGTTCCCCGAGCATGGGCGGAACGGCCGAGAAGTTTCCGTCGTCAGCCATTAAGCCGCAGAGAATGATGTCCGGATTTTCTTCCTTGGCGACCGCGGCTAAAACCTTGGCAATGCCCAGTGCATCCGAGTTCCCGGTTGCGGGGTCGTTGACGTGCACGGCGCGATCCGCCCCCATCCCGAGTGCGGTGCGCAGAGCCTGAGTCACACGGTCAGGACCGATGGACACGACGACGACTTCGGTCTCCCCATCCGCATCTTTGATGCGCAGTGCTTCTTCAAGCGCGTAAGTGTCGTAGCTATTGATTTCGAACTTAATATTGTCTTCCTGAATCCAGCTTCCGTCAGCCGCGACATCGAGCCGCGCATCCTGATGGGGAACCTGCTTCAGACACACCATGGCCTTCATGGAAGTATTGCCTCCGGGTTAGTCAGTGGATCGTGAAAGCTCCGGTGCGGCGACGCCGCGGAGGAGCCAAATAAGGGCCTGTTACCCTAACGGAGGGCAAAAGTAATTTCAATCCCGTGCGTTGTAAGAATCCACCCGGAGGTGAAGCGCCCCGTGGGCAGATAGGCCCCTGGCGGCCATCTCTGATGGGATTTTCTGGCTTTTAGGGTTGGTCGAGGAGCCCGTCGAGCCACTTTTCGACGACTCGGGAAATCGCCTTATAGCCCGCCTGAGCCGCGGCCGGTTCATTTTTAGCTTCCGGGCGAAGCAGCGAAGCATCAGCGCCGGCGATGACTCTCAGCGAGGAAGGGGTTCCAACTCGAGCAAGACAGCGTCGGAGTGTGTCGAGTTCACACTGGGGATCTTCTGTGCCTTGGATAAAAAGCATCGACGGAATGAGCCGATAAAGAAGCTCGGCGTCCGGTTCGAGAGGTTTGCCTTGAGGGTGAAGGGGGTATCCCAGAAAGAAGAGGCCATCGACCGGGAATCGGGTTGTCCCGAGCCGAGCCGCCGAAAGCGCACCGGCCCCGACTCCTCCGAGAAAAACCTGGGAGGGTGCTGAAGTGGGGTCTCGGCCCAGGACCGAGAGAGCGGCTCTAAATGCTTTGTCGAGGGTTTGTGGAGCTGTTTTACCCAGGGCTTTTCGGGCTTCAGCGAACGGAAAATTGAAACGGACCGTGAAGAATCGGCTGTTCGCCAGGTTGCGATGCAGGGCGGTGACCAACGGGTCATTCATGTCCCCCTCGCCGTGGGCAATGACCACAGCGACGCGGGTCCCGGTGGGCCACCACTCGGGAATACCGATGACGGCTGACAGAGTTTCGACTCCGTCGAGGGGTTCCGTTAAGTCCACGGTCACTTCTTCGAATCGAGCAGCATCTTCTTTGATTTCTGGATCACTCACGTTGTCGTTTTGCACTCCCTTTGGGGGGATCGTTATCACAGTGCTCGCCGAAATGCACTCCGAAGCGTCGTGAGCGCCGGGTCCGATCTGGTCTCAAGTCCTCGATTTCGTGAAGAAGAGCCGATTTTATTGAATTATGGAGGGCTCAAAAAACACATGGGCTAGATTCTCTCAGGCGACATTGGGGCGATTTTGGTCTGAAATCAAAGGCCGTCTATTTACAACAGCCGTCGCAGGTCTGATCGCTTGATGAAGGAGGTTCACCGTGGGGTCAAACTCTGAAAAGGTCACTATCGAATTGAATCCCCGTGATCGCAGGTTCTGGGAGTCACTCCGAGCTCGCTTGCGTTGCCCTTCTTCAAGAGGGGGTGAGTCGGATGTTGCCGATCTCTTGCTCCTCTTGCCCGATCTGGCCATCTTGCTGGCTCGTCTTCTTCGAGATGAGCGGGTGCCAAGGCGTGCGAAGGCCATAGGCCTTGGGGGCTTGCTTTATCTGATTTCGCCTTTGGATTTGCTGCCGAGCCTTCTCTTGGGTCCGGTGGGACTCATTGATGACCTGATCGTGGTGGCGCTTGCTTTGTCGAGCCTGCTGAATCACACCCATCCTGACATTGTGCGCTCACACTGGTCAGGTCAAGGCGATGCTTTATCGGCGGTTCAAAAGGTGACGCAGTGGGTGGAGCAGCATGTCGTGGGCCGTACTTTTAGTCGGCTGATTTCATTTTGGCCCCAATAAAGAAGTTCCACTGTGACAGGCTAGGGCGCGGAGTCGCGTTTGATCTTCTCGAGGAATTCGCCGGACACGGCCCTTTTCATCCACCGCGGCATGTTCGGTGGTCCCTGATGTGGTGAGGCGGCTGCCTTCGTAGATGTGGTAGCTCATGGCGAGAGAGGCGCCGCGCACCCAATCAAGCCAGGTGGTGACGGTCAGGCGGTTGTCAAAGCCAGCACTGGCATGGTAATCGACCTTCACCTGAGTCACGGCCAAGTGAAGGCCGCGTTCAATAAAATCGGTGTAGGATCGATGGTGCTCTTCCATCCAGAGAACGCGTCCTCTTTCAAACAAGTGCAGGTAGTTGGCATGATGAACGATGCCCATCGCATCCGTCTCGTAGAATGGAACTCGATGTTCAAAGTGCGTTTTAGTCGCATTCTCGGGCGGAGCGAGCGAATTCAGAACGAGTCCTTTGCCAGTCGTATACGACCCAAATCGGCCCCGTCACGGGCACGCATAAAAGGATTTGTGGCCTTTTCTTCACCGATCGTCGAAGGGATGGTCATCTCATCGGGCTTCGCATCGTGCCAGTCTGGGGCCGCATGGGCGCGAAGGGCGATCACCCGTTGAAGTTTATCTTGAATCGCTTGATTGGCCGGTTCTTCGACCACGGCAAATCGAAGATTGGACTCCGTATATTCGTGGCCGCAAAAGACTCTCATGTCATCCGGCAGGGCTGACAGCTTGACGCAAAGAGCGTCGTACATCATCTCTGCATCGCCTTCAAAGAGTCGACCGCAGCCCCCGGCAAAAAGCATGTCGCCTGAGAAAAGGGCTTTGGCCTCATCAAAGACATATGCAATATGACCCATTGTGTGCGACGGAATGAAGAGAATGCGTGCTTGCTGCTGTCCCACTTTGATGAGATCGCCTTCTTCAAGGCCGTGGGTAAAGCCGGGCATTCTTGCGGCGTCTGACGAGTGGGCATAGACGGGTGCGTCGTAAAGCTGGGCCAGTTCGGGATTGGCGGCGGAGTGGTCTGGGTGGTGATGAGTGGAGAGGATTTTTGTGACCGAGCAACCCGTTCGTTTCACCTCGGATACGACGGGCGCGACTTCGGGTGCGTCCATCACAGCCGCCTCGCCGGATTCTGTACAGATGAGGAGATAGGTGTAATTGTCGCCGAGGGTGGGGATGCGTTCGATTTGTAGGCTCATAGAGAAAAGTTAGCTCCCCTTGCAGCGAAGTACACGGGGCGAAGCCGTCTTTTCAAGAGGGGGACTCGGGGGGCACCCCGTCAAAAGCCGGACATATTTTCTTATACTCGCACCAATTGCAGAGATTGCTTTTTTGGGCTGGGAAATCCGTGGTGGCTTCGATTTCATCGATCAGAGCGATTGTATCTCGGCGGAGCGTATCGAGCTGTTCGGGGGTTCGGCTGGATGTACGCGTTTGTCCTCGAGCCAGATAATGCCAGACAAGTCGCATGGGTTGCTCGGTGCCGTACTCCCCGGCCAGTCCCAGCTGATATAAAGCCAATTGGCGTTCCATGTCGAGCTGTTTGCGGCTGGGAACCCACTTCCCAGTCTTATAATCCTGGATTTCGATGGTCCCATCTTTTGTCCGGCAGACTCGGTCGATAAATCCCTGAACCCGATATTCGCCCGCGTGGTCGAGGTCGAAAAGAACATGGTGCTCTAAGCCAAGCGTTTCTTCTTGGTCAAAGGGGTAGTAGCGCCGATAAAATCGACTCAGACAGTCAGCGCCAAGCTTGTGATAGTAGTCGCGCTTGAATTCGGTACGTACAATGCGGATGCGTTCAGCGTCGTAATGCTGGTCGAATTCAGCATCGTAGCGTTCAAGCACACGTCGCAAAGAGGGGACCTGATCTCGGCCAACGAACTGGTAAAGCCGTTCAAGGATCTCGTGGACTCTTTTTCCTACAAAGGCTTCCACCCCCTCAGAATCTTCGGGGATTTCGAGCAAGTATCGAAATTGGAATTTCTGCTTACATTGCTCAAAGCTCGAGAGTCGGGAATGGCTGTAGACGGTGCTCATGGGACTCCGAAGGGGGGACATGCCTAAGAATAGAGCGACTCAGGGATTCCGTCAGGGATAAAGGGTGGGTTTTGCTGGGTCTGAGCTAGAATCCAAGTCTAAAAAAATGACTTTTGGGCGGGCGAGGCGAGTCCGTTTGAGACGGTCTGAACGAAAGCGATAGAGAGAGGCGAGCCGCCTTTTGAGCGCCAAGGAGAACGAAATGTCATCGGTCAGTGGGCGAGGAGTGAAGGGACGGGTTTCTGAGGAGGTTTCCGATCAGGATTCTTCCGAGGAGAGACACGTCGCTTGTTCGCCAGAAGTCGTTGAGAAGGCGATCGAGGATCTTTCCCACTGTGCGGATGACCCCCTCTCCCAGGCGGTGTGTAAGGGCCTGCTCGATCCCATGGGCGTCATTGCCTGGGCGGATCGCACCGAGCGTTTACTCCGCTTTCGGTTTGAAGCCTCCGAATTGCGTTCCGAAATCCCCGGGGTGGCTCAGCAACTTCGTTCTTTACTGGGGCAGGTCGATCTTCCGGATTCGAGTGCCGCAGAAAGAATCACAACTGATTTCGTGGGCCGCTTGGCTGGCTTGCGTCAAATGATCTCAGAAGATGTCGAGGCGGCTTTTTTGGGAGATCCGGCTGCCACCGGCTACGAGGAAATCGTCGTTTCCTACCCGGTGATCCGCGCTTTGGCGATTCACCGCATCGCTCATGAGTTACACACGGCTCAAGTGCCTTTAATCCCCCGAATCATGAGTGAGTACGCTCACGATCGCACGGGCATCGACATCCATCCGGGGGCCACGCTAGGTCGTCATTTTTTTATCGACCATGGCACGGGCGTGGTGATTGGCGAGACGACGGAAATTGGTGATCGAGTTCGGATTTACCAAGGCGTGACACTTGGGGCGACCTCGATCAAGGAGAGTGCTCAACTGCGCGGTCTTAAGCGTCACCCCACGGTTGAAGACGATGTGACCATTTACGCTGGCGCAAAGATTCTGGGTGGAGAGACCGTCATTGGGGCGGGCAGTGTGATTGGAGGCAACGTCTGGCTCACCGAATCAGTGGCTCCTGGGTCACGCGTCATGACAGACCCGCCTAGGAATGTGGTGAGCTTAGATGTTGAAGGGGAGCCGCTTCCTCTTCAATTGCCTTGGGAAGACTGAACGGTGGAGAAGAAACCAAGCTTTTATCGAAGAGGCGCGGTGAGCCTTTTTGTACTTTGTCTATGCCTGGCACCGGCTTGGGTTGGAGCGCAGCCTGAGGATCAAGAGCCGAGTTGGGGCTATGCCCTCTCGCATGAGCTCATGAGCCCTTTTTGTCCCGGTCGAACGCTGGCTGCGTGTACGAGCCCGCAGGCCGCAGAGGTGAGGCAGTGGATTCTTTTGCAGGAGGCCGCCGGTGCCGACCGAGGCGAAGTCATCCTGATCCTTCAAGAACGCTTCGGAGATGCGGTGCGCTCAATGCCGGAAGGGGAGGGCTGGGGGCTAGCGGCCTGGCTGTTGCCCGGGGGATCGCTGGCCGTGGGCGCGGTCCTCGTTTTCTTTATTTTACGGCGTATGGTGTCACGGCCTTCGACGGAAAAGAGTGTGGCCGATGCATCGGATGTTCCGGATGGATCGGCTTCGCCGCATGACGACGATGAATGGGCTCGCCGCGTAGAGCAGGAATTGGCTGCGCACAAACGTTAACCGATGAGCCGGTTTGGTCGCGATTTAGGAAAAAATGAAAGTCTACACACGACGCGGAGATGCAGGGCAAACCGATTTGGCCGGGGGCGGCCGAGTGCCGAAGGACGCTTTACGTGTTGAGGCCTACGGGGCCGTCGACGAATTGAACGCAGCGCTCGGGGTCGCCGTCCTTGATGCTTCATCCGATCAGCAGTCCCTTTTTTCGGCCATTCAGATGTCGCTGTTTGAGATCGGATCGGTCCTGGCCACGGCGCCGGGCAGTGGGTCTTCGGTGTTGGCTTCCATGGGCGTTCGTGATGAGGATGTGGATGCCCTTGAGGAAGCGATCGATCGGGCCGACGGGGAGTTGGCGCCTTTGAAAAACTTTGTGCTGCCTGGGGGGTGCCGCGCAGCTGCAGCGCTTCATGCGGCGCGTACTGTTTGTCGACGGGCCGAACGCCGATGCGTTGGGCTTGATCGCGAAGAAACCATTGAGGGACCGACTCTTCGTTATTTGAATCGTCTCTCCGACCTTTTGTTCACGCTGGCCCGTTTAGAGAACGCACGCTCAGGAGATGGAGACGTGGAGTGGCATCGTCGGGAGGGTTGACCTTTCCTGACGTGTGTCCTGGGCTACTTGCCTCGTAGAGCGTTCTCGATTTCTCGACCTAAATCGAGGACCACGCCGAAAGCTGAGCGTTCGCCGGCCTGCTCGAGGCGCCCCGAAAGGGTTCCGGCGCCTCCGATTTGAGCGAGCCCCCACTCGCCGTATCGACGCGAGAGGGATTCGGTGGCAAAGGCGAGTTGTCCGGCCTCGCGGCGTCTTGCAAACTCGCCGCTTTCTCGACTGTGCTGACGGTGAGCTTCGATCTGGGTCTGGATCTCATCGATCCCCACACGATCCCGGGCGGAGGCAGAAAGCAGTGGAGGTGTCCATCCGGCGGCCGCTTGTGCTTCGGCAAGCTGAAGGGCCCCCCCTAACTCGGATCTTGTTCGCTCGGCCTCGGCGCCCGTGTCAGATTTGTTCACCACAAAGATATCCGGGAGTTCCAGGATCCCGGCTTTCATAAATTGCAGTGTGTCGCCGGCACCCGGTTGGGCAACAAAAACCAAAGTGTCGACCAACTGAGCGACTTCACATTCGGACTGTCCGATGCCGACGGTTTCAATAAAGACCCAGTCAAAACCGGCCGAGAGAACCGCGGTGCTGGCTCGCGTGGCGTCTGCCAGGCCGCCAAGCCGGTCGCGAGCAGCCATGGATCGCAAGAAGATTCCTGCCTCACGAGCACTCGCCGAGAGTCGCATTCGGTCGCCAAGCAAAGCGCCTCCAGAGCGTTGGCTAGAAGGGTCCACCGCAATGATGCCGATCCGCAGAGAATGCTCTCGAAGAGTCTCCACCAGAGCGTTGAGCAGGGAGGACTTGCCGGCCCCGGGTGCGCCCGTGAAGCCCACCACATGAGCCCTTTGAGCCTCTTTGTGGATAGCTAGCCCATCGAGTAACTCCAGGGCAGATTCCCGCTGGGCGCTTCGTTGATCGTCCACGAGATTAAGTGCCTCTGCGATGGCCGTTCGGTCGCCGGCGAGGAGTCTCTCGAGGAGAGGAGCCACATCGAGTGGCTTGTCTGGTTTCACGTGTTTTCTGCCCGGACAACGTCCACGAGCTCATTCATGATCTGAGTGAGGTCAAAGTCTTTAGGCGTATAAATCCGCTTCACTCCCGCCTGCCTTAAGGTGGCGGCATCGTCTTCTGGAATGATGCCCCCAACGATCACGGGCAGGTCTTTCAAGCCTTGTTTTTGTAAGCCTTCCAGCACTTCTTTGACCAAGACGGTGTGTGACCCAGAGAGAATGGACAGCCCGATGACGTGAACGCCTTCATCGCGAGCGGACTGAATGATTTCATCCGGCGTGAGACGGATGCCGTCATAGACCACTTCCATTCCGACATCCCGAGCCTTCACGGCGATTTGCTCCGCCCCGTTGCTGTGTCCATCCAGCCCCGGTTTTCCGACGAGAATCTTTAGGCGTCGGCCAAGTTCGAGAGAGACCTCGTCGACTCTTTTTCGAACGCCCTCAATATTTTCGCTGGAAGGGGCCGTATGGGCCGCTCCGACTCCCGTGGGCGCCCGGTATTCGCCAAAGATCTGTCGCAGGGTGTCTGACCACTCGCCCGTGGTGACTCCGGCGCCGGCGGCTTGAATGGAGGGAGGAAGGATGTTCTGTCCATTTTTGACGGCGTCTTCAAGGTTGGCCAACGCGGATTCAACCTCTTTCGGGTTGCGCTGGTTCCTGAAGGCATTCAATCGTTCGACTTGCTCTCGTTCGGCATCATCGTCCACCTTCAAGATGGCCTTGTCGCTGTCTTCGATGAGGGGGGAGTCTACACTCTCCTCGAAACGGTTGACGCCCACCACCGTCTGACCTCCGTCCTCGATGGCTCGGATTCGACGTGTGTGACTTTCAACCAAAGCCTGCTTCATATAAGCGTTTTCAACGGCACTGACAGCTCCGCCCATGTCCAGGACTTTGTTGAGTTCTTCTCGAGCTTCTTCGACAAGTTCAGCGGTTCGGCCTTCGATGACATGCGATCCTTTGAAGATGTCCGGGTATTCGAGAAGGTCCGTCTCGAAAGCTAAAATCTGCTGCGTGCGGAGAGCCAGCTGCTGGTCCCATGGACGCGGAAGTCCGAGGGCTTCGTTCCATGCGGGGAGTTGCAAAGAGCGCGTTCGTGCTTCTTTGGAGAGGGTGACGCCCAGGGACTCAAGGGCAATCCGGACAATGTTGTTTTCGGGCTGTGCTTCGGAGAGGCCGAGGCTGTTGACTTGGACCCCGTATCTAAAGCGCAGCATCTTGGCATCGGTGATTCCATACCGATCTCGTCCGATTTCTTCCCAGAGTTGGTTCATCGCTCGGCACTTGCACGTCTCCTCCACGAACCGAATTCCGGCATTCAGGAAGAAGCTGATGCGACCAAAAACGCGAGGAAGGGCATCCGGCGACACGTCATCTCGATTTTGAACCGTATCCAGCACAGTGACTGCGTTCGCCATGGCGAATGCGATCTCTTGCACGGGGGTCGCTCCGGCCTCTTGGAGGTGATAGGAGCAGATGTTAATCGGGTTCCATTTTGGAATTTCATTTACGGTATAGGCCACGATATCGCTGGTGAGGCGAATGGAAGCTTCGGGGGGGAAGACGTAGGTGCCGCGTGAGAGGTATTCTTTGACGATGTCGTTTTGAGTGGTCCCTTGGAGCTCATGAGTGCCCGCACCTTGTCGCTGAGCCGCGGCCACATAAAGCGCGAGGAGCCACGCGGCGGTTGCGTTAATCGTCATAGAGGTATTCATGCGGTCGAGGGGAATCTGATCGAAGAGGGTATCCATATCTCCGATATGACAGACGGGGACGCCGACCTTTCCAACCTCCCCCCGTGCGAGGGGATGGTCTGAGTCGTATCCCGTTTGCGTCGGCAGATCAAAGGCAACCGATAGACCGGTTTGGCCGCGTGCGAGGTTGCTGCGATAGAGGGTGTTGCTCGCGGCTGCCGAGGAGTGGCCTGAGTAGGTTCGAATGAGCCAGGGGCGATCGGGTACAGCTGGGCTGGACATACTCTCTCCGAGCGTAAGGACCCCGGATCCTCTTATTCAAGAGATTCTCCAGAAGGTCGTCTAAGTGCCGGAGAAAATTAACGAAATTGTCTCCGTTGAACAAACTTATCGAATTTGAGCCGTTGTTGCTCTTGGGCCAGTCAGGGCAGGCCCCGGGTTTGGATCCCTGGACTCAATCTTTGAATCCGATCTGCGTCGTAGTCCCGCGTGGATGCGGCGGGCGTGGATTCCCGCTGAGCCGTGTTCTTGGGCCACAGTCGACCGCTCTCGGGAGAAGCTGAGCCGGATTGGGACTTGGGGAAACGGGCATATTCAGCTCCGCGGATAATCCAAACCGCGTCTGGATCTTCAAGGCGAAGCGCGCGGAGCGAAGTCTCTTCAGAGTTCGTGTAGGGAAAGGGCTGGCCGGCCAATGCATCTCGGGACTCAGTGGCGAGCCCCGCAGCTTCAATCAGAGTGGGTGCCACATCCATCAAGGATACGGGCCGTGTGATGCGGCGGCTCACCCCGGGACCGCTTGAACTTTCAGGGGCTCGCCAGAAGAGAGGCACGCGTAGGGGATCAAGATTCCCGGGCTTTTTCTTCCGCGCCCGGGGTGTTTGACTGTGAAGCCCGGCGAAAAGAATTCCCGGTGGGCGGCCTTCGTTGCTTAGAAGCGCCACGATTTCAGAGGTGAGCTGATCGAGTCTTTGGAGTCCGGCTTCGTCGGAGGCGATGGGAGTCGCTGGGCGTTCAATCGGAAATTCTTGATGGACAGAAGGGTCGAGGCGAGAGAGGTGAAACCAGACAAACCAAGGCTCGGAGTTTTGGCGTACCCACTGGCGTGCGGTTCTGGCCATGGAGGCGGCTTCGACCCGGTCGGCGTAGAGGTCAAAGCCTTGGTTAAGGTTGCGTGCACGGTTGAGTTTCGGATTCGCAATGAAGGCGGCGGTCGAGTACCCCCCTTCTTTTAAAAGCTCCGGGAGAGTGACTTGGCTTGAGCGCAAAAAGCTGGCCACGGAAGCATCGACCTGATTGAGATCCGGCGATTGACCGGTCAACAGAGTCGCAGCGGCGGGGGTTGTCTCAAGGGTGGGTGAAAAGGCCCAAACAAATCGAGCGCCGGTCTCACCCAGCGCGCAGATCCCGTATCCCCGCTGAGTCTTTCTTCCGTAGCAAGCGAGATTCTGAGTCGGTAGCCCCTCCGTAGTGATCAGGATCAGGTTGGGTCGGGCCGGGGCGGATTCCGAGCAGTTCAACAAGAGGGGTGCCATTGCCAAGAGGATGTAAGCCAGAGCGCACCTTCGTCGCATCCTGCAGAGATAGCGAATTTAGGGAGGCTCGCCGACCTACCGCCGATTTTTGATTTCTGCCTTGGATTCGTCCGCCCGGAAGAGCTTATGTTGGGGGGGAGTGCCCAGGGCGAGCTTCTGAGAGTTCAGCCAGTCGAGAGAGGGTGGCCACGGCGGCGGTTTCAATTCGAAGGATGCCCGTCGCAACTGCGGTGAGTTCTGCGCCCTTTTGGATCGTATGCTCGATTTCAGCTTGTGTGAAGCCTCCTTCGGGTCCGATGAGAACGTAAATTGAAGGGGGTGGATCCTGAGAGGCCCGTCGGAGCCACTCGGAGATAAATTCTCCGCTTGGGTCCATCAAAAGGAGCTTGGCTCCGGAAGGCCTCGTGTCGGAAAAAACAGCGGGGGTGGTCGCGGGTTTAATCTCAGGGAGCCAGGCTTGTCGACTTTGCTTACCGGCTTCTCGGACCACTCGACTCCACCGATCAGGTGTGGCCTGGGAAGGGAGAGCGACGCTCCGTTCACAGGTGAGCGGCGTGAAAGAAGTGAAGCCGACCTGGGTCGCCATGGAGAGCAAAGTGGCTAAGCGATCTCCTTTAGGCAGAGCACTCGCGAGATGGAATTCGGGGTGTCGGGGTTCAGCCCTTTCGATGGATTCCACGCGCACGCGTACCCGACTCCGGTGGATTTCCTCAAGAATGACAGGGGCTGTGAGCCCGACTCCGTTTCCGACGGTCGCGGAATCGCCCACCTTTAAGCGAGCTGCTTTGCTGGCATGACGGGCTTCGTCGCTTTCAAGTTCGAAAGAATGTCCGATTTCCGGAATTGAGGGGGCGTAAAACCAGGGTGATTTCATGATGAGATCCCAGAGGTGGGGAGCGAATTTTTGAGATTCATTTTCTGCTTGAATACGCGAGGGTCATAGACATCGTAGCGGGCTAATTTCCCAGCGTGTTGAGCCGCTAAGGGTTTGATGAGGGGTGGGGCGCTGATGGGTCGCTTGACCACGATGCGAGAGGTTCCACTGTCGATGGCTGCGTTAAAGAGCTCGAGAGCGTTGTCGGTACGGCCCACGAGTCTTCGAAGAACCTGAATTTCGATTCGGGGAAGGGCGCGAGTGTTTCGTCCGGTCTCCGTGTACATCGGGTCGAGGTAGACGACATCCGGTATGGATTCAAGTGTGCGGAGTCGATGAAGAGCATCGGCGTTCTCGATGCTGAGTCTTTGGGCCGCTTCGCGCGTGACCTCAACGCTGAGCGCGCGTCGGCGGGCGTCTTGGAACATGGCGGCGATGGGGGAGCATTGTTCAAGGGCGAAGACTTCATGACCAAAATGCGCCAAGGCGATTGAATCGTCTCCGAAACCAGCTGTAGCGTCCACCACCGAGATGGCTTTGCGCCCCACGGCTCGATGCAGGGGCTGACGTGATGCCTTTGACTTTGAGGCGGCACGACGCATGAAGTTGACGCGCGCGACGCCTTCCGGACGACGAGCTCCGGCCCAAAGTTCCAGGCCTTTTTCGGTGGGGACGAGATGAAGGACATTCTCTTGGGCTTCCTCGAGGTTCACGAGGGAGAGGCCGAGATGCTCGGCCCAGTGCTGCGCTTCCGCGTGGAGTGCGTCTGATGCATGCGGTGGAAGCAGTACGCAGAGAGGGGCGATCGCCGAAACCGAAGGCGTCTCTCCGTCGAGGGGCTCAGTCAATGTCCAACCTCAAATTTGGGAGATGGCGGACAGGATGGGCCGGCTGTGTGATGGTGTTGACCGTCTTCATGCTTTCCCTAGTTGAGGTGTGAGCTGGATGGCTGATCCAGTGTCGAGAATTGAGAAGTCGTCTTAGGCGGTCGAATTTTAGCGCTGCTGGGAAGGAAGGGCCGGTCGCCATGGTTGGTCTTCGGTTTGGGCTGAGAGCCGAGGCCCAAAGACGCTACGTTTCCGTCTGGGGGCCGTTCAAGCAGCGCGGAGTGAAAGCTTGAGCGATCATAGGGGAGCGCCTCAAGTCGGATCCGGCGCGAACAGTGATAAATGAAGGCCGCGAAAGCCAGCTCATAATGAAAGGGATGTCCATTGACTGAACTCGTACTCAGCTCACCTCGAGCCCGGGGGCTCTTTGTGCTTACCGCTCATCCGGAAGGGTGTCGCGTTCGAGCTGATTGGCAACTTAAACGAGCCGCTGAAGCCTTTGAAAAGCCTCTTCCCGCCGCTCAAGGCCGCACCGCTTTGATTCTAGGGAGCACGACCTTTGGGTACGGAAGCTCTACAGCCATCGCCCTTCGCCAGGCTGGGTTCGATCGCATCATTGGAGTCGGTTACGAGACACCGCCGTCATTTCGCGGAGAAAAGCTCGCGATGTCCTCTCCGGGTTGGTATCTCACCCACGCCTTACATTCCCACGATGCGGCGTATGAAACCTATCTGGCCGATGCTTTTTCGTCGCTCACGCGAGATCGCGTGATCTCGGATTTGAGAGCCCGCGGCATAGAGGTGGATTTGGTCGTTTACAGCGTCGCGGCGCCGCGGCGATCGCATCTCGGGCAGGAGTGGAATTCATCTCTTCTTGTTCAGGGGGATGCGCTTGAGGTGGTTGGGCTCGACTTTAAGTCAGGCCAGTTGTCTCCTATTCGAGTTGAGGCTGCGACTGACTTGCAGGTGGAGCAGACTCGACGCGTCATGGGCGGGGATGATCTTGAGATGTGGGTGAGTGCATTGCTTTACGGTGGGCGCGCCGCAGAAGGAATGACGGTGGCTGCGCTTTCGTATATCGGACCTGACCTGGGGCCTCTGCGCAGGATGTATTGGGACGGGGCTCTCGGCGAAGCTAAAAAACATATCGATGCCACCACAGCGCAGTTGAACGTGCGTCTCTCTTCTGCGGTGGGGGGGCGGGCCCTGACTGTGATGAATCCGGCTGTGGTGACCAGCGCTTCTGTCGCGATTCCAGCCATGCTTCGGTACATCTCAGATTATCTCGGTTGCGCCGAAGCGGGGCGCGGTGTCTACGAAGACCCTCTGGACGTGGGCATTCATTTTGTGCGCAGTCTTTATGGCGAGGAAGCGCTTTGGCAGAGTGAGCTGGATGCCGAAGGTCGCCTGCGGATGGATCAAAAGGAATTGGAGAGTTCTCTTCAGTCAGCCATCGAAGAGCTTTGGCAGGTTCAGGAGAGTGGGCAGCCGGACCCCATGACGGCGCAGGGGTTTGCTCGATTTAAGCGCGAGTACAATATGCTTTACGGCTGGGGGGTCGAGGGCGTGGATTATGAAGCGGCCTGTCGAGTGGATCCAGAGATGGGCCCGGAGCAGCGCGTGATGGATCTCCTTTCGGAGAACGAGGATTAACGAGTCTCGGCGCGGAGCGTGTGTTCGGCCAGCGCGCCGATGATCTGATTCCATGCACCGCGGGGCAGGTCGTGCCCCATGCCCTGAATGATTTCTAAGGGAGCACCGCTGAGGGCGCGTGCGGTGGCTTTTCCGGATGCGAGGGGAATCAACGGATCGTCCGAACCGTGAATCACCAATGCGGGCACCTGGACTCTGGCCAAGGCCGCTTCGCGGCCTCTGGCTGAGATGACGGCGGCCATTTGGCGGGCGATGCCTTGAGGATCAAAAGCGCGGTCGAAGACCCGTTCGGCCATCACGCGCCGCTCACTTTCGTCGTAAGGAAAGCCTTCACCCGTGAAGGCCCGTCCCGTTTGGACAGAATGCTCCACATATGCGGTTCGCTCGTGCGGGGAGGGGGCGATAAGAGCGGCTTGTGCTTTTGGCGTGGGTCCGGGTAAATCGGGCTCGCCGGTGGTCGACATGATTGAGGTGAGGCTACGCACTCGATCGGGGTAGAGGATGGCCGTCTCTTGGACAATCATCCCGCCCATGGAAATCCCAGCAATGTGTGCTGTTTTAAGCTCAAGTGCATCCATGAGGCCGACGAGGTCACGGGCCATATCGCTGAGTGAATACGGAACGCGAGGCGATTCTTTTCGTGCGAGGCTTTGCACCAACTCGCCGAAGTCTGGAGGCGAATCCTCGTGAAAGTGAGTAGAGAGCCCGACATCGCGATTGTCGAAGATGACTAAGTGGTGTCCAGCGGCCACGATTTGATCGCAAAAGTCGGGCTCCCACTGAATCATTTGGGTTCCAAGGCCCCTCAAAAGAAGGAGAGGGCGTCCGGTTCGCGGTCCGAGACTTTTGTATTCGATCTTGATTCCATTGGCTTGAATCGAGGGCATGACGGGAGTATGTCACAGGCCCGAGACGAATGAGTTGGCTTGGGCCTGCTCCGGGCTGAGGTCGAAAACGGGGGTGGGCCTTAAAGCATGCATCCCTAGAGCGTTAGAGCCGTTTCCTTGCATTCAATGTGTGCCATTATAAGCTGATGTGAGCTTTAAACGGCATACCTACGCAGTCGCATTCCGTTTGGAGTCCGACTTGAGAGGGAGCAGAAGGGGGACATCTTGACTTTGATCGCACATCCAAAAAGAACAGGCATCGGTGCCATTTTAGCGACCGTCTTTCTACCCAGTGTCGCTTTGGCCGAGGATACCCTGAGCGCGGGCGATACCGCTTGGGTTCTGACCTCAACGGCTTTGGTGCTCTTTATGACGGTGCCGGCTCTGGCTTTGTTTTACGGCGGTTTGGTTCGCTCGAAGAATGTCTTGTCGGTGCTCATGCAGTGTTTGGCACTGACGGCCTTAATGAGTTTGCTCTGGCTAGCCGGTGGATACAGTCTTTCTTTCGCGGAAGGCAATGCGTTCTTTGGTTCATTCACAGAGAAGTTTTTTCTTCGTGGCATCGAACCGAACACCGCTTGGGGCTCCATTCCCGAGCCTGTCTTCTTTGCTTTTCAGATGACATTCGCTGTGATTACACCCGCTCTCATCATCGGCGCATTTGCGGAGCGGATGCGTTTCTCCGCCATGTTGATCTTCTCATCGCTTTGGCTGTTCCTGGTCTACGCACCAATTTGTCACATGACGTGGGGGGGCGGTTTGTTTGCTGAGTGGGGCGTCTTTGATTTTGCGGGAGGCATTGTGGTGCACATTACAGCCGGGATCGCGGCTTTGGTGCTTTGCATTGTTGTCGGTCCACGTACGGGATATCCGAAGACGCCCATGCCTCCACATAATCTGACCATGACCTTTATGGGGACAGCCATGCTGTGGGTGGGTTGGTTTGGCTTTAACGGTGGAAGCGCTTTGGCCGCGAATGGAAGTGCTGCCATGGCGATCGTCGTGACCCATATTTCGGCCGCGGCTGCGACTATGGCTTGGATGGCTATCGAGTGGATCAAGTACGGTAAGCCCAGCGTGCTGGGCGCCGCGACGGGAGCGATCGCGGGTCTTGCAGCGGTCACACCGGCCTCGGGATACATCGGACCGTTCGGTGGATTCGCCATCGGCATCCTTTCCGGAGTCACCTGCTGGTATTTTGCGACTGTTCTAAAGAACCGCCTGGGCTATGACGACTCCCTCGATGTGTTCGGTGTCCATGGTGTGGGTGGATTCCTGGGGACCGTGCTTGTGGGCGTCTTTGCCTCAGAGATCTTCGGAGGTCTTGAAGGCGATCTCGCTATGGGAAGTCAGGTGGGTACGCAGTTGCTCGCAGGGCTGATTACATGCGTCTATACCGCTGTGGTCACATACGTTCTGATCAAGCTTACAGGGCTGATCGTCCCCATCCGAGTCGACGCAAATGATGAGCAAGAAGGCTTGGACATCGCTCTGCACGAGGAGGCTGGCTACAACTTGTAGGCGGCGGAGTGCTCAGTAAGCCGGTGAGTTGAGTCGAGCCCCCTTTCGAGTGCCGTTTTGCGGTCCTTGAAAGGGGGCTTCGTCGTTTACCTTGTACTCAGGGCCGTCGTTCTGGAGCCGTATCGATCCAATACCGATGCATGGTTTCGCCAGAACGCGGTGAGAGGGTTTCTTTGTCGAAGAGGCCGCCATTCTTCTCGACGACGCGGATTGAGGGGGCATTGGTGGTGGCGACGGTGAGCAGGGCTTTGGGAATCCCCATTCGGTGGGCTTCCTCTAGGGTCTGACGAAGCATCTCGGTCGCGTAGCCGCGACGCCGCTGAGAAGGGCGCACGTGGTATCCGATGTGTCCGCCGTCGAGTTCGAGCCAGGGGCTCAGCCTGTGACGCAAGCGGCTGGTCCCCACTAATTGGGGACCGACGAAGAAGACGAAATGGCTCATGTTGACCCATTGATTGGGGAGTTCCTCGTCGTGCTCAAAGCGGTGGACGAGGTCGAAATATTCGTCGATGTCGGAAAACAGCATTTCGAGTCGATCGAAGCCACCTTCTCCTCGGTCGCGAATCTCGGTCGCGAAGGCGAGATACTGCTCTTCGTGCGCAGAGCGATGGAGACGTTGAAGTTGAAGAGGTTCGCTGGACACAAAAAAGGGATAGCAAGACCAAGCCTAAGGCGCTTTGAGATAAGCCAGACTCTCAAAAAAGCCCCCAGAGTGCGGTTTAAGGCACTTCGGGGGCTTTGTGAGTGAGAGAACTAAACTTGGTTTAGAACTCGTAGGCCTTGCGCAGGTCTTCGTCGGATTCGGCCAGCATTTTGGCGAGTCCCACCATGACGTGGCATTGCTTCACGGTGGCGTCGTCCTGCATCTTGCCGTCGATCATGACAGCGCCTGTCCCGTCGCCCATTTCGGAGATGACACGTTTGGCCCAGAGGACTTCATCCACCGGTGGGCTGAAAACGTTGCGGGCAATGTCGATTTGCACCGGGTGCAGGCTCCATGCGCCGACACAGCCCATGAGGAAGGCATTTCGGAACTGGTCTTCGCAGGCCAGCGTATCCTTGATATCGCCGAAAGGGCCGTAGTACGGGAGGATCCCGTTGGCCGCGCAGGCATCCACCATGCGCGCCATGGTGTAGTGCCAGAGATCCTGCTGCGCGCTGGGGCGAGGCGCATCAGGACTGTTCGCGTCGGGGTCGGCCCGGACCACATAGCCGGGATGACCGCCGCCCACCCGGGTGGTCTTCATGCGACGGCTGGCCGCGAGATCGGCCGGGCCCAGGGAAAGACCCTCCATGCGGGGACTCGCGGCACAAATTTCTTCCACATTAGCGACGCCGAGAGCGGTCTCCAGGATGGCGTGGATGAGGAGAGGTTTCTTGAGCCCTGCGCGGGCCTCAAGCTGAGCCAGTAAGCGGTCCATGTAATGGATGTCCCAGGCGCCTTCGACCTTAGGCACCATGATGACGTCGAGTTTGTCGCCGATGGAGGTCACGAGTTGCGTGATGTCGTCGAGCATCCACGGACTGTCGAGGCTATTGATTCGGGTCCAGAGTTGGCAGGACCCAAAGTCAGTGTTTTGGCCGATCTGAATGAGACCCTCTCGTGCGGCGATCTTCTTGTCCGCCGCCACGGCATCTTCGAGGTTGCCCAGGAGCACGTCGCACTTGGGGACCATGTCCGGAATCTTCGCGGCCATTTTGGCATTGCTCGGATCGAAGAAGTGGATCATGCGCGAAGGGCGCAGAGGGATCTCGTGCAGCGGATTCGGCGCACCGAGGGCCATGGGTTGAAAGAAGTCTTTGGGGTTACGCATTGTGGGGCTCTCCTGAGGTGCGAAAAAGGGTCTGTAAATCGGTGAATGTCAAAAAGGCCATGGCCCGGAGTCTTCGGCTGAAGACCCCAGGGTTGGGTCGACGCAGAGGAACTCATGATCCACAACCGGATGCCCTTTAGGCATAGTGAGTTTTCCGCTTTAAAGCGAGGGTTCGGTCGAGTTCAAAGATACGAACTTTCTTGTATCCAGCGGGCGCATCGGTATGCGTTGCATCCGGTTCGGGCACGAATTTATGCCCCAGGAGTCGCGTCTCCACGAGGCCGAGATCTTCGCGCTCTGGGTGATCGTGCTTTGCGATGACCTCAGTGGCCGCAAAGACGGTGTCTCCGGCTTGCAGAGGCGCGGTATGACGGCCGGTGCTGTAAAGGACGTCGCCCAGCGCATTGTCAGACACATCGGGCCCTGAAATTCCCAGACTTAAGACGAATGGAATTCCCCCAAAGACAATCAACTCTCCACCCACGTACCGATCGGGATTGAGTCCGATCATGAACTGGTTGCAATGAACCTGGCTCGTGTTGTCGAGAATCCCGGTGAGGTGAATATGTTCGTCGGTGACCGTGCGACCGCGTGAATGTTCGATCAGCGTTCCGGGTTCAAGGTCCTCAAAGTAGCTGTCTGGGCTGGAAAGGTGTGCCATGGCGGCATATTTGACATCTGGGGAGTAGGGCGGAAGCCAGAGCGCACAGGAAATCTCATCGGGTTCCACTTCAAATGCTTTGACATCGATGCTCTCGTCATCTTTGTACACTTGGACTTTTCGCTGCCAAGTCATCACCACCGCTTCGTCTGAGCTGTCCACCGCTTTTCGTGCGGTCGACTGAACGTGGACGATGCCGAGATTGGGACGGCTTGAGGAGGGGCGTACTCCGAGCACTTTGGTCTCGACTTCAAGAGTGTCGCCCACGTAAACCGGTGCCCCGAAACGCATATCGATATATTCCAGATTGGCTCTGGCGTTCTCGGAGATGTCTTCCACGGTTTGACTAAAAGCCACAAGCATGACCAAGCCCGGAGGGCAGACCAGTCCGGTGTATCCGTAGGACCGCGCGTATCTGAGGTTCTTGCAGAGAGGGTTGGTGGCCATCGAAAAATCAGTGAAGGTGGTGAAGAGCCCCTCCGTGATTGTTTTCCCACCTTTATGGCGAAAGATTTGTCCTGGCTTGAAATCTTCAAGAAAATTTCCGGTTTTTTTACGAATACTTCGAGGTTCGCTGCTCAACGAGATGTTCTCCTTGGTAATACAGAGGGCGGGCGCGGATTCTAGTGGCGTGACGGCGGCATGCAAGCCGGAGGTGGGGTTTTCCCCGAAGGGAAGGAACCCCTTTTTGTCTTTCTTTCGGTGCGATCACACCCCAAATGATTACACGGTTTGAGCGGATACAACCCGGGTGGCGTTTCATTTAAGGCGAGACTGAGTAAGAATGCAGGCCCTCGATCGGGGAGTCGAGGTTCCTCTGACGTCAGATTCAGTGGATCTTTTTAGTTTTTTTCTCACATGTGGATGGGACGAGTCAGTGATTATCGGTGTGCCCAAAGAGACGGTTGCGGGCGAACGACGTGTGGCATTGGTGCCAGATTCAGTGGTCCAACTCATAAAGTTGGGGCCTGAGGTTGTGGTCCAGTCCGGCGCGGGTTCGGAAGCAGGTTTTGAGGATTCAGCGTATGAAGAGGCGGGAGCGCGGATTTGCGCGGAAGCCAAGGATGCGTTGGGAGCAGATCTGGTTGTGAAGGTCCAGCCGCCCACGGAGGCCGAAATCGACGGCTTGCGTTCGGATGGGACCTTGATTTCCTTCATGCGACCTCTCGACCAAACAAACCTAACGGAAAAATTGGTTGCGCACGGTGCGACTTCGTTTTCCATGGAGATGATGCCCCGCATCACACGCGCTCAGTCGATGGATGCGCTTTCAAGCCAAAGCACCATTTCTGGCTATCGGGCGGTCCTGCTGGGAGCGACGCATCTTCCTCGGATCTTTCCCATGTTGGTCACCGCGGCAGGAACTCTCAAGGCGGCTCGCGTTCTGGTCGTGGGCGTGGGAGTGGCGGGACTGCAGGCGCTCGGAACGGCCAAGCGCCTGGGTGCGGTCACCTACGGATATGACACCCGCGACGTGGTTCGTGAGCAGGTCGAGAGTCTTGGCGCTCGGTTTGTGGAGCTCGATCTGGATACGGGTGACTCAGAGGATTCAGGCGGCTACGCGAAAGCACAGACTGAAGAGTTTTATCAAAAGCAGAGGCAAGAACTGGGCAAGCATGTGGCTCAGGCCGACATCGTGATCACGACGGCCTTGGTCCCCGGTCAGCCCGCCCCTCGCTTGATTGAAGCCGATGCCGTTGCGCAGATGAGGCCGGGTTCGGTGATCATCGATCTGGCGGCCGAAAAGGGCGGGAACTGTGATGTGACCGAGGCCGATCAAGACTTGATTGTGAATGGGGTGACCGTGATTGGGCATACGAATCTGCCTGCCGAGGTGCCTGCCCACGCGAGTCAGATGTATGGCAAGAACCTAGTGACATTTCTCGACCACCTTTTGAACGAGGGCGAATTGCATCTCGACTTCACTGATGAGATTACGGCGGGGACGATTGTGTCTCATCAGGGCAAGCTTTTGAGTGAACGACTGGGTGGCCAGCTGCCCGAACCGCCGAAGGCGGTGGAGGAGAATCCAGAAACTACGGGAGGAGAGGCCTGATGCTAGAGGCTCCAGCCATTGCGGCTTTAACGATTTTAGTACTGGCTCTATTTGTCGGTGTCGAGGTGATCTCAAAGGTTCCGCCTCTGCTGCATACGCCCTTGATGTCCGGTTCGAATGCGATCTCGGGAATCACGGTTGTGGGCGCCATCCTGATGGCGGCTAACCAAGGTGAGAATGGGACGCTCGCAACTTGGTTCGGCTTTGCAGCCATCGTGTTTGCCACAATTAACGTTGTCGGTGGGTTTATGGTCACGAATCGTATGCTCGCCATGTTTAAACCTAAGAAAAGCAAGAGCGAAGAATGACAACCACTCTGATTCAATTTGCTTATCTCATCGCGGCCGTATTATTTATTCTCGGTCTGCGTAATCTTTCCTCTCCTAAGACCGCGACTCTGGGCAACCAGATGGCGGCCGTGGGTATGCTGATCGCGATTGTGGCCACGTTGTTGGTCAGCGAAGTCGTGGACTATCCCATCGTCCTGGCCGGCGTGGCCGTGGGCAGCTTAATCGGAGCGGTCGCAGCCTCTCGGATCGAGATGACGGCGATGCCTCAGATGGTGGCTTTGCTGAATGGTTTCGGCGGTGCTGCATCCGTTCTCGTGGCGTCTGCGGAGGTCTTCTCGCGGACCACCCAGGGCAATGAGCCTACTGGGATCGTGCCGGGAGCGATTGTGGCCTCGGTTCTGATTGGCGGTCTGACGTTGACGGGCAGTCTGGTGGCGTTCGCAAAACTTCAAGAAGTCATGACCGGCTCACCGATTCAGTATCCGGGACAGCAGTACCTGAACGGTTTTCTGGCCCTAGGGGCTTTGGTGCTCTGTGTGCTTCTGACCATGAGCCCACTTGATCCGGTCTTGCTCTGGTCTTTGATCGGGATTTCGCTGCTTCTAGGTGTGCTGCTGGTGATCCCCATCGGCGGAGCCGATATGCCTGTTGTGATCGCGCTGCTGAATTCCTACTCGGGATTGGCTGCTTGTGCGACAGGCTTTGTGCTGGACAACAGCGCTCTTGTCATCAGTGGTTCTCTGGTGGGCGCGTCCGGTCTTATTCTGACCAAGATCATGTGTGATGCGATGAACCGCTCCTTGGCCAATGTTCTTTTCGGGGCTTTTGGTGCTCAGGATGCCGTGGCTGCCAGTGGTGAGGCTGTCGACCAAGGAACGGTGACTGCTTACACGCCTATGGATGCGGCGGTTATTTTCTCTAACGCTCGCTCTGTGATCATCGTTCCTGGATATGGAATGGCGGTGGCGCAAGCGCAGCACGCGGTGCGGGAGTTAACCGACCAGTTGGTCGAGAACGGGATTGAAGTCAATTTTGCGATTCATCCTGTCGCGGGACGGATGCCGGGACACATGAATGTTCTTCTAGCCGAAGCGGATGTTCCCTACGAGCGCTTGGTTGAAATGGATGAAATTAATCCTCAGTTTCCTGAAACGGATGTGGCCTTGGTGCTCGGTGCGAACGATGTGGTGAATCCCGCGGCGAGGGAAGACGAGACCAGTCCCATTTATGGAATGCCCGTCCTTGAAGTGGATCGCGCAGAGCACGTTTTCGTGATTAAGCGAAGTATGAATCCGGGTTTCGCGGGGATTCAGAATCCTCTTTTCTTCAAAGACAATACGATGATGATCTTTGGCGATGCGAAGAAAGTGATCATCGAGTTAACCGACGCGGTTAAGAATTACTGAGGTCCGACCGCGATCGGTCTCATTGTCTCCGCGGCTTTGTGCTCAACGTTTTTTAAAAGGGCCGGTCGTAAAACGATGAGGGCGAGGGTTCGTGCTCGAGTCGAGAAAGACGTTGCGCTGGCTTCAAGCGAAAAGGTTTCGCCAGAAACGTCGCGTAAGAGGCCTTCGAACCGGAGGCCTTCGGTTCCCTCGGCGATGGCGTCCAGCTGGCTCCACCAGAAGTCACGGCTGGATTCGGGCGCGAATGAGAAGAAGTCCACGCCAAACAGTGCATCTCGTTCTACGTTGAGCAGGGCCCCCGCGGCCGGATTTGCATCAACGATCGTTCCCTGCGCTGTATCGATGGCAAAGAAGAGATCTGAAACTCGGTCCATAGCGGCGCTGACCGCGCGACGAGCGGCTCGTGGTTTGCCACTGGTTTGTCGACTTGAACTTCTTGTTCGGAGGGCGACTCGAAATCGATCCATGAGAGGGGCTAATTCGGCGGACACTTTTTCAGCTTCGGGCCCGGCGAGTTCCACGGCACAACGAATCCATTCCGTCAGCAAGGCCACCACTCGCCTTTCGTTGGGTCGCAATCCATCGAGAACCGGATCCGCGGCTTCGCCCCGCATGAGTGCGGTTACGGTAAAGGTTCGAAAACGGCGAAGCGTCTCGGCTTCCGGGCCTGCGGCTCTTGGTGCGGCGGGGCCCATACGAACGATCAGTTGTTCTTCGATTTGTGTCCGGTGGCCAAGCAGCCACCGCGCGAGCTCCTGATTTTCGGACATAGGCCCGATATTACCTCCGTCTAGGCAAAGTGGGACCCCAAACTTGAGGATCCTGCCTGATTTGGGAGTCGTGGCAAGAGACTTTTCATCAGACGGGCTCGGATCTCTCTAAAGGGGTAGATTCAAGGTGCAGGGTGATTTTAATTGGGTCCGCGTGAGTGGATGGGAGAAATTCGTTGACACAGGAAGTTCGACAGCCATTTCAGATGAGCGATGACCATTCAGGCTGGGAAACGTGGCATGAAACAGATTTGTTTCTTCCGAGTGATGAGCACCGGATGTTTGCAGAAACACTGAGAGCTTTTGTGGCTCAGGAGGTTGACCCTCAAGCCGCTTCGCACGATCGAGAGGAACGTTTCAACCTCGGCCTTTTTCGTCGAGCGGGTGAACTCGGCTTGCTTGGAGCGACCATTCCAGAGGAGTTTGATGGGGCGGGATTGGACGCTGTGGCCGCGGTTCAGCTGTATGAAGCGCTTTCGACATCCGATCCAGCTTTCGGATTGGCAGTCCTCGCACACTCAATTCTTTTTGCTCACAACTTGGCCATTAATGGCAGCGCCGATCAATGTGCTCGCTTTTTGCCCGATGCCATGACTGGAAAAACGGTTTGTGGGATGTGCATGACGGAGCCAGGTGCAGGGACGGACGTGCTGGCCATGCGAACTCGTGCAGTCAGGGAGAACGACGTTTGGGTCCTCGATGGAGTGAAGACCTACATCACCAATGGAGGATTGGATTCAGAGACCCTTGGCGACGCCTTTATCGTCTATGCGAAGACGGAAAATGATCGCTTAAGCGCCTTTCTGGTGGAAAAAGGGATGCCTGGTTTCAGTCTGGGGCAAAAGTGGACCGACAAGTTAGGCATGCGGGCCTCCTTCACGGCGGAGCTTGTGTTCGATGGGGTTCGGGTTCCTGAAACCAATTTAATGGGGAAGGCGGGGGAAGGCACTCGTCATATGATGCGTAACTTGGAGATCGAGCGCCTCACTCTGGCGGCTCAGGGATTGGGTATTGCTCAGCGATCGCTTCGAGTGATGGTGGAGTATGCGAAGCAGCGAGAGAGTTTTGGCCGTCCCCTGCAAGACTTCGGCCAGATTCAGCGGTACATAGCGGAGACTTTTGCGGAGTATCGAGCGGCGAGGTCTTTCGTCTACGATACGGCTCGGCGCCATTCGTTTACGCACGGCGGGCAAAGAGTCGATGCGGACGCCACGAAGCTTTTGGCTTCCCAGGTGGCGAAACGAGCGGCGGATGCGGCCATTCAGGTACTCGGAGGCGCGGGGTACATGGGTGAAAACGTGGTCGAGCGATTGTGGCGGGACGCGAAGCTCTTGGAAATTGGGGGCGGCACGATAGAGGCGCATCATAAAAATATTTCTAAGGATCTATGTCGCGACACTTCGCTCTTGGATTGATGGATGGAGTGACTGAGAGGGGGCAGGGTGGCCAGTCGGTTTTTTAACGTCGAGAAAGCAGGTCGGCGTGGCAAAAATCTGTCTTTGGACGACATGACCTTGAAACTCTGTCAATTTGTGGCCGAGAAAGAGGGCGTATCTCCAGACCAAGTTCAGATTAAAAATCTAAGTCGGCTGCCAGGCGGTTCAAGTCGGCTGCTTTGGTCGGTGAAAGTCGAAATTTCCGTCAACTCGGAGACCCGTGTTCTTGATATCGTGCTTCGCCAGGACCCTCCGGGTCGAATCACTGCTGGAGGGATGGAAACAGAGTTTCTTCTTCTCCGGGCTGCCGCCCGCGCGAATGTTCGGGTTCCCCGTGTTTACTGGTGCGAGCCTCAGCTCGAAACATTAGGTGCTCCTTTTTTTGCGATGGACCGCTTGAAGGGCGAAACGATCCCGCGGCGTCTTTTGCGTGACGAAAAATATCAAGGGGCTCGGGCTCACTTGTGCTCGCAGTTGGGCCGTCAACTCGCGGCGATTCACTCTATACCCATTGATGGCTCCGAACTGGCTGGGCGTTTGCAGCAGCCTCTCGATTCAGCTGAGGCTGCGAAGGGGGAGGTCGAGCGACTGATCGCAGGATATCGTGCAGCGGCTCTTGAGCCTCATCCTGTGCTGGATTTGGCGGCGCGATGGTTGCTGGCTCATCTGCCCGTATCGTCTTCTCTAGGTTTGGTTCACGGCGATTTTCGAATCGGAAACATGATGTTCGACGAAGAGGGGCTGGTGGCTGTGCTGGACTGGGAACTTGCGCACATCGGGGATCCTGCAGAGGATCTCGCTTGGCTTTGTGTGAAGGCATGGCGCTTTGGCCATGATGATTTGGCCGTGGGCGGACTGGGGACCCGAGAGGAGCTCCTTCAGGCGTATGAAAGCGCCGGTGGTGGTCAGGTCGAAAGGTCAGCGCTGCATTTCTGGGAGGTGCTGGGCAACTTTAAGCTGGCCCTCGTGTTTATCACTCAAGCGCGTGCTTTTCTTGATGGCGCACACGCCACCGTGGAGTTGGCTTCTCTGGGGCGACGCATTGCCGAACCCGAGGCCGAGCTTCTGCATTTGATGAGATACGATCCCACGACGGGATAAAAATAAAAAGCGGGCGGGGCTCGGGCCGCGTCAAGCTTGAATGAGGGCGAAAATGAATGACCGGCCGAATGCACGTGAATTGCTGGATGCCGTCGAGCAGCTTCTGCGAGACGATTTAGTGCCTGCGCTGGAGGGGCATCTTCAGTACCAAGCTCGGGTGGCGGCGAATGTTGTAGGAATTGTGGCCCGTGAGATCGATGGGGAGGAAGCTCAGCTTAACGCGGAGAGGTTGGGTCTGTCTGATCTCCTCGGACAGCAGGTCGGTGTGCTGGACGTGCGACAAGCACTCAGGACTGAGGTGCAGGAATTCAACCAGATGCTTTCCGAAAAGATTCGAGCGGGTGAAGTCGATTCGGGTCCTCTTCGAGATCGTGTCCTAGATCACCTTGAATCGGTGGTTGATCAAAAATTGCAGGTCGCTTTGGGCGAGCGCCATAGAATCAGGACACGCCGGACTCAGGCATGAACGCTACATTGAACAGCTCACATCGTCGCTTAGCGGGAGAGGGTTTAGCATCATGAAGGTCGATGGAACATTATTGGTGGAGAACCCTGCGGATGCGGGGCCCATGGCTCAGGCTCTTGAAGCCCAGGGCTTTGATGGAGGGTTCACCTTCGAAGGGCGGCACGATCCCTTTTTGCCTCTGGCGGTGGCGGCGCAGCAAACAGAGCGCCTTGAATTAATGACTTCAATTGCGATCGCCTTTGCCCGGAATCCCATGATTCTCGCGAATATTGCCTACGACATGCAACTGCTCTCCCAGGG
The DNA here is from genome assembly GCA_002691205.1 of Deltaproteobacteria bacterium. GTDB lineage: Bacteria > Myxococcota_A > UBA9160 > UBA9160 > UBA4427 > MED660. The sequence continues at coordinate 66,485 of NZHD01000090.1, forward strand.
GCGCTTCATTCTTGGTCTGGGTTCGCAAATTCGGCCCCACATTGAGAAGCGCTTTAGCTCAGTTTGGTCCAAGCCTGCATCACGCATGCGAGAATTAGTGCTGGCGATCCGAGCGATTTTCGCGTCTTGGCACGAAGATGAGAAGCTGGATTTTCAAGGTGAATTCTACAAACACACTTTGATGACGCCCGTTTTCAATCCCGGCCCGAACCCGTATGGCCTTCCTGGGATTTTTCTCGCAGGGTTTGGCCCGAAGATGACCGAAGTGGCGGGAGAGGTGGCCGACGGTTTCCTAATGCATCCCTTTCACAGTATGGATTACGTTCACGATGTGACCCTTCCTGCTTTGGCCCGAGGTCGGGCCCTTTCGAGTCGTAAGGATGAGGATTTCCAGATCTCCTGTCAGGTGATCCTTGCCATGGGTGACACAGATGAAGAGCTTGAACAAACGATGAATGGCGCGCGCGCTCAGTTGTCTTTCTATGCCTCAACGCCCGCTTATCGTGGGGTTCTGGAATGTCACGGTTGGGGAGACCTCCAGCAAGAACTCAACGTGTTATCGAAGAGAGGGGAGTGGCTTGAAATGGCCGGGCGCATGCCCGACGAAGTCGTTGAGAAGATCGCCATTGTTGGGCCCGTTTCGGCTGTGGCCGATCGTATTCGCGAAAGGTATGGAGCCTTCGCGGCGAGAGTGAGCCCGGTCGCTCCCTTTCGGCCCAACCCTGAAGCGATGGCTGCGATTGCGGCGGATCTTCGCACGAATGAATAACCAAGGAGCCACCGCATCGAGTTTTAAGCGAGAATTGGACGAGTCTTTTGCGAGAGTCTTTGGGAATTGAGGAGAAGTTAAAATGAGGTCGATGGATTGCAGTGCGACGAGAAGAAGTCATTACGAGAAGGCAGGGTTCATCTCGCATGAACGTCGAGCCCTTAAGCGGGGGGCTGTTCTTCTGATTTTGATGGGGTTGTTTTTATCATGGGGTGCCTGGGCGGAAGAGGGCGTTGCCACCAAGCAGGGTGACGATCCTTCCGTACTTTTGCAAGATCAGTTGGCCAATTTGCCCACGGGCCCCGAAGCCGTGGCGGCCGTAATGTCGGGCTTGACGAAACGATTGACTTTGTCCGACGAGCAGCAGGTCAAAATTGAGCCCATGGTCAAGGAAATGGTCTCTTCGATGGAAGTTTTGCGTGATCGCTTCAAGGCGGGCGAATTGAAGCCCATGGCCTTAGGGATGCAATTGCAGATGACGGAGAAGAAGGCTTCTATGAAAATTGATCCGGTGCTGGATGAGCAGCAAAGGCTCGATTATGCAGCGATGCGTCAGGAGCAACGGCGCAAGATGATGCAAGAAATGCAAAAACGAGCCGCATCAGGCTTGTGATCCTTGTGTCCATATTTTGAGACATATTCAGGCTCTTGGGCGCGTAAAGGGCTTTGATTACCCCGGTTCGTCTTCGCTGCCGGCTTTTGTTCTGACCAGCCCCCTGTAGGCCTGAAGGGCGGTACGTCCCTCGTGAACGGCGCCATGGACTTCCCGGGCAATGGGCATGGCCACATTGTACTTCTTTGAGAGTTCCATCACGACGCCGCATGTCTTGACCCCCTCGGCCACCATGCGCATTTCGGACACAATGTCGGCAATGGGCCGACCCCGACCGAGTTGTTCTCCTACGTGCCGGTTCCGGCTTTGACGACTGGTGCAGGTGGCGACGAGATCGCCCATTCCGGCTAAACCGGCGAGAGTCTGGGGTTCAGCCCCCATGGCGACACCCAATCGGGTGAGTTCCGAGAGTCCGCGAGTGATGACAGCCGCTTTTGTGTTGTCTCCCACCCCGACGCCGTCGCCCATCCCCGCAGCGATCGCGATGACATTTTTCAAGGCCCCTCCGATTTCGCATCCGATGACATCCGAGTTGGTGTAGACGCGATAGAGGCCAGACGCGAAGAGACTCTGGATGGTTTTTGCGTGATTTGCATTGTTCATGGCAATGACACTGGCTGCAGCCTGCCCCCCCATGATTTCGCCGGCGAGGTTGGGCCCTGTGAGAGCGCCGAAAGGGTGTCCGGGAAGAACCTGGCGGATGATTTCGGTCATCCTGAGAAGGCTCTTTTCTTCTAGACCCTTGGACAGACTGATGACGGGGATAGAGGGCGGTACATCCCCCTTGAGTTCTTCAAGCACGGATCTAAAACCGTGCGAAGGAATGGCCATGACGATGACGTCTGCCGTTTTGACCGCGTGTCCAAGTTGTGTGGTCACGCCCAGATCTTCGGGCAACTTAATGCCCGGGAGATAGTTTGGATTTTCGTGCTCCGTTCTCATGGTTTCGGCGAGGGCTTCATCGCGGACCCAGAGCGTTGTGGGTGAATTGTGGCTCGCCAGAGTCGCGACGGTGGTCCCCCAAGAGCCCCCACCCAAAACGGCCACCTTGAGTTTCATGACGACATCCCGCTCTCAGAGTCAAGTTTGATTTGGATTTCTTCAAGGGTAAGCCCTCGAGTTTCCGGAGCATAGAGGAGGACTAATACGGCTCCGAAGATGGGGCCGAGGGCGACGAGAGCAATGGCATTGGGAATCCCGCCTAAGGGAAGAATGAGGGCCCCAATGATCATCGGGGTTGCGATTTCTGTGATTCGTCCAAGAAAGTTTGTCGTCCAGCCATATCCTGTAGCTCTGATCTCGGTGGGGAAGAGTTCTGACGCG
>NZHD01000091.1 GCA_002691205.1 Deltaproteobacteria bacterium
ATGGGAGTGCCGCGCCCTTTTGGCGCTAGACCTGACTCACCTTCCTTTCTTTCTTTCAAAGAGACTTGATATGCGTACCCTGAAAGCCTTTTAGAATTCGTACATCATCTGCACGTAGACCGTGTTTGCACCCACGTCTCCTCCACCGGTCTCATCCTTGTCGTAGCGATATTCGACCTTGCCCGTGAGACCGTCCGTAATGGATTGAGCCACGGTCGCTGTGATCTCCCACTTTTTGGTCGAGTCATCAAGCTTCACGTAGTCGAAACGTGCACCCAGCGCTGTTTTTTCGATCACTTGAAATGTGCCCCAGACGGATACGGCGTTGCCATTCTCGGCCGGATCTTCGTCACCCGATGCAAGGTCTCCGAAGTGGTAGTCGTAATTTGCCCCGAAGTGCAGGGCATCAGTCGGGTCCACTGTCACGATCAAGTCAAAGATGCCCTTTGATGCATCACCGTCTCCAAGCTTGCCCCAGTTCAGACCTGCACTTAAATAGAGCATTCCAGATGAGTATGAAAGTAAAGAGGTGATACTCTTCGCAGTGTAGTCGGCAAATCGAACATCGCTAATCGGCGCATTGATTGCTCCTACCGTCAGCGACAGAGAATCAGTAATTCCGTAGTTCAAGGTTGCGCCCGTGCTCGTCACCGGCTGTAGGTCCCACACGAGACTTCGTGTGACGAAGAAGTTCCCGTTTTGGTTTTCCACTTCCCATCCGATGAGGGTCGGCATGATACCGGCCGTCACCGTGAGGCCACTGCCGATGGGAGCCAGATAGCTCACGTTGGCGGTGTAGAGGTGAACGTCATTCGCGTTGCCAGGAGCGATGCCGCAACCTCCGACCGTACAGAAACTGCCACCCTGCAGGGCGATGTCGAAACCGGCTCGGCTCTCTTCCGTCGGGGCCTTGTTCATCTCGATCCAGTACTGCTGAATCGCGAAAGTGTTGCTGTCGGATCCGCCGTCTGTCTTGCTCCAATCCCAACCACCCGCCACGAAGCCGCTGATGTCGGTTTTCTCAAGGAAGCTTGAAAGCGCTGATGTGGCCGTTCGGTCTTCTTTGGCGGCCGCCAATTCTTGATCTTGGGCCTTGAGCTGAGTTTCCATCTGCTCGAGGCGCTGCTTCATGTCCTGAACTTCAGTATCGAGGTCCGTTGCTGACGCTCCTTGAGTCACGAAAAATACGGCGACTGCGGCGAGCACGATGGCCTTGATGGATCGCATTTATTTTCTCCTTGATTTTGGTTAAGAACAGGAGCGTCCTCAACTTCGATGAATTAGTTCTCGTGTTAATAAAAGATGCACCCTTGGTGAGTGCATCCTGACCGCATTGAATTTCGGCCAGAGATTCAATGCTTGGCAGTCGTATTTGCATGTATCGTGCCATGTCATGACGAGTGAGTTTTAAAGTTCTCAACTGCGCCTTTTATAAAACGGTTGAGTTTAAAAATGCTCACTGTTCATTTTTGACTGCTCACGGAATACGCAGTTTTGGCTTAATGAACGGGCAAGGTCACTCGCTTGAAAATGGGCTCAATTGTGTGGGTGGGAGCACGGGTTTTCGGTTTCATGGAACGAGTCCGTGATGAGGCTCTCCAGGGCCTAGATACAGATTCTCACCCCGGGGTACGGAGCTCGCCTGGATCACGGTTCTTTGACGGAGGATCTTTTGGTCACTCTCTCCATGGCATGACTCCAGCCGAGCGTCGCCCATGTACGGGGGGGGAAGTTGCTACCTTTTTAAAGCTGTCATTTAAAATCTTCAACGTGTGAGAATCGCGCAATGAGAGAGGACTCAATGCCCATCGATCCCCGTGTTGTGCGTTATTCAGGGGCCATGTTTGATCAAGACGAGATCAGCGCGGTCATGGCCCAACTGCAGGACCCCATGGGTTTACTCCCCGGCAAAAAGGTCGCCGAGTTTGAGGCTCGGGTAGCGGCCTACATGGGAAAAGCGCATGGGGTCATGGTGAATTCGGGCTCCTCGGCGCTGATGGTGGCCTTCAGGCTGGCCAACTTGCCTCAGGGGTCAGAAGTGATTACGCCGGCTCTGACATTCTCCTCGGATGTCGCTGCGATTTACCATGTAGGATGTGTCCCTGTTTTTCTAGATGTGGGCCTGGATGACTATCAAGCCCAAGTGGATCAAATTGAGGCCGTGATCAATCAAAAGACGCGCGCGATTCTGATCCCAGATCTAGTCGGAGGGATTTGCGATTGGGATGTGGTTCGCCGAATTGCGGATGATCACGATCTGGTCGTGATTCACGACAGCGCCGATACGTTGGGCGGGAAGCTGAGGGGGCGACATACAGCGACCCGCGCCGATATTTCAATCACGAGCTTTTCTCCGCATCACATCATCACTGCCATGGGAACAGGAGGAATGGTTTTCTTTGATGACACGAATCTGCTTGATCGAGCCTTGGCTCTTCGTTCGTGGGGCCGATCCTCAGAAAAGTTTATCTCGGGGACTCGCGTCAAGGACAGTGACGGGCGATTTCTTGAAGATCTAGATGGCATTGAGTACGACGGGCTGTTTATTTTTGAAGAGAATGCTTATGGGTTTATTCCCAGCGAGTGCGGAGCTGCTTTTGGCATTGAGCAGATGAATAAGATTGAACGGCTCTGGGCTCTTCGCGAGGAGCGTTTTGCTTGGCATACTGAGTATCTGAGACAACACGAAGATAAATTCATCTTGCCCCAAATTATCCCTGACACCGAGACGACTTGGCTTTGTTATCCGGTGCAGATTAGGCCGACCCAAAATTGGAGTCGCCGTAAATTTCAACTTCACCTAGAGGATGCGGGCATTATGTGCCGTGTCATTTTTTCAGGGAATATCACTCGTCATCCCATGATGAACGGGTACGAGTACCGAATTCATCCGGATGGGCTCGCTCACTGTGATCAGATCATGGAATACGGAATCATGTTGCCTTGTCATCCGACGATGACGAGAGAAGACTGCGATTATCTTTATCAAGTGGTGGATGAATTCATTGAGGCCGACGGAGACCCCAAGGCCTGAGTGAAATCCTCGGCGATTCACGTAAGCATGAATTCGCTTTGAGTTTAATCGGGGCGGGGCGAGGGCCTGACGGCCCCAGTGATTCAGGAGGACGGGGTGAGTTCTCGATTCCCGGACTCAGCCGTCTCATTTGGAAACTCTTGGTCGATGAGCGCCCGCAGATTGTCTCGAAGGGGCCCCGTCTGCCGACGGGAGCGGAGGCCGGCTTTGATGAGCGCGAACAGGCTCTCATGGTGGGGCATGAAAAGTCGGTTTCGTCTGAGCCAGAGTCCAAACTCGCGACCCCAGGTCTCTATATTGGCCATCGTGGTGGCCGTCGCTCTCAGGTAATCGCGTGAAAACTCGGGGTGGGGGACGACCTGGGCCATCTCGTTCATGCGCTTCTCGTCTTGATAGTTGGCTTCAATGTATCCGATGATCGAGGCGCTACAGACTTGCTGGCACATGATCAGTGACTGAAGCGTGATGCGATTTCCTGAGAAGACCGGCCGGACCTCTCTTTTTGCAAGCCCGTCAGCCGTACAGTCGATATACAGTTTTTCGGCCTGGGTCGGTACACGCCCTTCAGAGAGAATCATTTCATGGGTTTCGAGGCTGATGACTCGGCCCATGCGAATGACGTTTTTGACTCGACGCAGTTGCTCGAGTTCGTTTCGGTCGACCGTGGCGCAGCGGTACTTTGTGGGCCACACATCCTTGTCGAGTCGAAAGAGTCCATCGCTGGCTTCAATGTTTGAAAACAATTGATTGAGGTTCTGGGCGTTGATGATGAGTTCCGGTTGTCCGAGGGGGCTAAATTTTGCAAAAGAGCCGGGTTGGATTCGGTCGCGGTCGAGCATCCACGCGTCATTTGGAACAACCCATGTAATGCTCTCCGGATCGACTTGATTCGAAAGCAAAAAAAGAACCGCATCGATTCCTGTCTTGCCTGCACCGATCACGACGTACTCGGTGGAGGGTTCTCTGAGTTCCGGGAGTTGGTTCGGGGGGATTAGAGAAACCCCTGGACCGATCGAGTATTGGGGATCTCGTGTCGAAGGCACTTGAACGTTCATGTAGGTGGCGTCGACGACCTTCTTCGTGACGTGGACTTCATAGTGCAAGTCCTTCTGCACCAGGGACTTGAAGTTCCCGTCCTCTGAAGCCTCACACATGGGAAAGTATTGAACGCGCCCGGTCTCAAGCATCTTTCTAAGAACGCGATCGTAATAGGCCATGACTTCTTGGCCAGACGCAAGCTCAGAGCCCCCAGAGCCTAGTTTCTCTGAATTGACCCCGTAGTACGCCGCGGGTTGATGGAGCGAGACAAAGGGGTAGGCGTCGTTCCAGTGCCCACCTGGTTGAGCGTGCTTGTCGACCAGTATGATCCGGTCGGCCTTGCTCTGGCTTAGTATTTCGTCAGCAAACGCCATGCCCATAGCGCCGGAACCCATGATCACATAGTCGGTTTCAAGCGTTTTTTGGACCAAGGCGGTGTCTTTCTAATTGCTGATCAAGGCCGGTGCCGAAGTCGTGACTCGCCTTGATTGGGGAGCGGGCTTTCGCTCTCCCTCTCTCTCCGATGCACCCTCCGTCGTGAGGAGAGTGCATCGGGAGAGCTGAAGAAAAGTCTAGAAGCGGTAGGTGAGTCCCCAGCTGACGGCCATGTAGCTCGGGTCAATGTTGCTGTTGTTTACCCAGGCGTTGTACCAGCCGTAGTAGGTTGTTTTTCCTTCTGTGGCCACCACGTAGGTGAACTCCCCGCTGAGAGCGAGGTTTGGGGTCAAGTAGATGTCGAGACCACCACCGAATCGCCCGACAAATGANGTCATGGTGTCGGTTTGGCCGTAGTTCGTATTGATCCAAAAGTTCTCGCCCCCTAGGCCGGCGAGGGCATAAGGCTGGATGCGTCCCTCGATGGGGTAAAAGCGGGCATTGATCGTATAGGCGACAGATTCTGACTGGACTTGAGTGAAGCTATATGGAGTGCCTTGTGAGTCTGTGCGGTCGAACTGCGATGGGTTTTTGGCGTCGAAGCCCGAGAGCCATTCCACCTGACCTTCAACCGAAAAGAAGCGGTTGAAGCGAAAGCCTGCCCGTACATTGAAGCCAAGGGAGCTGTCGAAGTAGTCGCTGCAGTCGGGAAGACTTCCATTTGAGGGCGTGTAATCACAAATCGCGTAGGTTCCGGCCAATTGCACGTAGGGGCCGGGGCGGCTGAATTCATCTTGGGCGGCCGCTGCGCTCGCGAAGAGGGCCGAGGCGAGAATNAAGGCGAGAGCATTCAAAANTTTCATGAGTTTTCCTTCNATGAGGCGAAGAGGGTCTCTGGTTTAAGAGATCCGAAGTGTGCCGAACCGACTGTCGGTTGGCCAGTGGGTGGGGCGGGGCGAAAACCGCTTTTGCCCCGGTTTGANGTCAGGCAGGAGGCCCGAAANAACGACTTTTACGACTTAACTCGGGTTGCACATGACGGAGCGTTTTTGTGAGAGCCAAGCCTTGGCTCGCTGNGTNACGTCCGCAATGGCCGCCTCGGGTGTTGAGAAATAGTAATCGTGCACATACTCNCGCCCCGCATAAGCGTCCCCGTTTTGCGAATTGGACGTGAAGCTCTGAGTCTCATTAAATCGACCGTCTACTTCTTTAAAGACGGGTTCGCTTTTTTCGATGGAACTGGTTGTCACGACGATGAGTCTCTTGCGATAGATCACATACGTGAGATTGATTTCGGCGCTGTATGTGCGTACTGAACGGTTATCGTTGATATCTCCGTTGATCATTTTGAGAAACTTGGATTGCGCATTGACCACGGGTTCGAGTTCGCTCGCCGAAGGCAGGCTTTGGATGCATTCTTCGATGGTCTGAGAGTCAATTTTTGAACTGCCGTCGGAGTTAGACCGGGCCCCGACGATGGTTGTAATCGCACGTTGGGTGTCGTCGGCTAAAGCAAGAGGGCAAAACATCATCCACAAAAAAGATAGACATAGAATAATCGAGAGGGAACTTGTTTGGTTTTTGAGCGATAGTTTCATGACGACCTCCGGCTGAATCTTCAGCGTAGTCTTGTTCGGGATAGGCTGCCCATTTGGGGGAGATCTTTCAGGTTTGGGGGCCTGCCCGATGGCGTGATCTTGGGGCTTTCCCAGAGGGACCGGGCCTTGTGTGAAGCGGGTGGGTGCGAGGGCTCACGGTGAAGAGGGTAGAGACGAAATGAAAGATAGTTTGGGCCTTTCGGTGGAGGGGGCGGGCCAGAGCGATGTCGAGGCCGTGGACTCTTTTCGCGAGGGCCTTTTGGCCATGGAGGGGGGGCTTGAAGGCATTCTTGAGGCCGCCGAATCGGCTCCCGGTTGCGCCTTGTTGCAGACCTATGCGGCCATTTTTCATCTCTATGCCGGCACCGCTGAAGGAAANCGGACCGCTCAGTCGTGGATGGTTCGGGCCCGGTCGGCCTTGACGCCAGAGAGCCACCGCGAGCGCCGACTTTTAGAGGCGGTTCATCTATGGCATGAGGTGGATTATGAGTCGGCCATGGATGCGCTTGAAGCGTTGACCGAAGAGTGGCCGCAAGATTTTGTGGCTGTGAAGGTGTGTGAGTTTCTTTATTACCTCACGGGTCAGCACTATCAGGCGCTTCGCTTTAGAGCTCACTTGGAGAGAATCGTGGGGCATACGTCTGAGCATCCAGACGTGTTGGCCATGTACGCTTTTTCACTGGAACTGTCGGGCGAGTATGAGGCGGCCCGGTTGCAAGCGGAGAGAGCCATTGATCTTCGCTTTTCCTGTGCGTGGGCCCACCATGCTCTGGGTCACATATCCATTGTTCAAAACGAGCTTGAGCGTGGCCGCCGGGAGCAAGAGAAATTTCTTCCCACATGGAATAAGCCCGGAGCATCGATTCATGGGCACAATGCCTGGCACCTTGCCCTGTTTAGACTTCAAGCGGGCGATGAATCAGGGGTGATGGCGCTTTTCCGGTCGACGGTTTGGGGGCATGCACCTCAATCGTTGGGCGAGCAGGTGGATGCCATCTCTTTGCTGTGGCGAATGGAAATGGCCGATCTGTCAGTGCCTGAAGAGATTTGGTCGGACGTGGCCCAGGCTTGCGTGCCGTTTTGTGAAGAAATCTTAAGCCCTTTTGTCGCCGCTCATCACGCCTACGTCTTTGCCCGATGGGGTCACGACCAGGAACTCAGTGCTCTCGACGCCGCTGTGGCTCGTGCTGCTCACGAACAACCTTCGGACCGTCGCTTGATGTGGCAAGAGGTGGGCATTCCAGTCATTGAAGCTTCCGCGGCTTGGGGTCGGCGGGATCGGGCCGGGGTCGTGAGAGCCCTGCAGCCGTTCGCCCATGAAATTCCCCGTGTGGGAGGAAGCGACGCCCAGGATGATCTTTTTCGCCTCACCTTGTTAAAGTCGCTCCAGGCAATGGGGCGCCTGGATTCTCGGGCCCGTTTATTAAAGCTCTTTCCGGGCAAACGGCCCATGGAGGCCTTGGTTTAGGGAGCAGAAACGTTTGGTTGCCCGAATCAAAGGAACCTTATGGCTTGACTTCGTAATAGAGGTTGCTGGGGTCATCAATGTCATGAAGCCGAAAATGAGTGAACCCGGCTGCTCGAGTCATCTTCTCCGCCACATCGGGGCTAAATCCAAGGGTGCCCAGGCCCTCACCTCCTGATTCAGAGAGGGCGGACGACATACAGGCGGATACGGAAAAACCATAGAACATTGCGAGCATGGGATTCTTCATGTTCTTTCGAAAGTCACCCGAGCTGCGAATGTCTTTAATGAGCCATGTTCCATCGGGCTTAAGCGCTCGATGAATCGCAGCGATCACTTTTGAGGGGTGAGGCATGTCATGGATACAATCGAAGGTGATGATAAAGTCGTAGGTCGNCTCAGAAGGAAGCTCTTCACCTCCCTTCACGAAGGTCTCGAGGTTGTTTAGTTTCTCATCCGTGACCTTTTGGGCGCACCTCTCGATGGCATGGGCACTCGGGTCATAGGCGTGAAATTGAGAATGGGGAAAGGCAGCGGCCATCGTAGCTACGGCGATTCCACCCCCGCAACCGACGTCGGCGACTAAGGCACCGGCCTCGAGTTTCTGACTGACACCATCAAGCTGAGGAATAAGCTGTGGGACCAATGCACTGCGGGTCCAGGGGCCGAGCATCCGTTCGGTGCGGTGTGCGGCATTGGGCCCGAGCTCTTCGTAGCTTAAGCCTTTCCCCGTTTTAAACGCATGGGCCAACTTGTCCATGGTTTCGGGCGGTGTCGTCGAAGTGAAAGCTCCAGCTGCGAAAGCGAGGTTGTTTTCATCAGCCAGAACGAGGGCTCCTTCAGGAGAAAGCTCAAAGGTTTCTCCGTCCGCAGAGTGAATGAGCTGTGCAGCGGCCTGACCTCGTAGCCACTCGAGCAACCAACGCTCTTGCAGCCCTGTGCGATGGGCTAAATCTCGTGCGCTTAAGGGCCCGGCTCCGTTCATGGCTTGATAGAGGCCCAGGCGATCACCGAGATGAATCATCATGGAGACGACTTCGCCTTGCTTGAAGTTCCAAACCGAGAAGGAAAAACGTTTCAGTTCATCGGGATCAATGGCTTTCATCGTGTTTTACGTCCTCTCTCGGTTTCTTGTTGGATGGAGGGTTTCGGCGGCAGGGTATAAAAAGAGACTACCACGCAAATCAGTGTTTTTTAGGGGCTCCAAAAGACGGGTTGACCGGCACGAAAACTCCGGAGNTGCTGGTTAAAAATTTGGATCATGGCCGGGTTAGCTTCCGTACCGAGTAGGTTGAGCGCTTCGGACTGAGCTTGGATGGCCAACTCAACCTGTCCGGCCGCCGCATAAGCGGCGGCCAGGGTTGACTTGTAATCAGCCTGCTGGGGTCGGGCTTGAGAAGCCGACTGAGCAAGAAGAACGGCTTCGCCAGGTGAACGC
>NZHD01000092.1 GCA_002691205.1 Deltaproteobacteria bacterium
ACCGAAATGCTTTCCGGCGCCTGCGACGATGACCACGCCGATGGAGGGATCGTGGTTGGCGTCGTAGAAGGCGCGGAACATTTCTTCCACCATGGAGATGGCCATGGCGTTGTATTTTTCGGGCTTATTCATCGTAATGCGGGCGATTCCGCCCCCAAGGTCTTCATGGTGCTTCTTGTCGTAGAGGATTTCATCGAAATCCATGCCGTCGCCTTCGACTTCTTGCCAATCCGTCCAAACCATTAGGGTCTCCCTGCCTTCGGAGAAAACACCCGGAAGGCGTGCGGTTCTGCAACGGTTCCATCCAGAGCGGGTTGCTCGGGAGAGGTTCGCTGCAGTCGTACTGCTGTGATCTCGGCCTGTTCGATCATTTTTCTAGGGTTATCCCTGAGAATTTGCGAATCCTCTGGGTCTGAATTCCTCTGGGTTTAGATAAGCCTTTGCTGAAATATTCCCAGGTCGGGTCAGAATGTCTATGCTTACGTGATAGCTCACCACGGAGTTGGTCTCTAGGTCCGTTAAGTAGGTAATGTAAGGAGTTCACTTTCTGTGAATCGAGATACATTTGAGCCCAGCCCAGAAAAGCGGAAAGCCGCGGAATGAGGAACAGATCATAGAATGAAGCCGGCGCCTTTCGAGTATGCGGCCCCGAAAACGATCGCAGAGGCCCTTGATATTCTGGGCCAGAACGATCTGGATGAAGTCAAGCTAATGGCGGGCGGTCAGAGCCTTATGCCGCTCTTGAACATGCGCCTGGCCAGGCCAAGTCTCGTGCTCGATCTGAACCATGTGGAGGGCCTCGATGGAATTCGAGAAGAGTCCTCCGGGTTGCGGGTTGGGGCCATGACGACCAAGCGCGTCTTGGAGGATTCAGATTTAGTTCGTTCCCAGTATCCGCTCCTTTGGGAATCCACGGTGGCCATCGGTCATGCGCCCATTCGAAATCGAGGCACCGTAGGCGGCTCCATGGTTCAGGCTGATCCTGCCTCCGAATATCCAGCCGCGGCTTTAGCTTTTGATATGGAGTTCGTGGTCATGAGTTCGGCGGGAGAGCGCGTCATTCAAGCTGAAGACTTTTTTGTGACGTATCTGACGACGTCGATTGAGCCGGGTGAAATATTGACCGAGATCCGTATCCCTCGACTCCCACCGGGCACGGGCTGGGGCTTTCAGGAACTGGCTCGTCGCCATGGCGACTTCGCCATCGTGGGCGCCCTCGCAACGGTTCGGGTGGAATCCGGATTGTGCTGCGACCCGAGAATCGTACTCTTTGGGGCTGCGGATCGAGCCATTCGCGTTCCAGCCGGAGAGGCGTGTCTGGAGGGTGCGCCTCCTAGCGAGGCTTCCTTGACGGTCATGGGAGACGCCGTATTTGACGCCGTGGAAGATCCTTTAAGTGATGTGCATGCCTCGGCCGAATACCGTCGAGACTTAGCTCGAGTTCTTTCAAAGAGAGCCATGAGTGAAGCGATGTCGAGAGCCAGTTAAGGTGTGAAAGATTTTTAAGGTTCAGTTTTTTGAAAGAATCGGAGCGAAATAATATGATGGGGAAAGACGCTTGAGTGCTCTCGTACCCGTAAAATGTCATGTGAATGGACGCGTGGTCGAGACCATGGTGGATGCCCGAATGACGCTCGCCGATTTTCTTCGGCACGAGTTGGGCCTGACGGGCACGCATGTCGGTTGCGAGCATGGGGTCTGCGGGATTTGCAATATCTTGGTCGATGGGCAGACGACTCGGAGTTGTCTGATGTTGGCCGTTCAGGCGGAAGGGCATGAGATCCGTACCGTTGAGAGCCTTTCGGATGGAGATAAGCTCCACCCCATCCAGGAAGCCTTCATGGAAGAGCATGGTCTTCAATGTGGGTTTTGTACAGCGGGTTTCATGATGGCCATCTGTGACTTGCTGGAGAACAATACCAACCCGAGTGAAGATGAGATCAAAGATGTATTGGGCGGTCAGGTGTGCCGTTGCACGGGGTATAACACGATTCTCCGCGCCGTTAAGAATGCTGCCGCCAAAATGGGGTCGGCGGGTGCATAGTCAAATGGAGGCAGCATAAAAATGGCTGTTCGGATCCCCAACACGTTGAATGAACTGCCGGCGAGTCAACCGCGCTTCGTGGGGAGAGGTATTCGTCGCGTCGAAGATGCATCTCTTCTCACCGGTCGGACTCCATTTATAGATGATGTGGTTCTTCCTCAGATGCTTCACTGTGCGATTCTCAAGAGTCCTTTTGCTCATGCGAGGATCAGTAGCATTGATACGAAGGAAGCCGAGGCTCTCCCGGGTGTCGTGGCCGTTCTCACGGGCGAGGATGTGCTCCGGTGGAGTTACCCAGCCCAGTCGGCGCCTGAGGGATGGGGGTCGCACTGTATGGCGACGGATGTAACGCGTTTCGTCGGTGAACCGGTGGCCGCGGTCGCTGCGACAAGTCGCTATGTGGCGGAGGATGCCATCGAGTTAATCTTTGTTGATTACGAGCCACTGGAAGCGGTAGCGGATCCATTTGAGGCGATGAATTCAGATTCTCCCCTGGTGATGGAAGATCAGGGCAGCAACGTCATGATGGATCGAGTTTTTAATTGGGGAGAAGTCGATCAGGTCTTTTCGGATGCGGAGCATGTGGTTCGAGAAAAGTTTCGTTGGCACCGGATGGGGGCTAATCCAACAGAGACCTTCGGGTGTATTGCTGAATGGAGTCCTCTTGATCTGTCCATCACACTTCGAGGGAGCATTCAGTCTCCTTCGATGTTCGCTCTCGGTCGAGCCTCTACGTTTGGACTGCCGCCGAACAAAGTGAATGTCATTTCCCATCCCCATGGCGGTAGTTTCGGTGGAAAGGGGGGGAGCAGAGGGAGCGACATCACCTGCATGCTCTCTCGTAAGGCGGACGGGCGCCCGGTTAAATGGATCGAAGACCGAATCGAGTACCTGACATCGGGCGGCAGTCAGGCTTGGGACCGTCATTACGAAGCGGCAATCGCGGTGGACGCTGACGGGATCGTTCAGGGACTCGATGTCCAGTTGGTTGATGATATAGGAGCCACGGGCGACATGTATGGAGCGATCTGTGCAGCTAAGCCGTTGGCGGCCTTTACGGGCCCCTACACGATTCAGGCCGCTCGCTACGACCTTAAGTTAGTGGCCACGAATAAGCTTCCGTCGGGGCCCTATCGAGGGATGGGCCCTCCGCCTCATTTCTTCGTTTTGGAACAGTTGATGGACCGGGCGGCTCGCCTTCGAGGGGAAGACCCTTCTGAGTTTCGGCGTAAAAATTTCATTCGATCAGATCAATTTCCCTATACGATTCCGAGCGGAAACGAGTATGACAGCGGGAACTACGGAGAAGTTCTTGACCGAGTGCTTGAGCTTTCCGATTACACAGAAATGCGAGCCAACCAAGTGAAGGCTCGTGAGGAGGGCCGTTTGGTGGGCGTGGGCGTAGCCAGCGCCATCGAACCCGGTGTCTTTGACTGGAACGCCTATGCGATTGTTGGGATGCAAGGGACGGGAGTGCCTGAAGGTGCCACGGTGGGAATCGACGTCATGGGCGGCGTGACCGTGCGGGTTGGCTTTGCACTGGAAGGTCAGGGTCAATACACATTGGTAAGTCAGCTGGTTTCTGATTTTTTTGGGGTCGTGCCGGAAGCGGTCCAGGTGGTTCAACTCGACACTCAATCTGCGCCTCCCTCGTTTGGCCCTGGAGGCAGTCGTCTGGGAGTCTCCATCACTGGAGCCGTGCTTGGCGCGTGCGAGAAAATTAAAGAAAAAATGATTCGCGTTGTGGCCTCCCTGATGCAGTGTGAGCCGGAACAAGTGCGTCTTTTGGATGGCAAGTTCGGCGTCGAAGGGGTTCCGGGCGCGGAGATGACTGTGCCTGAGGTGGCTGGAACAATGCTGGCCCGGAGTGATCTACTGCCCCCCGACGTGGACCCGGCTCCTGTGGCGACACATGTCTGGACGGCTGCAGGACGGACCGAACCCGACGAAGAGGGGCGTGCGAAGAGTTACTTGACGGCTGCACATGCTGTTCATGTTGTACAAGTTGAGGTTGATCGCGCGACGGGCATGGTTGAAATCCAGCGCTACTGCCTAGCGGACGATTGCGGAACACGTCTCAACCCGGCGACGGTGGAGGGGCAGACCGATGGCAGTGTCGCTCAAGGGATTGGTGCTGCGCTGCTTGAAGAATATGCGTACGACGAAGATGCTCAGCCTCTGACTACGAGCTTTATGGATTATCTTTTGCCGACTGTTTTTGAAGTCCCAGAGATTGAGAAAGTGGCGGTCGTGACCCCCTCACCCTTTACGCCTTTAGGGGCGAAGGGATGTGGTGAGGGAGCCATACACACAACGCCCGCGGCCATTATGTGTGCGATCAACGATGCGCTCTTGCCTTTGGGTGTTCAGACGACAGAGGTGCCCGCATCCCCTCGTCGTCTTTGGAAATTGATTCAAGAGGCGCAGTCATAGAGTTTATTTTCGTGAGATCGGTTTATTTAAATCCTATTCACATTTAGAGGAGAATAAGAGCATGCCCAAAGATGATTACTTCGTAGCCCTATCTGAATGCCACTTCATGAACCCGGCGACACTGGCTGAGATTAATTATTTCCCGAATGTCCAACGATGGTGGGATAGCGTGAACGGCGTCATGAAAGCCTGGGCCGGCCGTGACCTGACGGCCGAGGACTCTGAGTGGCCCGCCCCGGTGGCCGAAGAGCTGATCAAGTACATGGACATCGCCGAAGTGGATGTCTGCTTCTGCCTACGTGAGGGGATGATGGATGTGAGTGGGCAGACTGTGGCCCTCTCGACCAATGGCTTCATGATGCAGCAGATTGAGCCGTACCCAGAGCGAATGTACCTAGAGTGCATGGTGGGGCCGATTATTCGGCGAGGGATCGATAACGCGCTTTGGGAATTGGAGTACATGGTCAAGGAGTGCAATGCGAAACTCTGCAAGGTGTACGCCCCTGAAGATTTGGGCGCGCTCGACGACAAACGACTCTGGCCTTTCTATGAAAAGGCCTGCGAGCTTGATGTGGCTTTAACAATCCACACAGGTATGTCGTACGTTGTCCCTCAGCCAAGCAAGCATACGCATCCCGACACATTGGACCAAGTGCTACTCGATTTTCCAGATCTGAAGATCATCGCCTATCACATGGCGTGGCCGCACACGGAAGAGCTCATTGGTCTGGCTGGGAAGCATCAGAACCTGACGATCAGCATGTCGGGGATCATCGGCTGGTATGAGCGATCGCCCTGGCGGGGTTATCACGCCATTGGGACGGCTCTGCAGTGGGCGGACCCGAGCCAGATCGTCATGGGCCTGGACCTGCCCTTCGATGACACGAAGCGAGTGGTGGACTGGGTTCGAAACCTGGAAATGCCCGAAGAACTGCAGGAAAAATACGGGTACGAGCCCATCACCGAAGAAATCAAGCGCGGGATCCTGGGCGAAAATCTGGCCCGTTTGGCGAAAATCGACACCAAACGTCGGATCTGAGGAGGGGCGTCGTGTCCAGCGGATCCGCCTGCATCGTCGGGATCGGAGAGACGGACTATTGCCGAAAGCCGGGGTCCGGGTTGAGCCAACTCGGACTCCAGCTGAAGGCGGCCGTCGCGGCCATCGAAGAGGCGGGTCTCTCTCCTTCCCAGATCGATGGCATCATGCCCTTTCCCAATCTGGGAAGAGCGGAAGAGTTTGCCGCCAATCTGGGGTGCTCGAATCTTCGCTTTGCTTCCATCGTCCACATGGGAGGGGCCGCGCCCGTGGCGTCCTTGCAGGTGGCGGCGGCGGCCATTGAAGCCGGGATGGCGGATTACGTACTTCTGCCCGCGGGTTGGAACGGCTATTCCGGTGCGCGTGTAAGGCAGACGGTTTCCCAGGATGTTTCCTCCATTCCGGGGGGAGCCATCGCCCGGGATTACTACATCCCCTATGGGTTCGGGGCACCGCCTCAGTGGTATTCCATCATGGCCAGGCGGCATATGCACGAGTTCGGCACCCGTGATGAGCATCTGGGTGCGATTGCCCTGGCGATGCGCAAGCACGCCCAGCTCAACCCCAAGGCGGTCATGCATGGACGTCCCATGACCATGGAGGACTACCTGGCTTCGCCCTTTCTTTCGGACCCNTATCGTTTCTTTGATTGTTGTCTGGAGACGGANGGNGCCGCGGCGGTGGTGATNACCAGCGCCGAGCGNGCGAGGGATCTTCCCACCCGTCCNGTGAANATTCTCGGNGGAGCCTGNGGNCAGCCCTATCCGGCCGATGAGATCACGAATCGCAAGGACATCTTCCGAACGGGGCTCACCATCGCGGCACCCGAGGCNTTTGGTCGGGCGGGTGTGGGNACAGCCGACGTGGATTTCGCCATGATCTACGACTGCTTCACCTTCGAGGTGCTGCAGCAGATCGAAGAGGTGGGGTTCTGCAAGCGCGGTGAGGGGGGTGACTTCGTGAGTGGCGGCCGGATTGAACTCGGCGGTGCCTTGCCCGTGAATACCCATGGTGGCCTTCTTTCGGAAGCCCATGTCCTGGGTATGAGTCATATCGTGGAGGCGGTGCGTCAACTTCGCGGCGATGCCGGCGAGCGGCAGGTCGAGGGCGCGGATGTCGGCCTGGTTACGGGTTGGGGCGACTTCGGTGATGGGAGTGTGGCTCTCCTGGGCCGCTAGGAAGAACTCGGAAGGACGATTGCATGAGTGANTACGCGAAGCCGCTTCCTGAACTCGAAGGGCACTCGGCTGATTTTTATGGCTTCTGTAAAAAAGGGGAGCTGCGCTTCCAGCGTTGCGCGAGTTGCGGAGCCTGGCGTCACGTTCCCCGGGAACTCTGTGCCGAGTGCGGCTCCTGGGACTGGGAATGGCAGCGTTCGAGTGGGAAGGGCGAGGTGTTCAGCTACACGATCGTCGAGCGCGCACTTCATCCGGCCTTTGCCGACTCTGTCCCGTATGCACCGACGGTGGTTGAACTTGAAGAAGGGGTACGTTTGCTCAGTGAAGTTAAAGATGTTAAGCCGAAGGATCTAGCCATCGGGATGCGGGTGCAGGTTTTTTTTGAGGCGGTGACCGATGAAATTACGTTGCCCTATTTTAGGCTCTTGGCCGATTGAATTCAGCGGTTGCTGTGGCCGCATTCAGCTTTGTGAATGATCTGTGAGGAGAAATTTTGGATATCCCTAAAGAAATTAAATTCGAAAGACAGGGCAACGTGGCTGTCATCACGATCGATCGGCCAGAGGCGATGAATTCGCTGACCGCGGACATGCTTTTGGGAATCGAAGAAGCCTTTAAAAAGTTCGATGACGATCCCGACCTGTGGGTTGCAGTTTTTACGGCTTCAGGTGAGAAAGCNTTTTCTTCGGGGCTTGATTTAAAAGAAGCGGCTCCAATGCTCACGGGTGGAGACCAGATGGGCTTCGACGATTGGACGAAGCGTCAATTTTCCGATGTCTATAAGCCTATCATCTGCGCTGTGAATGGTTTTTGTATCGCGGGCGGACTTGAGATGCTCCTTGGCACGGATCTCCGAATTGCGTCAGAGCATGCAACCTTTGGGCTGGGTGAGGTGCGCTGGGGCCTTGTGCCACTGGGGGGCACTCATATTCGCCTCCCTCGGCAGATCCCTTGGGCCATCGCCATGCAGCTTTTATTGACCGGGAAAAATATTGATGCGCAAAGAGCCTATGAGGTAGGTCTCATTAATGAGGTCGTTCCCGCAGATCAACTGATGTCGACGGCGATGGATTGGGCGCAGAGGCTTTGCAAGAATGGTCCTTTGGCCATGAATACCGCGAAAGAGATTGCGGTGCGTAGCCTTAATCTTGAAAGCGGATTTGTGCTTGAGAAGGCGCTGGGACAGAAGGTGCTGTCCTCCGAGGACGCGAAGGAAGGCCCACGCGCTTTCGCTGAGAAGCGACCGGCTGAGTTCAAGGGGCGGTAGTCGAGTTCTCTCTGCACTCTGTTCACTTCTGCGTCCGTCATCGCTGGAGATGGCTTACACGTGCTGCGACGATCTCGGTTTTCGGCGTGTGAGTTGGCTTGGCCTCTGAGAGAAGGGGGCTGTGGGATTCAGGCCGGACCTCACGTTTTTTTCCTTCGCAACCGCTCGTTGTGAGGCGATTTTCTCTGGTGGGATGGATCGCTCCGATTATGATCAGAATCGAGAGCCCTGCACAGAATTTTGGAGGAGATGGATTCCATGTCGAAACTACCGAGGTTTATCGAGCGCGCGAGAGCTCAATGGGATTACACCGGGGCATCTCGCCCCTCGTTCGCCGAAGCGACCCGAGTCGGTGAGGAGTCGGTTTGGGATTATCCTCGACCGCCGGAGGTAAGAGGGGATTCTCGTCATGTCGAGATTCGGTTGGGCGACATCATTGTGGCTTCGTCCCGTCGCGCGGTTCGCCTCCTTGAGACGGCGAGTCCGCCGACTTTTTATATTCCGGAGGAAGATATGAATTTCGACGTGATTAAAAAAAGCCCTTCGGCTGTGACATCCTTTTGTGAATGGAAAGGCGCAGCGGAGTACTTTGACGTTTTGGGTGCGGACAAGCGGCTCTCGGGTGTCCTGTGGCGCTATCCCGAACCACTTCCGGAGTATCAGGCTTTGGCCGGACATTTCTCTGCGTACCCGAGCCAGTTGGAATGTGAGGTCGACGGTCTGCGTGTGACTCCTCAGCCGGGCGGCTTCTACGGAGGATGGATTACCCCTGAAGTGGTGGGTCCTTTCAAAGGTGCACCGGGCTCTGGGGGGTGGTAGGTCGAACTTCCCTCGATACACTGCTCAGATCGAGTGAACGCGCAATGAGGTCGGAGGCACTTGGGGATGGGTATAAAGCTAGGTCTGATGTTGGGGTATTCGGGGGCCGAACTTAAACTCCCATTGGAAACCGTTCAACTGGCCGAGAGGTTGGGGTACGACGCCGTGTTTACAGCGGAAGCGTACGGTTCGGATGCGATTACGCCGTTGGCTTGGCTCGCTGCGCATACAGAGCGCATTCGTCTTGGGACGGCCATCATTCAACTAGCCGGCCGAACCCCCGCCATGGCGGCCATGCAGTTGGGGACCTTGGACGCGCTGGCGCCGGGAAGAGCCATTTGTGGGATCGGCGTATCGGGGCCCCAAATCGTAGAAGGCTGGTATGGCCAACCTTGGGGCAAGCCTTACTGGCGGATTCGAGATTACGTGACCATCATGCGGAAAATTTTTCGCCGAGAGGGCCCGGTTTCNCACGAGGGGCGGGAGATCTCTCTTCCCTATACCGGTGAAGGCGCATTGGGGATTGGTAAGCCTCTGGGGTCCATTCTTCATATGAACCCGGACATCCCCATTTGGCTCGGGACGGGAACGGAAACCAACGTTCGCCTCACCGCAGAGATTGCCGATGGCTGGATCCCGTTGAATTTTGTGCCAGGGACATTGGATTCCTATCGTTCCCACATCGAGGAAGGCTTCGCTCGAGCAGGAGGTGGAAAGTCGTGGAAGGATTTTGAAATTCGTCCCATGATCAACGTTGTCGTGACAGACGACCTCAGGGCGGCCCTGCAAATGCCCAAGGCAGAGATGGCGCTTTACGTAGGGGGCATGGGGCATAAACACAAAAACTTTCACAAAGATATGATGGTGCGGCGTGGATATGGCGACGTGGCTGAGCGCATTCAGGAGCTTTATTTGAGTGGCCGAAAGGCAGAAGCCGCAGCGGCAGTCCCCGACGAATATGTCGATGAAGGGGCTCTCATGGGACCGCCACAGCGCATTCGTGAACGCTTCGGAGCCTGGGCAGATTCAGGCGTAACGGGCCTCAACGTGTGGGTTTCGAACAAAGAGGCGATTGAGTTGCTGCCCAAATTAGTAGAAGAGAGGAGTTAAGAGGCGAGTCGTCTTCTCTCGATGATCCCTTTTATTCTTCTAATGTCTGAAGGCTGATTCCTTCTCGAGGTCCGAGAATCTCGATGAGGTCGGACTGGTCGACTTTTTCATTTTGGAGAAGCCGTTGGGCCAGCTTGTCGAGCAGGCCCCGGTTTGATTCCAAAAGTTTGAGATTCGAGGCATACGCCTGCTCAAGAAGAATGAGTAATTCGTCATCGAGGGTCTGGGCTGTTTTTTCTGAATGAGGGGCGAGTTGAGGGCCTTCACCAAGGAATGCAGCAGCATGGCCCGCGACCAGTGATAAGTTGGGAAGTTTTTCACTCATGCCGTAGACGGTGAGGATCTGACGACCAAGGGCACTGGCCTTCTCGACATCATCGCTGGCCCCGGTTGAGATTTGTTTAAAAACCAAAGACTCGGCGGCACGGCCACCCAAGAGGACTCGAATCTTTCCTTCAAGTTCATCCTTTGACATGAGAACTCGATCTTCTTGGGGCGCCTGTAGGGTATAGCCAAGGGCTCCCTCTCCACGGGGAACGATGGAGATCTTTTGAACGGGATCTTGACCCGGAGTGAGCCAACCTACGATCGCATGTCCCGACTCGTGGTAGGCGACGGTGCGGCGATCGATTTGGCCGAGAACTTTGCCTTTTTTCTCGAGACCACCGAGGATTCGTTCGACGGCATCTTGAAAGTCGTCATCCTGTACACTCTCGTGTCCTCGACGAGAGGCGAGCAGAGCCGCTTCGTTGCAGAGATTGGCGATATCGGCTCCGACAAATCCTGGGGTTTGCGCGGCCAGATTCTCTAAGTCCACATTGTCGGCCATCTTGAGTTCCCGGGCGTGAATCTTAAAGATGGCGAGCCGGCCTTCTTTGTAGGGGCGACCCACGCCGATCTGACGATCGAAGCGTCCCGGTCGAAGCAGTGCTTTGTCGAGAACTTCGGGTCGGTTTGTCGCGGCCATAAGAACAACGCCGGCTCGGGCATCGAATCCGTCCATTTCGACAAGAAGTTGGTTGAGTGTGTTTTCTCTTTCATCGTACCCGCCCATGGTAGCGCCTTGGCTAGATCGACTTTTTCCAATGGCATCGAGTTCATCGATAAAAATAATACAAGGCGCTTTGGCTTTTGCGGCAGAGAAGAGGTCGCGAACGCGCGAGGCTCCCACGCCGACAAACATTTCAACAAAGTCGGATCCGCTCATACTGAAGAAAGGGACTCCCGCCTCGCCGGCTACGGCTTTAGCGAGGAGGGTCTTGCCTGTACCGGGCGGTCCCGCGAGCAAGATGCCTTTGGGCAGTTTTGCGCCGAGTCGAGTGAAGTCAGCAGGCTCTTTGAGGAAGGCCACAACTTCTTGAATTTCCTCTACGGCTTCATCGACTCCCGCGACATCGGTAAATCGCATGGGGTTTTCGGGATCGGCTTCAACGATTTTAGGTTGTCGATTGCCCATATTCAGAGAGGCAGGTCCTTTCCCCATACGGCGCATGAGAAAAGTCCAAATCAGGAAGATGGCTCCAAACGGCAGAATCCAGTTGAAGAAAAGATTATGAAAAAATTTCGATTCAATTTTCCCCATAAACTCAACCTTGTGCTTTTGGAGCAGGCTGATCAGGTCAGGATCATCCAGAGGGGTGACCGTGAAGTGAAGGGCTTCTTTGGCGGCCTTTTCTTGACCGTAGTCCTTGACGCTCTTCTCGTATCCACTCACTGCATTTTTTAGAGCCGTCCAATTAAGCCGCCAGGGGGTATGCTCGCCTGGCGGGTCGACATCGGGTTCCCCTTTTTTGGTCTCTGTATGGGGTGATTTCTTCAATCCATAGAGGGTGTCTTCCGTGAGAACGACCTCTTCCACGAGATCCTGGCGGACGAGATCGAGAAACTGGCTATACGGGATCTTTTTAACGCCCGTTCCGTCGAAGAGCATCGAATTTAGGCTGAAGATCGCCAGGAAGACGACGAGGTAGTAGAGGATTGAGAAGCGTGCGCGGCCGTTCATGGGTGGATTCACTTTCTGTGATCAAGTTGTATGTTCTGTCTATACGGTAGCGCCCAATGCATGTGGCTGTCTCGGATCCAGGCGCTCTTTCAAGATCACTTGTAGGTGAGAGAACCCAAATGGAGGAGGCAAGCGAGTGGATCCCTCCGAGGGTAGAGATGTGAACGGATTTTGCGCAGATTGGGATGCGGCGGTAGAGGCAGACCCCGAGATCGACCCGTTTTGCTCTCGGAGCGCTTGGCAACTCTCTTTTTCTGAAGCCTTCTCGCCTGAGAGGACGCTTTTCTTGTCGGGGGAAGGAGGGGATTATGTGGTGTTAGCCGAAAGCAAGGACCCCGAAGATGGTTTTGGTCTGGAGCCGGTTGAGAATATGTGGGGGCTGGGGTCAAGCCTAATTGGCTCGGGTGCCGCTGAACACTTGGTCGCGGAACTGCGTCATCGACCTCGAC
>NZHD01000093.1 GCA_002691205.1 Deltaproteobacteria bacterium
CAAGGAGACGGAAATGAGCATCGAAGCATTTCGATACGACGGTCGACGAGCACTCGTGGTGGGCGGAGCCACGGGGATGGGGGCGGCCACCGCGAAGCTCGTGAGCGAACTGGGCGGCGAAGTGGTGGTAATGGACGTGGCCGACGTGAAGTTCCCTGTCGAGCAGGTAATCCAGGTGGATCTGCGGGAACGCGCGAGTGTGGAGGCGGCGGTGGACCAGGCGACGGGCACCTTCGATGCCGTGTTCTGCTGTGCGGGCGTAGCGGACGGTACGCCCGGCCTCATGGCGATCAACTTCCTTTCCCAGCGTCATCTTGTCGATCGACTGCTTGAGCGCGACGCGCTGCCGCGCGGAGCGGCCATCGGCGTCATCTCGTCCGTGGCAGGCCTCGGCTGGCAGATGGAAATGGAAACTCTCGGAGAGTTCCTCGACACAAACTGGGAAAGCGCGGTGGCATGGATCGAGGCCCACGAAGGCACCGACGACTACTTATTCAGCAAGAAGGCCGTGAACGCCTGGGTGGCGCGCCAGGCCCTTCCGTTGATCAAGCGAGGCATTCGGATCAACGCGATCGAACCCGGGCCCACCGACACCCCACTCGCCCGCGCGAACGCCGACATGTGGCTCGGTTTTGCGGCCGATTACAACAAGGAGGCCGGCATCGACACCCTGTCGCCGGAGGAGATGGCTGCGCCGCTGGCCTTCCTGTGCAGCCCAGCCGCGAGCGGAGTCAATGGGATCTCGTTCCTAGTGGACCACGGCCAGATCAACTCAGGGATCGCAGGCGGGTGATGTGAGCTGGCGCGAAGAACTTAGCGCGCAGCAGCAGCGTTACTACGCCGAAGGGCGCTATCAGACGCGTACGCTCGCCGACGAGATGCGCGACGGCGCGACGAACCACGGCGAAGCGCTCCTCATCTTCCACTCCGACACGCGACCTAGCGCCGCCAACCTCGCGGAGATGCACCGCAAGAGCCTCGCCCTCGCCGGCGCGCTTCACTCCCTCGGCCTACGACCGGGCGACGCCATCGCGATCCAGGTACCGAACTGGCTCGAAGGGGCCCTCGCCTTCCAGGCCGCAATGCAACTCGGCGTCGTGGTGGTCCCGGTCATCCACATCTACGGTCCGGCCGAGGTGCAGTTCATCCTGCGAGAGTCCCGAGCCCGGGCGTTGATCTGCCCACGCGCCTGGCGCAACATCGATTACGTGGAGCGGCTTGAGAGACTCGACCGCAGCACGCTTCCAAACCTCCAGCATGTGATCGTCATTGACGATGACCCGCCTTCCGACTGCCTCTCCTGGCGAGACCTTGAGGCCAGGGCACGGTCCTCGTTCGCACCGCCAGCCGTCGCCCCAGACGACGTCTGCTTGCTCATCTTCACCTCCGGCACCACCGCCGAACCTAAGGGCGTTCAACACACACACAACACGCTGCTTGCGGAGTTAGGACGCGGCAGCACCATGCCGAAGCGCGGTGCCACTCTCTCTGCCTTTCCCTCCGGCCACATTGCGGGCGTACTGGGATTGGCGAGGCTCTACCTCAATGGAGGCAAAACCATACTGATGGACAACTGGGACGCCTCCGCGGCCGCTCGTTTGATCGAAGAGCACCGGGTCAGGAACACTCAGGGAACACCGTTTCATCTGCACGGGCTTCTGGAAACCGCAGCCGCCAGCCAACGGGACATTTCCAGCTTGACCGACTACCTCATCGGCGGCGCGAGTGTCCCGCCCGCGCTTGTGGAGCAGGCCCAGACCGCGGGGCTCGCAACCTATCGGTGTTACGGTTCGAGCGAGCACCCGACGATTTCATCGGGCACGCCGAGCGACCCGATCGACAAGCGAGCAAGAACCGACGGGCGCCTGCTCGACGGCTGCGAGGTGCGCATCCTCGACGAAGAGGGTGCGGATCTACGGCGCGATCAAGAGGGCGAGATCGTTTGTCGCGGCCCAGAGCTGTTCGTGGGCTACACCAATGACGCGCTGAACGCGGAGTCCTTCCTGCCGGGCGGCTGGTTCCGCACCGGCGATGTCGGCGTGCTCGATACCGACGGCTATCTGCGCATCACGGACCGCAAGAAAGACATCATCATCCGCGGTGGCGAGAACATCTCCTCCAAAGAGGTGGAGGACATCCTCGCGCACCACCCGGCGGTAATAGAAGCCGCCGTGGTCGGCATGCCCGACGAGCGCTACGGGGAACGGGTCTGTGCCTACGTGATCCTCCATCACGGCGCCAAGCTTGAGCTCCCGGAAGTACTGGACCACTTCGCGGCCGAAGGCGTGGCGCGCCAGAAGACCCCCGAGGACCTCATCGAGGTGGACGAGCTGCCGCGCACGCCCATGGGCAAGGTGAAGAAGGTGGAACTTCGACGACGGCTGGCGAAATAGCGCCCGTGCTCAACGGGATGCAGGGCACGCTTTCGCGACGAAAAGTCCCCACCGCTGTCCAAACTCGGCGGCCGGCGCCTTGGCCCAATCGACCGCCTGGGCCCCTCTAGCCCCCTCCCTTCTTGACCCACGCATAGAGGAAAACTGGTCTGAATAGCCTTGCTCAAAAAGGTATGATATCATACTATATAGGCGAATGGAGGCCCACATGACATCACCCGACTTCGGCATTTTTGATGCTGACAACCACTATTACGAACCCCGCGACACGTTCCGCCATCTCGACCCGTCCATGGCCGATCGCGCCGTAAAAATCGTCACCGATGAATCCGGCAAGGACACCATCCTCGTCGGGGGCCAGAAGCACTATTTTACGCCGCCGACCTTCGATCTCGTTCCGCCGCCCGGCCACCTTGAGGAAATGCTGAAAAATCACGGCGAGGGGACTGCGGCCTCGTTCCTGAAGCCCATGCGACCCGAGTATCAGCAGCGCGAGGCAAGACTCGCGATGATGGACAAGCAGGGCATCGAGTCCATACTCCTCTTCCCCACCTTCGGAGTCACCTTCGAGCACGCGCTGCGCGACGACGCCGAGGCCACGTTCGCATCCATGGAAGCCTTCAACCGATGGCTCGAGGAAGACTGGGGCTACGGCGCCGACGGGCGAATCTTCGGTGTCCCGCTGCTTTCACTGGTGGACGTAGACTTGGCCGTGAAGGAACTCGACCGCGTCCTTGCCCGAGGTGCACGGATAGTCCACCTGAACGCGGGTCCTGTGAACGGACGCAGCCCCGGTGATCCGTACTTCGACGCGTTCTGGGCACGTCTCGCGGAAGCGAAAGTGCCCCTGGCGCTTCACGCTTCGGAAGCGGGCTACAACGAGCTTTTATCGACGCGCTGGGGCCACGCACCGCGCCCGCGCTCCCATCACATGAGCGCATGGCAGAACGCTTTCTGTTTCATCGAACCGCCTCACCTGCACACCCTCTCCGCGTTTATTTTCGACAATCTCTTTGGTCGATTTCCCGATCTCCAGGTCGCGATCGTCGAGTGCGGTGCCAGCTGGGTCACACACTTGCTTCCACGACTCGACAAGGCACAGCGAAGCTGCACAAAGCATTCGCCGTGGATCGGCGGGTTCGTGCAGGATAAGGCGAGCGACATCTTCCGAAAACACATCCTGGTGAACCCCTACCCGGAGGATGACCACGGACCGATCTTGGAGATGCTCCCGCCCAAGAATGTGATCTTCGGCTCCGACTGGCCGCACCCGGAAGGGATCGCGTCGCCCCGGGACTACCCCGACTACATGCCGGCCGACACGCCCGCACCGGCGATCCGAAAGATCATGCGCGACAATGCGCGAGCCCTTGTGGGGCTGGACGTCTGAAGCGGGCACACACACTCACCACATCCTTCTGTGGTGGAAGCGGCTTCGTGAAGATCATCAAACTCGAGCCGGAGAAACTAGAGGCCAAATGAGCAAGAACGAAGAGCGAAATCGCGCCGTGGCTGCGGCCCGCGACTACGACCCCAGCAAGGTGGAGTTCTTGGAGCACGAGTTCGAGACCTACGACCTGCTACGCGAGCACCTGCCCATTGCGCGAAGCGAGGTCTCCCAAGGAGTGGGCGTTCAGGGAGGCAACGTAGGTTGGGTGCTCACTCGCTATGACGACAGCTGCGAGGTGCTTCGTACCCCCGAGGACTTCTCCAGTCAAAGCATGGACTATCCCGTGCGCGCCTGGATCCCCCAGGCCATTGATCCGCCCATGCACACGGGCTACCGGCGCATGCTGAACCCCTTGTTCACCGCTGACGCCATGACGAAGCTTGAGCCTCATCTTCTCGAGTACGCAGAGAAGCTCGTGGACGAGATGCTGGAGGAAGACGCCTTCGACTTTGTGGCGAAGTTCGCCGACCCCTTCCCGAGCGCGATCTTCTGCGAACTGGCCGGCTTCCCCGCCGAGGACTATTCGCAGATCATGGACTGGAAGAACACCATCATGCACGCGAATGACGGGCACCCGCGCGGCCGCGAACTCGCGTGCGCACGCGCAAAGACCATGGGACTCGAACTCGGCGACGGTGACGCCCTATTGCCCGAAACGGCGACAGCCGTAGCCGGGACCACAGCCCAGGAAGTGTACGCCTACTTTGGCGAACTGCTTGAGCAACGGCGCGCCAATCCCCGAGACGACCTCATCTCAAAGTTGCTCGACACAAAGTACCAGGGCGAGCGTCCCCTTTCCCAGGAAGAACTTGAGGACACCTTGTTCTTACTCTTCATGGCGGGGCTCGACACCGTAGCGTCGGCGCTGGGCTTAATCGTCCAGGGCTTCGCAACGAGCCCCGACAAGCGCCGCGAGTTCGTCGCGTTGATGGAAGACCCGCAAAAACTTGGCCCAGCCGTGGAGGAACTGGTGCGCGTGCACGCCATCGTGCCGCTCCCCCGACGTGTGACGCGAGAGCACTCCTTCCACGGGGCGCTCTTCCGCCAGGAAGATATGGTGACCGTCCCGACCATGGCCGCGAATCGGGACGCTGAGGAGTTCCCCAACCCCCACGAAATCCAGTACGACCGCTCGCCCAATCGGCACCTGGGCTACGGCTTGGGGCCCCATCGTTGCCTGGGAATCCACCTTGCGCGCCGCGAACTGCGTATCGCGCTCCAGGTACTGCACCGAAAGCTTCCCGACTACCATCTGGATCCCGATCAAAAGGCAGTGGCCTTTGGCGGCATGAAGGGACTGGCGTCACTTCCGCTGGTAAAGGGCTGAGGGCTTGAGGGTTCATGTCAAAGCGAATGAGTGTCAAGGCCACGGCACCTGCGTGATGGTCTGCCCCGAGGTCTTTTCCGCGGACGACCAGGGCTTTGCGGTCATCGAGAATGCGGAGGTGCCCGCGGCGCTGGAAGACACAGTGCGCCGCGCCGAAAGCCAGTGCCCGGAACGGGCCATTGAAATCGACGACTGAAATCGTCGCATTGAATCTAAATCTAGGAGAGCGGAAGATGACCAAGCCCCTTGATGGTGTCCGGGTGCTGGAAGTGGCAGCCTGGACCTTCGTCCCGGCTGCGGGGGCGATCCTGTCTGACCTGGGCGCCGAGGTGATCAAGGTCGAGCCGCCCACCGGCGATCCACAGCGCGGCCTCGTGAACATGCTGAACCTCGCGGATAGCGGACCGAACCCTTTCAATGAAGTCCCGAATCGGGGAAAACGCAGCATCACACTCGACCTCAAGAACGAGGCCGGGCGCGAAGCGCTCCTCCAAATCGCCCGGAGCAGTGACGTCTTCCTCACCAGCTACCTGCCCGCCCTGCGCGAAAAACTGCGCGTCGATGTCGACGACATCCGGGCCGTGAACGATCGCATCATCTACGCGCGGGGCAGCGGCTGGGGCGCTCAGGGGCCCATGCGGAACACCGGCGGCTACGACCTCGCAGCGGCCTGGGCAAGCTCGGGTTTTGCCGAGCATCTCATGCGAGAGGAAGACGGCCCCGCACCGATGCCCTCCGCGTTCTTTGACCTTCAGGGAGCGAACACCATTGCCGGTGCCATTGGAACGGCGCTCTACAAGCGTGAACGCACCGGGGAGACATCCATTATCGACGTGGCGCTCATGAACGTGGGCATGTGGACCATGTCACCCGGTATCGTGAGTGCGCCCTACGTAGACACGCCAGCCAAGATGTCCCGGCGCGAACCAGGCAATCCCATCACGAACTGGTACGAGACCCAGGACGGGCGCTGGATCTACTTGGTGCTCCTCCAAGCCGACCGCTTCTGGCCCGAACTCTGTCCGATTCTGGGGCGCCCCGATCTGGTGGACGACCCGCGCTTCTGCGACGCCAAGACCCGCTTCGAGAATCGCAGCGCGACCGTGGCTGAACTCGATGCGATCTTCGCCGAGCGCACCCTGGCCGAGTGGAAGGAACGGCTCCAGGCACTCAGTGGCGTATGGGCGCCGGCCATCACATTCAGGGAGATCCACGAGCATCCCCAGGTCGACTCGAATCAATTCCTACCCGAGATCACTGGGCACGACGGCCAGTCCTTCCGGCTGGTGGCCCCGCCGATGCACTTCGACGAGTCCCCCACCGCACCGGAAGGCCCGGCCCCCGAACTCGGACAGGACACGGAGTCCGTGCTCACCGAGGCCGGTTTCGACTGGGACGCAATCACCGCTCTCCGCGAGCGCGGNGGNCTGGGTTGAANCGGAANNCCNGAATAATNTNCAGNCACACNAAGGAGAACTGTCATGCCCGACATNCAGATGGAAGACATGGTCATCGCNAGCGTNGACGACCACATCGTGGAACCGCCCGACNTGTTTCNAGGACATCTGCCTGCGGATGTCGTGCAGCCGCATATCGTGGAGGAGGATGGCAAGCAGGCCTGGATCTGGGATGACATCGTCACCACCAATATCGGGCTGAACGCGGTGGTCGGCCGCCCCAGAAACGAGTGGGGGATGGAGCCCGCCCATTACGATCAAATGCGCAAGGCCGCCTTTGATGTCGATGCGCGTGTCGACGACATGAACGTGAACGGCATCTTCGCATCGCTCTGTTTCGGGACCTTCCCGGGCTTTGCCGGCAAGATCTTCGCCCAGCGCGCCCAGAAGGACCCGAGCAACGCCTACCGGGTGCTCCAAGCCTACAACGACTGGCACATCGACAGCTGGTGTGCGAAGCACCCNACNCGTTTCATCCCGCTCGCNNNCGTGCCGCACTGGGATGCGNGCCTCGTCGTNGAGGAAGTCCGGCGAGTGCACGCNAAGGGCTGCAACGCGATCACCTTNCCGGACAACCCTGCGGCGGCCGGACTCGCCAGTCTNCACGACGAGTNCTGGGAGCCNATGTGGAAGATCTGCGACGAACTGGGGATCATCATCAACTGCCACATCGGAACCGGCTACTCGCCCCCCTACCCTTCGATGAAATCACCCATCGACGCGTGGATCACCGGGATGCCGATCTCCATCGCCAACTCGGCTGCAGACTGGATCACCCTCGATGCCTTCCAGCGCTATCCCAATCTCAAGATGGCGCTGTCGGAAGGCGGGATCGGGTGGATCCCCTACCTGCTCGAACGTGCGGACTTCACCAATGCNCATCACGGAGCCTGGACCAACAAGAGTTACGCAGGCAAGAAGCCGAGCGACGTCTTCCGCGAGCATGTGATCACCTGCTTCATCGAGGACGACGTCGGTCTCGCCAACCGCCACCTCATTGGTGTGGACAACATCTGCCTTGAGGTCGACTACCCGCACTCCGACTGCACGTGGCCTCACACGCCGGAGGGAGTCTGGCGCAGCCTGGAGAGCGTGCCCGGCGGCGTTCCCGACGATGAGATCGAAAAGATCACCCACCAGAACACGTTCCGACTCTACCGCTTTGACGGTCTCGAGAAGGCCGGCGGCCGCGAGAACTGCACGGTCGCCGCACTACGCGAACTGGGTGCAGACGTCGACACCCGCGAAGTGTCGCTGGCGGGCATCGCGCCGCGAGGCCACGCGCCGGGCAAGGTGGTGACCTCGGAGGACATTCTCGGAGCCATGGCCGCTCAGCGAGGCGAGTGACCGAACGCGGGACTGGAAGCCCACCCCATACACCCCCTTGGATCAAGACGAAGGAGAGATCAGAATGGCTCACCCGATGGATTTCGACGGAAAAGTTGCGGTGATCACCGGAGCCGGCGGGGGCGTGGGCCGACAGTACGCCCTTGAACTCGCCGCTCGGGGCGCCCGGGTGGTGGTGAACGATTTGGGGGGAGCCACCGACGGAACAGGCGGGTCGGAAACCGCTGCGGCTCAGGTCGTTGCCGAGATCGAGAAGGCCGGCGGGGTGGCGGTGCCCAACTTTGATTCGGTGGCGACACTTGAAGGCGGGCAACGTATTGTCGATACGGCGATCGAGCGATTCGGAGGTTGCGACATCCTCATCGCCAATGCAGGCATCTTGAGAGACAAGTCTTTTGCCAAGCTGAGCGCTGAAGATCTTCAAGCGGTGCTCGATGTGCACCTGATGGGGGCTTTCTCGACCGCGCAGCCCGCTTTCCGGCAGATGAAAGAGGCGGGCGGAGGCAAGATCATTCTGACGACTTCTGCGTCGGGTCTCTTCGGAAATTTTGGGCAGGCCAACTACACCGCCGCTAAAATGGGTATTTGGGGCTTGATGCGAACACTCAGCATCGAGGGGGAGCGGAGCAATATCCAGGTCAACTGCATTGCGCCGGCCGCAGCGACAAGACTGACGGGCGGCGAAAGCGAAACCGGTTCCACTTCACCGCGAAGCGTGATGCCTCTGGTCCTGGCGGCCGTTCACGAATCGTGTTCGATCACCGGAGAAACCTTCATGGCGGGTTACAACTGGTATACCCGTTGTTTCATGGCCCAAGCGCCCGGTTGGGCCGCTGAGGAGAGCGCCGAAGTTTCGCCCGAAGACGTAGCCGCACATTGGGACCAGATTCGAGCGACAGACGGTTTTCAAGAGATCGATCATGCCCTCGTCAGCATGGAGCCCCTCAACGATCTCCGAAAGGAATGATAATGAATTTCGAATGGTTTCGGCGAGTCATGATTGGCGTCCTGCTGGTACTTCTTGTGATCGCGGGTGCCGGATATGCGATGGATGCGGGAGAAGAGAAAGCGCCTTCGCCGGTGGTGAAGGGCCCGGAGTCCACGGACTGGGAGTTGCTCGGCAATTCCTCCGAGATCCAGCATCACTCCGGCCTGAGCCAGATCAACACCGAGACGGTGTCGGAGCTGGGTCTCGCCTGGGCGATCGATCTCCCTACCCGGGACGGCCCGATCGGCAATCCCCTCATCAAGAATGGACGAATCTTCCAGAGCGGATCGCAGAGTCAGGTCTTTGCGAACGATCTGAAGACGGGAAAGCTGCTCTGGACCTACGAGCCTCTCACCGATCGTCCTCCGGGCTCGTTTCTCGAGACCTGGCTCCGGAGTCTGAATCGGGGTCTCGCCCTCTACGAAGACCTTGTCATCGTCGGAACATCAGATTGTCGTCTTGTCGCAATCGATCAAGCGACCGGGGCCAAGCGGTGGGAGACTGAAACCTGCGATGGCGAGCAGGACTACATGATTACCGGCGCGCCTCGCGTTGGGGGAGACAAGATCTTCATCGGTAACTCCTGCGGTGATATGGGCCTCAATCGCGGTCACGTGGATGC
>NZHD01000094.1 GCA_002691205.1 Deltaproteobacteria bacterium
GTCCCTGAGAGCGTGGTTAAGGCGCAGAGGGCAGCTTGGCAGAAAATCGCTCAGCCCGGCTCTTGGTGGACGGGGGCCCAGCGAGTCGAAATGGCGCGCTTGTGCAGACAGGCACGAAGTCAAAGAAACGACCCTCCTTGGTTAAGGGCTCAGTCTTCGGAGGCCGGTTCGGTTTTGCCGGATCAAGTAGTAGAAATCGTTCGAAGAGTCTCGGTCGATATGCATTCTATTGATCAGGTTTGGGCCAAAGAATGCATCGAGAACTTGGGCGATGCGGCCTATGTTGAGATTTGTGCCGTTACGGTCTGCATTACGGCTGTTGATTCTTTTGCGGAAGCACTTGGCGTTCCGATGGAAGAACTCCCGAGTCCATTACCCGGAGAACCTAACCTTTTTCGCCCTGAAGGGACCTCTGACGTGGGCGCCTTCGTGCCCCTGCTCGACCCTTTTGCAGGGCCTAATGTCTCTCGTGCGCTAAGCCTGAGGCCCGACGACAATATGATGTTTCATGCTTTGGTGGGCTCCATGTATGCGCTGAGTGATTTTCAGGACTTGGTCTGGGAAGATCGTCCGTTGAGTCGCCCTCAAGTCGAACTGGTCGCGGCACGCGTTTCCTCCATCAACGAATGTTTTTACTGAACCACCGCCCACGTGGCTCTGCTCCGTGTGAGCAGTCATGCAATTGGAGACGAGGCAGACTTGACCGGAGCGGTGGGAGAGGGAGATGGAGGCGTTCCGCAGGGCGCCGAGTTGATTCGTTTTGCAGAATGCGCCACGCGGGGAAACGAGGATTTATCTGAAGCGCGGAAGGCTCTGCAAGCAGCGGTGGGGCTCGAGGCCTTTGTTCTCGCCGCGTGCACTGTTGGGATTTTTAATGGGCTAGTGCGCACAGCCGACAGCATCGGAATACCGGTGGATCGCGGCATGGTGGGACGAACTGCAGATTTCAGACAGGACCTCGGCCTCAACCATTTTTCAGGTTCAAGAAACACCGAATTATCCAACGAAGCTACAGATACGGGACCGACGGCGATTCCAGACCTTTTTGGAAATTGACCTTAGATTGGGACCAGGGCGTCCGCTTAATCGCGCAACTCCGTATTAAATAGATTCATGGAGTGGCTCCAGGCATCTCTGGCTGCGGCTTCGTTAAAGCTCTCTCGTTGATCGCAATTGAATCCGTGGTCAGCATCTCCGTAAACGTGGATGCTGTGGGATGTGTGGGCGCCTTCCAGTGCATCCCGAATCACTTCGACTTGATCTTGAGGGATCATGGAATCTTGCCCGCCGAAATAGCAATGGATCTGACCTTTGATCTTGGCGGTTCGAGAAACGGTCGATGGTCCTCCCCCAGGCCCCTGATCCGCAGCGATGCCTCCGCCATAGTAGGCGGCTGCGGCCTTGAGTCCGATCTCACAGGCAGCCAGATATGTCATGTGGCCACCGATGCAGAACCCGATTGCGCCGATGCCTGTTCCGTTGACGTCGCCTCGGGCCTGAAGGAAATCCCGAGCGGTTTTGGCATCAGAAATCATTTGATCCGCTTGCAATTGTCCCAAGTGCCCCATGCCTTCGGCCATCCCGGCTTCGTCATAGTTCAATTCGATGCCCGGCCCTGTGCGGTGAAAGTAGTCGGGCGCTAAGGCGACGAAGCCTTCTGCGGCGATGCGTTCCGTGACGTCACGGATATGAGCATTAATGCCAAAGATCTCCATGAAGACGAGAACGCCGGGAAGGGCTTCGTCCCCCTCTGGTCGAGCCAGATAGCCTTTCATGGTGCCCCCTTGAGGCAGGGGGATATCGACATTTTGTGTGACAACGGACATGGAGTCTTCCTTTTTTCAAAGATAATGGTAGATCGCAAATTTGAAGTTTGACTGCGTTCCAAGCGATCTAAGAGAGAATGAATGAAAGTACTTTAAGTGGTTTGCGCCGCCGGGAAATGAATATATTCGTCAACAATGAGTTCTGCGAGATTTCGGTTGTCAGGCCGTTGTTTTTCCAATCGGCCTCGTTTTTCAAGGTCGCCACAGAGGGTATCCAGTACCGCTTCTAGGCCAAGGTCCTCTTTATGGGTTCGCCAACGTTTTCGCTCTTCTTCATCGTTGAAGCAATATGCTTTCCACGAGATCGAGAAGCGCATCTCACTCCAGGAGTATCGCGCAATCTCTTCCTTTCCGGACCGGACCGCCCATTGCCCTTCGCCGAGGGGGTGGACCCGCATGCCTGGCCGAAAAGGAGGCATAGAAGAAAGTTGTTCCTGGACGCGGTCGACCCCATGAAAGACGCTGTCTGTATCGGTGATCACCGCGGTATTGAAGCGCACCGAATGTGCCCGAGCGGGCGCATCGGCTCCGTCTGGATAAAAAGCGAATTCACCGCCTTCGGTATCTTGATACCAAGACACTGCGGTGGCGATGGGCATTCTAAATTCGTCAAATAGGCCCGAATGGTGCATGGCGACAAGAAGCCATTGCGGACATGTCTTTCGACTCATTCCTCGGAACTCGGGGACATCCGTGTGAACAGCCAGTTCTTGTCCAGGTAACAAGAGATTGGCGTAGACGATGGCCGGTTCGATGACCGGTCGGCCGAAGATTTTCCGGGCCGCATCAATCAAGGCTTCGCTTTTATAGAGAGCCTCGATGCCAGGCGCCGCAATCTCTTCTCCGTATGCGTAAGTCTCTCTGAAGTAGTTTGTTCGTGCGGCGAGAGTCTTTACGTCATCCTGACTACGACCGAAGCGCCCTCCGGTTCGGACGAAATTGAAAGCAGCATCAAAGCGCTGAGGAAGCCCCTCTCCGATGCCTTCGTTCAAAGCCTCCTCTGAGTAGAGACCATAGCTGCCAAATTCTTCACAGAGTTGAACGAGTTGTTGGGCTGCATCGTTCGGAAGAAAGGGGTCGAGTTCCGTATAGGTATTGTAGAAGTGAGATTGCATGGCTAAATGGGAGTTTCCCCGGGGCAAGTTTGAGGTTTTAGAGACCTTCGTATGATAGCGGAGAGTTTTATTTCCTGAAGGCAGACGCAGAAAGCGCTATCCATCATTTTATGGCTCATTTAGACGAGACCCAAGGCTCCTGTTCGGGACTTCACATCTTAGATTTTACCACGGTGGTCTCGGGGCCTACTTGCACCCAAGGTCTAGGGGATCTAGGCGCAGATGTGATCAAGGTGGAGCCCCTTTCCGGCGACATGTCGAGGACGACCAGTGGGCCCTTTTATTCCGGTTTATCCGGTTTCTTTACGCAGTTTAATCGAAACAAGCGGAGCCTCGCCTTAGATCTAAAGAGTCCTTCGGGGCGGGAGGTTGTGAAGCGCTTAGTGACTCAGTGTGATGTTCTCGTGGAAAACTTCCGACCTGATGTCATGGACCGATTGGGCATTGGTTGGGATGTTCTTCGTGGCCTCCATCCGGGCTTAATTTATGTTTCGATAAGTGGTTTTGGACCGGACGGTCCATATTCCCCTCTGCCGGCCTATGACCATGTGGTTCAGGGTCTCTCGGGCATGATGCCGGTGCAAGGAGCAGAGGGCTCGCCCCAGATGTTTCGCAGTGTACTGGCGGATAAAGCGGCCGGCTTGACGGCGCTTTCGGCGATCTTGGCGGCTTTATTGGCTCGAGAGCGTAAAGGGGCTGAAGGTCAACGGATCGACGTCCCCATGCTTGATGCCTATGCCGCGTTCATCTTAGGCGAGAGGATGGGGCCAGTCTCATTTGTGGGCCAGGAAGCCTCACCGACTTCGTTTGATCCGTTTCGTGTTTATCCCACGAGAGACGGGCATGTGGTTGGGATGGTGGTTCAGGACGATCAGTATCGTGGTGTTTGTCAGGTGCTAGGACGTGAAGACCTTTTGACGGATTCTCGATTTTCAGAATTCACGCAGCGTTTTAGGCACTATGACGAATTGGCTGAATTGTTGATGGAGTTGTTTCGACCCTGGTCGACTGAAGAACTCGTGAAGAGCTTGCGTCTCGTTGGAGCCCCTTTTGCCCCGGTTAATGACTTCGAGTCCTTTTTGAAGGATGAGCAAGTGACGCACAATCATGTCGTTCAAAAAATTGAAGACCCTGAGGTTTCTGTTCGAGTTCTACGCTCTCCAGCGCGTTTTTCGGGTACGCCTTCGCCTCCCTTTGTTCGACCTCCTAGGTTGGGGGAGCAGACCGATGACATTCTTCGATTTGGAGGCTATTCACCGGACGAAATTCTGAGTCTGCGCACAGAGGGTGTCGTGGCTTGAAGTTCTTGAGAAAAGTCGGCGTCTGTAGGCCGATGGAGCTGAGAGGAATAGAGTATGAGGGCATGGCGAGTTCATCAACTCGGAGATCCACAAGATGCACTTCGGTTAGACCAGGATGCGCCCATCCCCAAGCCAGCGGCTGATCAAGTCCTTCTTCGTGTTGGATGCTCGGCACTTAATTTCGCCGATGGACTTCTTTGTCGGGGGGAGTATCAGGTCAAGCCTGACTTGCCTTTCTCACCCGGGCTGGAGGTTTCAGGGGAGGTCGTCTCGGGGGGAGAAAGCGTGGGTATCAACGCAGGTCGTCGCATGATGGGAACGACCTTCCTTCCTGCAGGCGGGCTCGCCGAGTACTGTCTCGTAAATCATCGCAATTTATATCCCGTTCCCGACGACATGTCTGATGAAGATGCATCGGCTCTTTTGATCCCTTATCAGACAGCACATATCGCTCTTCATCGTCGGGGGAATTTACAGCCCGGTGAAACATTGCTGGTTCACGCGGGGGCGGGAGGTGTTGGCTCTGCGGCTATTCAATTGGGGAAGGCGGCTGGGGCGCGGGTCATCGCTACGGCGGGCGGCGCTTCCAAGGTAGAGATTTGCCGAGAAATCGGCGCCGACGTTGTGATCGACTATCGGACTGAAGATTTTGTGGAGCGGGTCCATGCTGAGACAGATGGCCTCGGCGCGGATGTCATCTATGACCCCGTCGGGGGCGATATTTTTGACCGATCTCGTAAGGCGATCGCCTGGGAGGGGCGCTTATTGGTGATTGGGTTCGCGGGCGGCCGAATCGCTGATGCTCCCACCAATCATCCTTTTATTCGCAATTATTCGATTGTGGGTGTCTATATCGGGGAATACAGCCATCGCGATCATGACTTCTTATTGGCGACTCACGCCGACTTGATGAGGCTTTATTCCACAGGGAAAATTAGTCCACTGGTTCATACGTTGGCACCTATGGAAGAGGCGGGCGAGGCGATTGGGCGCCTGCTGAGTCGGAGGACCACCGGGAAAGTCGTCGTTCATGTCGCGGGTGAGAGAGAGAAAGTGTAGACGCGATATTCCTCTGGGAATTGGATCAATTCGTCTTTGAAGCGGTTTGAATAGAAGTGATCCGTTGCTCTGTTCGGTCTAAGCAGATTTCATGGGGATCCGTGTCAGGGGTGATACCTTTAGGAGGCGTTTAGTCACGTTACGGCTGAAGGAAGAAATTTATGTTGATTCAGGCGGCTCATCATTACTCGATTGATGTTTCCGATATTGAGGTCGCTCGGAGTTTCTATGGAGGTCTTTTAGGCTTGGCCGAGATTGACCGCCCAGATTTTGGTATTCCGGGGGTCTGGTATCAGGCGGGTCCGATTCAGCTGCATTTGCTTGTGGTGCCTGAGGGTGTAAATGTCGGAACGCTGGCCCCTTCACTAACGCCATTGGCGCCGCACATTGCTTTTGAGATTGAGAGCTACGAGCAGATGGAAAAAACGCTCAGCGAGGCCGGTTTTGAATTTAAGACTACGGGGCCCGTTTCAGGTCAAATTTTTGTTCAGGATCCGGACGGAAATACCATCGAGTTTATAGACCCTTCTCCCACGCTGGGTCGCTCCTGAGAGGCGGAAAATTTTTGCTTGACCGAATGAACGGGGAATCAAAGATGATGCCTTCGACCAGCGTGCAGAGGTTCGTCAGTCGTTTCGCTTTTGTGGGCGTGTTGGGGGCGTCCTTGACCTCGGCGATCATGTGGATGCGCGCGGGTGTGGATCCTCCCTTAGCCCTAGTGATTTCACAGGTGCCAGCATTTTTAACACTGATGCTCTTGGAGAGATGGGTCCCCTACCATCAACCTTGGAACCAAAGTAACGGAGATCTTTCGGTTGATATTCGACATGGCTTGACCATTACCATCACGGCTGGACTGGCTGATCCTCTTTTCAGAGCGATAGGATTGGCGGTGGCTTTCGGCCTATTGGGTGGACATAGTCTTTCTCTTTGGCCTTCAGAGTGGCCGGTCCTAGGCCAGCTGGCTTTGGCCCTCGTGCTGGGTGAACTCGGTCAGTACTGGGTGCATCGGATGCAGCATGAAGTGGATTTCATGTGGCGCTTTCATGCGCTTCACCACAGTGCACCGCGTTTGTACTGGTTAAATGCAGCGCGTTTTCATCCCGTCGATATTTTTTTAAACAATCTGGTCGCCATTGTTCCGCTGGCCCTGCTGGGCGCCGGAGAGGAAGTGCTGGTTCTATGGACCCTGTTCAGTGCAGTGCACGGGATTTTTCAACATAGTAATATCCCCATGCGGATCGGTCCCCTCAACTGGATATTCAGCATGGCTGAACTCCACCGATGGCATCATTCGAGACTCGTCGACGAGTCGAATCGAAACTACGGACAAAACTTGATTGTCTGGGACATCGTCTTCGGAACTCGATTCCTCCCTGCCCACCGCGAACCGCCTCGGGACATTGGTCTTCATGGTCTTTCCGCTTACCCAATGAGTTGGTGGGCTCAGCAGATGGCGCCGTTCCATTGGCGCCGTATCTGTGCGGCCAGCGCTCATCCTGAGGCTCCCCCCGAAGGGCATAATTCGCCCCTTAAATAAGTTCACTTGTATGTAAACTTGCAGCCGTCTGTATGTTCATGGTAGACCTTCTTGGATGAGAACGGAATCTCCATCGCTTATTCAACCCATTGGTCGACGTGAGCGCCGTAAGCTTGAGGTGCACATGCGCATCATTGATGTGAGCTTGGAGCTTCTGGATGCGCGAGGGGTCGAGGCGACCACAGTGCATGAGATCTGCGAGCGAGCGGACATCGCTCAGAAGACGTTTTTTAATCACTTTCCAAGCAAGCGGCATCTCTTTCGGGAAGTGGCACAGACCTCGCTTTCCCGACTCCTTCGTCAGATTGAGGATGCCCGTAAGCAACCGCTCTCGACAAGCGGTCGCATTCAATTCTTTTTTGAATCCATTGCCACCCATGCCGAGGAAGCGGGCCCCATGCATCGAGAACTGTTGACTGAACTGGTTCATGTGGCCCATGAATCCGAGACGGGTCAAGCACAAACGCGTCAACTCCATGACGCGTTTGAGAGTTTAATTAGAGATGGGCTCGATGCGGGCGACGTCAGCACAATGCATGATCCGGAGACGTTGACGGAGCTATTAATGGGTTCTTTTTATGCGCTTACTTTCAATTGGGCGCATCTAGATGGATATCCGGTTCGCACGCATGCCATGGCTCTGGCCCGTTTGCTGGCTGGATCAATTGAAAAGGAGAACTGATGGATCAAGATGCAGTTCCTGGGATTCCAAACGGATGGTTCGCGGTGGGGTGGAGTCGAGATTTGGCGATCGGTGAGGTTCGTCGAATTTATTACTTCGAGGAAGAACTGGTTCTTTTTCGTACCCGGACTGGGAAGTCCAGAGTGCTTTCAGCGTATTGTTCACATTTGGGAGCTCATCTGGCTGAAGGAGGACGCGTTGCGGGTGAGACTGTGCGGTGTCCTTTTCATGCATGGCAATATGATGGAGAGACTGGGAAATGCGTTGAGATCCCCTATTGCGATCGTATTCCAAAGAAGGCCAAGGTACGAGCATGGGAGACGATGGAGCGGAACGGGATGATTTTCGTTTGGCACCATGGGGAGCAAAAGCCGCCGGACTGGGAAGTTCCCGAAATCCCTCAACTTTCCGATTCGGATTGGGCGGAGCCTCGGACCTTCGAAATCGAGGTGCCAATCCATATGCAGGATATGGCCGAGAACAATCTGGACCCGGTTCATTTCCAAGTGGTCCACTCAATGCTTTCCGTACCTGATACTCATATCGACTTTGCTGAGAGCGGGCGCTTTATGCACGCAGTGAGCTACAGCGAGCAGGAAACGCCATACGGAACCTTTGATATGGAACTTCATCGAGACAGTTGGTGCTTGGGAATGTCGAGCGTTGAGAGCCGGGGGATTCCCACGGCAGGCCTCTACATGTTTTCTTCGACCACTCCCATCGATAGACACACGACGGTCTCTCGGTGGGCAATAACGTCGACTAACAACATGGTGGATACTGCTGGCGAGGAATGGTTCACCGGCGTGACCTCGGGGGTTCGAGACGACATGCGGATTTGGGCCAATAAAATCCACCGACCCAATCCTGTCTTTTGTGAAGCCGACAAACTCCTTGTGGAGTTTCGCAAATGGGCAGCACAGTTCTATTCACCCACGGTTTAAATCAGACCGTCAAGGCTCTAAACAAGGAGTACGTTTTATGGATCGCTATCTCGTTATTTCTTCTGACTGCCATGCAGGGCTTCCGCCTGAGCAGTATCGAGACTATCTCGAACCCAAGTATCGCGATGCATTTGATGTGGCTTTGCCCATTCAAATTGAAGCGACCAAGGAAGCCGCTAAGAAATTTTTAGTGGCTGATATCAATGAGGATTGGCGAAAGGGAGCCGAGACAGGACTTTCTGGGGCTTGGGATCATGACGCTCGAGTTCGCGTTTTAGATGCGGACGGCATCGCAGGAGAGGTCATTTTTCCAGATGGGGTAACTGAAATGAATTCGCCGCCATTTGGTGCCGGAATCAGTCTGCCTACGGAAGGCATCGTGCCAGAGCTCCAGTGGGCAGGCGCGAGGGCGCATAACCGTTGGTTGGCTGAGCTTTGCCAGATGGCTCCGGAGCGGCGAGCTGGACTGGCCATCGTCCCCGTGCTTTGGGATGTTGATGAAGCCATTTTGGAGGTGAAGTGGGCCAAGCAAAATGGTTTAAAAGGAGTCTTCATTCCTTGTATGTGGGGAAAACAAGATGGCTACCATCACCCGAAGTACGATCCTTTTTGGGCGATCTGTGAAGATTTGGGCATGGTCGTGAATTTTCACTCAGGGGCCGCTCCCATGGAAGACTACGGAGACGGTCGCGGGATGGTGGGCATGTACATCAGCGAAGTCGCCTGGTGGCTAACGCGTCCTCTCACTCTCCTGATTTGGAGCGGCGTACTCGAGCGGTATCCGAGGTTAAAAGTTGCGCTTACAGAGGGGACATCCATATGGGTTCCCGAGTACCTAGCCTTGCTTGATTTTCGCTACGAGGACACCCCTTACAGTTCAAAGCTTGGAGATTATACGAGTCATCTTTCTATGAAGCCGAGTGAGTATTTCGCACGAAATGTTTTGGTGGGTGCGTCGTGTATGCCTCGTCGAGAAGCCGAGATGCGTCATGAAGTGGGTTTGAAACAGATGGCTTGGGGAAGTGACTACCCTCATCCGGAGGGAAGTTGGCCCGAGACAGAGTCCCAGATGACCACCACCTTTCGTGGCCTACCTGAAGATGAAATTAAACTCATCCTCGGACAGAATGCGGCTGATTGGTATGGTTTTGATACCGAGAAATTGGCGCCTTTAGTTGCTCGGGTGGGTCCTCCGAAGAGCCGTTTTAGCGCACAAGCGCCCTAGCTAAATCTTGCTGAGACTCGAGTTCGTGTCGTTTTGAACGCAGTTGAAGAGGAGGAGAAAAAATGGGAACGTTGCGATACGTCAAAAAGCTTGAACAAGTGAAGCGGGCTGCCGAGCAAAATCCCGAATTTCTTGAGAGCGAGGTGACCTCCATCCGTTGTGTCTACGAGACGGATCCGGGACTCGCCCAGCTTCTTTTGCCAAAGCCCCTTGAGATCGGTGATCGCCCTTTAATCCACGTGACCTTCTCAAAGGTCGCAATGCATATCAGTCCTGAATATGTTTTCGAGATCGGCTCCGCGATTTTCGGAGTTCGCGCTCAATATGATGGAAAGCAGGGCACCTATTTAATTACTATGCCGATGACGACCGAACAGGCCGTGGTGCCTGGACGCGAGACCTTTGGCGAACCCAAAAAGATTGCCGACATCTCGTTGACCGAGGAGGAAGGGAGACTTTCCGCACAGGTGAATCGAATGGGCGTGACCTACCTCGAGGCGCGAGGACATCGAGGGGAGGCGCTGGAGCCGAAAGAGTTTGTCGAACATGCTTTTTGCTTCAAGGCCTCGCCTAGTTGCGAGAAGAGCGGAACTTTTGACGCGGAGCCTCTTCTGGTGCGCTT
The DNA here is from genome assembly GCA_002691205.1 of Deltaproteobacteria bacterium. Lineage (GTDB taxonomy): Bacteria > Myxococcota_A > UBA9160 > UBA9160 > UBA4427 > MED660. The sequence continues at coordinate 10,315 of NZHD01000094.1, forward strand.
GGATTGGCATCAACGCCAGAGCAAGCGCTGTGCGATCGAGGCCGGGGAGCTGATTTTGCGAGAATCCGCGGCTGATCCCGTGGCCGACTTGCCCGTTCGCGAGATCCTCAGCATGGAATACGAAGTGGGCACAACCGAGAGCAATGGCCAGGTCCTTCGAAGTATCCCTGGGGATTGGCTCCTGCCCTTCTTGCATCAGCGTTATGACGACATGAGCGGGGAAGGGATTGAGCTCTAGGACCAGCTCCTGGATAGCGAAATGAGATCCGTAAGTACCTGTTTTTCATAGGGATATTTTTATTATACCCCGGGGGCACGGGGCTTTGGGCCGGGTGTTTGAGCGCCTTCAAATCGGGCTTGGCCTCTTGACTTGAGGTTCCACCCTGGGCTATCCCACCTTCGTCCCAAGAGGAGTTTGGCAGCGGCTGGAGGCCCACTGTGGTCACCAGGGGGTCCGCATCGATGGGTTGCACCAATTGTGAGCCCCTTCATCGCTTTCGGCCTGTATTCTCTTCTATGTACTTGAGGGCATTGAAGCTCTCCGAAGTCGGGAACTAGAGGGAATTAATAGAGAATTCAGCATGATTCGAACCCCTAAAATTGCTCTAATCGCTTTTGTTATCAGCTGTATGTTCATCGTCGCGCCGGTGTCGGCCGAGGACGAACATGCCCGCGGACGTCAGCTCTACGCTCTGTGCGCACAATGCCACGGCCAAAATGGAGCCGGAGCCCAGTTGTTCTTGGCGCCGGCGATCGCCGGGCTGGATCAGTGGTATGTGCAGTCTCAGTTCTTGCTCTTCCAGAGCGGAGTGAGAGGCCTGAACTGGCAGGATGTCGGAGGCCTCCGCATGCACCCCATGTCTCAATGGGTGAAAGGCGACGCGGATGTCGCCGCGGTTTCGGCTTACGTGGCCAGTTTGCCACGAGTCAACCCTCCTCCTCAGGTTGTCGGTGGGAATGCCGAAACCGGGAAGGCTCTGTACTCGACCTGTGCGTCTTGCCACGGGGTCGACGGCAAAGGCAATGAAGCGATGAACGCTCCGCCGCTCATCCACGCGAGTGACTGGTATCTGGTCTCCTCGCTCGAGAAGTACAAAGCGGGAATCCGGGGTTCAAATCCGAAGAATACCAATGCCATCATCATGAGGGGAATGTCGAACCTTCTCCCGAATGATCAGGCCATTAAAGACGTGGTGGCTTACATCACGACGATGAATAATGAAGGCAATTGAACTTTAAAAGATAAAGCTCGCGTCGTCTGATCATGAGGCTTCGGAACCAGGAGTATTAAAATCCAGATGGGCAAAGTATATGAGCCATCAGAGTTAGTCGAGAAAATTTTTTACATCAGCATGGCAGGTGTGGCCGCATTCATTGCGGTTGTACTGCTTTTCATTCTTTAGAGGCACGACTTAATGATCGAAAGTTATTTACCCCAAGCTTCCACCTTTGCCGGAGATATTGACTGGCTCTTCAGCATGGTCTTTTGGATCGTTGGAGCCTGGTTTCTTGTCTGTTCGGGCGTCTTCTTTTGGCTCGTCTTCAAATTTCGAGTGCCTAATGGCAGTCAGGCTACAGCCGAGTACATCACGGGAGAAGAGAAGTCCCAGAAGCGCTGGGTGACCATTCCCCATCTCCTCGTTCTTTTTTGTGATGTGTTTATCATCTACGGTGCAGTGAAGGTCTGGTACGACGTGAAGCAGTACCTGCCGCCGCCGGATCAAGAGATTCAAATCATCGCTCAGCAGTGGGCGTGGACTTTTGTTCACCCGGGAGCCGATCAGAAGTTTGATACAGCAGATGACATTCATACTGTGAACGAACTCCGGCTTCAAGAAGACGCGGTGTATCACTACCACCTCTCTTCAAACGATGTGATGCATGACTTCTCGGTTCCCGTGTTTCGGCTGAAGCAGGATGCGATTCCGGGCCGAGTGATTACGGGCTGGTTTACTCCGACCGAGTCTGGGGAATTCGATATTCAATGCGCCGAAATTTGTGGCATTGGACACGGACTGATGCCCGCAAGGCTCGTCGTAGAAGACGCAGCGGCCCACACCGCGTGGTTAGCGGAGAGGTCCCCTGTGAAGTTGGCGGCTGTCACGAGCCCTGTGGTGGAGAACTGAGAAATGGCTGAATCAATACCCACGCAACCATCTGATCCTCATGCGGACGATCATCATCATGAGGAACAGAGTTTTGTAAGCAAGTACCTGCTCTCAACCGATCACAAGGTGATTGGGATGCAGTACATGTTCACCGGGATGGCCATGGCCTTAATCGGTGGCTTCATGGCCTATGCGTTCAGGATGCAGTTGGCCTTTCCCGGGGTCGAAGTTCCTTTGTGGGGAGTCGTGACCCCGGCGAATTACACCGCCTTGGTGACTAATCACGGTGCGATCATGATCTTCTGGGTGGCTATGCCCGTACTGATTGCCGCCTTCGGCAACTACCTGATTCCACTGATGGTGGGTTGTGACGATATGGTCTTTCCTAAGATCAATCGGCTCTCGTACCAAATCTTTCTTTTGAGTGCGATTGTTCTTATCTCCTCGTACTTCGTAGATGGAGGGGGCTTTGGCGGCGCTTGGACCACCTATCCGCCGCTCTCTGCGAAAGCCGAGTACAACCTGACGCCCATGGGCGCTTCGATTTTCATCGGGGCTGTCGGTCTTGAATTTGTGGCGTTCCTTCTGGGTGGGATCAATTTTATCACCACCGCAATGAATGCGCGTGCGCCTGGAATGAAACTCTATGACATCCCGATGGTGATCTGGATGATTGTGATCGCCAGTATCCTGTTCATGGTTTCTGTGGGCCCGTTGCTCGCTGGAGCGATTATGTTGCTGTTTGACCAGCAACTCGGCACAGCCTTTTACGACCCAAACCGAGGCGGCGACCCGGTCCTTTGGCAGCACCTTTTCTGGTTCTTTGGACATCCAGAGGTCTATGTTGTGCTGCTGCCAGCGATTGGGATTACCGCCGAAATTATTACGGTTTTCTCTCGAAAAAAGCTCTTCGCCTATCGAACGGTTCTTAATACGGCAATCGGGACCGGTGTTCTGAGCTTCTGCGTGTGGGCCCACCATCAGTTCATTTCGGGCATCGATCCGAGAATGGCCCATGTCTTTACTTTGACGACTCTGCTGATCTCAATTCCGATCGCCGAAATGATGTTTGTCTATATCGCCACTCTTTATGGGGGCGCGATTCGACTGGCCACTCCCATGCTCTGGGCACTTGCTTTCATTTTTGAGTTCCTGATTGGTGGAGTGACCGGAATTTTCTTGGGAGCGAGTGGAGCTGATATCTACCTCCACGATACCTATTTCGTGTTGGCTCACTTCCACTACACGTTCTTCCCAATTGCCATCATTGGAACGTTTGCGGGAGTGACCTATTGGTTCCCCAAGATGTTTGGGAAGATGATGAGTGATCGTCTGGGAAAGATTCATTTCTGGGGAACGATTATTCCTTTCAACTTCATCTTTATTCCTCTGTTTTTCCTCGGAGCCGGCGGGCAGCATCGCCGGATCTATGATTTTCAGAACTTCCCAGCTTTAGCTGGAGAAGGCATGCAGGACCTGAGAATTTTGGCCACGACTTCGCTGCTCGTGATGCTGGGATTCCAACTTGTCTTCTTCTACAACTTCATCACAAGCTTGATGAAGGGCAAAGCGGCTGGCAAGAATCCTTGGAAGGCCAATACGTTGGAGTGGACGGCCGAGTCCCCGCCACCGCATGGGAACTGGAAGGAATTGCCCACTGTTTACCGAGGGCCGTATGAATACAGCGTCCCCGGTCGTGAGAAGGATTATTGGCCCCAGGATGAACCGAATTAAAATCGGTGGACACAATGTCCGGATCAAATCGACTTTTGAAGGTGTGTAAAATGACAACAATGCACGAGGGAGCGAAGACACAATGAGACCCATCGCGACGACACGGAGTGCGGCGGGAATGCCCACTGGCCTTTTGGCCGTTTGGTGGATTGTGGCGTCCGAAATTGTGATTTTTGGCGGACTCTTAGGTGCTTACATCATGTATCGACTTTCTCATGATGCGTGGGCGGGGCATGCTGCGAACACCAACACGTTGATTGGAACTACGAATACTTTAGTTTTGTTGACGTCGAGCCTTTTCGCCGTCCTCGCTCATCAGGCGGCTGAGAAGGGGGACGGCAAGAAGGCGGCTCGCTTCCTTATGTATACGATGGCGGGCGCCGTGGCATTCCTTTGTATCAAAGGATACGAGTGGAATTATGAGATCAGTCACGGCATGACGATTACGACCAATACATTTTGGTCATTCTATTACACGGCGGCAGGTATCCACGGAGCACATGTGATCGCGGGTGCGATCATCATGGGCATTGTCGCCAAGGATGCGGCCAAGGGCTTAGAATTGCAGCGAGTCGAACTGATCGGAATCTACTGGCACTTTGTAGATATCGTTTGGATCTTTCTTTTTCCGCTCCTTTATATTGCGAAGTAGGGACCCCATCATGTCTGAAGATGAACCACACACCAACTATGTAAAGATATGGGCCATCTTGGTGGTCTTGCTGGCCGTAAGTGTGGCGGGTCCCGAGCTTGAAATTTGGTGGCTGACTCTTGTAACCGCCTTTGGGATAGCGCTCGTTAAGGCCTACGTGGTGGCCACCAAGTTCATGCATATCGATCACGCACCTAAATTTGTCACTTACTTGATGGTGACTTGCTTAGTGTTCATGATGCTCTTTATGGCGGGTTCGGCGTCGGACGTGTTTAAGAGCAGCGGTGACAACTGGTACAAGATTGAAAGCGATTGGCAGTACATGCCGCCTGTCGCTCAGCACGATGAAGGCGCTCACGCAGAGGAAGCAGGGAACCATTAAATAGTGTCAGCTGGTTTGAGTTCGGGAAGTAATGACGGTTTAGAACCCATCGACAGGACGGCCAAAAGGCCGGTCGTCGCGAACGGGATCTTAGGGATGATGCTCTTCATCCTGACTGAGGTCATGCTCTTTGCAGGCCTCGTAAGTGCTTTCACCATCGCAAAGTCAGCCGCTCCTGTTTGGCCTCCTCCAGGTCAACCTCGTTTGCCCATTGAAGCTACAGCTTTTAACTCAGTTGTTTTGTTCGCAAGCGCGGTGGCCCTGCTTTTTGCCCATCGCGCCTTTCACAAGGGTGACCGCGAGAGTATGCGGCGGCCCATGTGGTTGGCTCTAGGACTCGGTAGTTTTTTCGTGATCTTTCAAGGTTTTGAGTGGGTCACGTTGCTCAGTGAAGGCCTGACGATGACTTCCAGCACCTATGGTGCATTCTTCTATCTCATCGTGGGCATTCACGCCTTGCATGCTTTCGGTGCGATTGCGCTGCTGGCACGGGCTAATCATCGCCTCCAACAGGGTTGGCTAACCCCAGGACTCTTCGGCGCAGCCGAGATGTTTTGGTTTTTTGTTGTCGGCGTCTGGCCAGTCATTTATCTCGTGGTGTACCTGTGAGACTGAAGTCTTTGAGACTCAAAGGATTTTTGATCCTGGGTTTGGTCGGTATGGCCTTGATCTGGCCCGATTTCGCCGAGGCCTGTGCGGTGTGCGGCGCGGCTCAAGACGAAGCGACTCGGAAGGCTTTTGTCGGTACAACCGCCTTCATGACATTTTTGCCTCTTGGGATGCTGTTCTTAGTGGTGGGTTGGTATATCCGCCGAACCTTACAGCGCGAAGAAGAGGAAGAGCAACGGTCCGAGCGTTAGGCTGGTGGCGGGTTGACGGGATCTTGACCTTGACTCTTCAGTCAAGCATTCGTCCCATCATCACGAGGAGCCACGAGAGAAGTCCCAGCATGGCGCCTCCCACGATGCGCCTTAGGGTCGAGATTTCGGTTGGCAAGAAAGCCCACGCGAGAGCCGCCCCTGCGGTCATACACAGGGCGAGTACGAGGGTCAGAAACGGATGCTCCCTGGCAACGGCCGACCAAGTGGCGAGGGCATGAAGCCTCACTTGACGTTCGCCCTTTGAGGGCTTTTCGACGGGTTGTTCTTCAGGTGAGATGAGAACCTCCTTTTCTTACGGAGACCGACGTCCGGCTCGCCTTTGCTTCTGCGGCCTCTTTAGAGGAAATGATATTTGTGCCCGTAGTAGGCCACGATGGCACTTAGTATCCAGATAACGACCACTGTGATGCTAAGGGTGCGGAGAGCATTCAGTTCCCGCCATTCCCACCTCATAATTATGAAAGTGAGGTAGACGAGCCCTCCGGCCGCGCCGATGGCCCCGATATTTCGATCACGCGAGGCGAGGAGCAAGATAAATCCAACAACAGCTACGATATGCGCAAGGATCACGATGAGCACAGGCCATAAAGCGGAGTCCTCGAAATAACGCATGACGATATCTCGTGCTCTAAGTTCTTCTCTTTCAGGGGGCTCTTCGCCGGGTTGTTGGGCGCCAGGTTCTAATGTCAATCGAGCTGCTCCGTGATTTTATCGGGCTGTGTGTACCACCACGCCCATAGGATAAAGACGGCTTGGAAGGGCAGACGGATCCAGTTGGAAGCGCCCGCACCGCTCCCCGGACCGTCCGGCCCGACGTTGGCGGAAGCCATGTAAACGTTGGCAGGGAAGACGGCTACCAGGAGCGCAATGATTCCCCAAGCCGCAAAGGGTCGGACTCGCGGTTCGAGGAGGAACACGCCGAGGACGATCTCTGAGAGCCCCGAGATGACATTGAGCACTTCGGGGAAGGGTAAGCTCGGAGGGATAATCCGGACATAGAAGTCTGGGTTTAAGAGGTGATCGAATCCGATATACATGTAGATCGCGGCCATGATGTAGAGCAAAATCGTTTTTGTTCTCGACATAGAATGGTTGATCCTTTCAGGACTCCGGAAGAAGTCCTATTTCAGATAGACGCTCTTTTAAGAACCCGGCTGCATCAATAGGGGGGAATCTTGGAGTATCTCCCGCTGCGATAAACGTTTCCAGCACGCTGAGGTCGCAATCGGGTCGAGGGTGGGCAAAGAAGGGGAGGGAGTAACGGCTCGTTGCTCTTTCTTTATCTGAGGCGACCACGCGATGGGTCGTTGCAGGCAGATTATTGTTTGTCATGCGTGCCAGCATGTCCCCCACATCCACAACAATCTCGCCTTCGACGGCGTGAACGGTTCGCCATTCGTTCTCCTCTGTGAGAATTTCTAGGCCAGAATCAGTCGCGCCGCAGAGCAGTGTGATCAAGTTGATGTCCTCGTGAGGAGCGGCTCGCATGGCCCCAGATTCGATAGATTCGCTGAGAGGAGGATAGTGGGCTGCCCGCAAGATGCTATTTCCATTTAGAATCATTTCCGAGAAGGTGTGTTGAGGGAGATCGTAGGCCAGAGCAAGGCCGACAAGCAGTTGTATCGAGACCTCCTCCAGGGCCGCATAAAGAGCAAGAACATTCTCTTTCAATTCCGGGATTTCTGTGGGCCATTGATTTTTGAGATATTGGCCTTTGAGAGCTTTTTGGGGAATCGACTCTTGTCCCACATGAAAAAATTCTTTTTGGTCCCCTATAGAATGATTTCGTGCATGCTCGAGTCCGAAGGGTGTGTATCCCCGCTGCCCGCCGAGGGCGCCTCCGCATTTTTTTTTATCCGAGGGGGGCAGCGAGAAGAAACTTTCAAATGAAGTCAGCGTATCCCGGATGAGTTCAGAGGGGACGCCATGGCCGACGACTCTTACGAAACCTGTTTCTTGCAGTCCTATGCGGAGCTCTTCGCTCCAGCGAGGAGGCTTTGAGGATGCAGGTTCTTGATTGGTGTGTAAATCGATTCTGCGGATAGGCTTCATTTTGTGTTTTTCTGCCATAGGCGGGCTTAATTAATCGCATTAGGCAAAGCCGGAGATGTTCTGGCCTTCGTGCAATGATGCCGTGTGCTTATCAGCCAAGCACCATTTTAAGTTGATACGGGCAACGGTTTTCGGTGCATTTTTAAAGGGTCATGGAGCACCGGCTAGGCTGCCCCAATCTCTCCCTCTCGGCTTGAGTCCTTTGGCGAGAGGGAGAGGTGCTTTGGGGTCAGAGTTCTTTGATCTCTAGTTTAGAGATTCTCTTCGGGTATCCAGCGTGCCGGTAACGCCTCCGCTCTTGAGAAGTTCTTCACGGAGGGTGTCCGCGCGGGTTCTTCGTCGCTCTCGAAGGCCATCGGTCTCACATAAACGATCCAGAACTTCTTGCCCCCAAGCGACGTGCCTTCTTTTCTTCCGGACGATGTCTTCTAGGATCTCAATGGTGGGCGCATCGCAGATTTGATCCGTTTCGCGCATATGGAGCTCATAGATTTCAATCAAGTGAGGGATGAAAACGTCAAATAGCCCTGCGAGTTTCTCAACAGTCAGATTGGGCGTTTCCGGTCCAGCAAGAGATTGAATAAAGTCAGCGAAGGCATTGTTGGAAGGTTCACCCGAATCGACGGCTCGTCGACCACAGCGAAGTTCCGGGAGCCTTTTCCCAAACTCATCGGCAGCCACTGCGGTTTCCCAAATCACTTTGCCGAGCCCGGTCTTGACCGGAACCTCGGGGATGGTGGCGATCCACCCACCCATCATCATCATCATCCACTCCTCCGCGTAACGAAAGTTTCGAACTCGCTTAGCGGTTGCGACGACGTCATATCTTCCATGAAGCTCGCGAAGGTCTTCGGGGATATCGAAAGCGGAATAGGCGGCGAAGGTCGTTCTTTCGTCGGGGCCGATGCCCGGATACATGCGTTCAGTCATTGGGTCACCTCTTTGTTCTGATTGCTTTTTCGAGCATCGTGGAGTTCTTTTAAGATCGCGGCTGCTTGACGAAGCGTTTCTTTCTTGGGGCCTGCCGAACTCAGGCTTGAAATTTCATTAATCTCGTCCATGTCGAAGCCTGCCTCGAGACGGTCCTCGATAGCGATCTGGATCGCAGAGTCTGGGCGATCAGAGCGTGCGCCCCCAAAGTTAAATTGTTTGTCAACTTCTCTTCTGAAATTTTGAGTTCTCTCTAAATAATCGGGGTTATCTTTCGTGAATTCCTTGACCCACTCGCTTCCGAATCGAACGTGTGTGATTTCGTCGGCCAGGACATAGTCGACGGCCTGTTCCATGACTGTGTCTCCGGTTTTCTGTGCATAGCGAATCATGTCCCTGAAGACGTCACAGGCCAGTCCTTCAAGTCCTCGATTCACGCCCGCTACTCGCATAGCAGGATCATCGCTGCACGCGCACTCGAACAGGAAGGTGTTTTCAGGAAACATGCCAACTTCACCGCCGAGGTGGATTAGAAGCTTCTCAAAGATTTGGACATGCCTTCCCTCGTCCCAGCACTGTCGGGCCATATTCATCTTGAATTCCCAAGGCGCATCAGGAAAGTCCCAGAGTGATCGAGCGGCTCCTTCAAGGGCTTGGAGTTCGCCAACGAAGATTCCGTGCATTCTGAAAAGAAGTCGAATCCCAGCAGCCGGTGCCTCCGGATCCAGGGGCTCATTCAGGACCGTAATGATGAAGGCGGGCCCGTAGGCTTCGAAGAGTGGCTCGGCTGCAGTTCCACGAACACCTTCTTCGATCAGCTGTGCCATGGGGTCGATGGCTTTGACAACAGCGTCAACATCGTCGGGGAGAGAAGCCAAGACAGTCGCCTGGGCATTGTTGCCTCGAATAAATCGAGAGTCTCTTGCGAGCTCTTCATGTTCTATGAACCTTTTCATGGATCGTCTCCTTTTTTAAAGATTTAGGCTTAAGCTTCGTGCCAGTCGAGATAGGCAAGGCATGAAGCTAGAAGTTGCTGGACCACAGTGGCGTCGCTCATGGGAACGCGTTCAATTTCACGCAGTCCCACGGTGTAGTATTCCGTGAGAAGGGCCATCGCCTGAACTAAGGCAAAAGAGACTGCGAGAGGTGGGTCAGGATGGCCGATTTCATTTCGACGTTCGAGCATAAGTTCGGCGAGGCCGTTGAGTGAGACTCGTCGGATTCGAACTGCGGCTTCCCAGAGGGTTGCGTCGGAAAGAGCTCTTTGGTGAATGGCCCGGTCGAGAGACTCCTGGTTACGAAAAATATCAACGAGAAATGGGAAACCTTCCGACAAGATCTCTTTAATGCTTGAACCCTCCCAGCGTTGGGGGTCGAGCGCCGATTGAGCGGTGGCCAGAGCTTGTTCACAGCGTCTTTCGTGGAGGGCGTGAAGCAGAGCGTTTTTATCGGCAAAACGTCTGTAGAACGCAGCGACGGATGAATCTGCTCGGCGGGCAATCTCAGCCACGTGTACATCCTCGAAGGGTTTTTCGTGCAGCAAATGTTCAGCGGCATCGAGAAACCGTTCAAGGCTCCGCAGTGTGCGGGCTTGTCGGGGGGGGCGGATCCATTCAAGGGGGCGGGGTGTTGTAGGCATAAACCGGAATCAGACTCCGGTCTCATTATCGCTCATCGAACCGCGCCGTCAAGCGATGGAACACCGAGGCCGGCAGTATTCCCACGGGCTTTGGGCCATGCCGATGAGCTTCCCAGAAAGTCAACGGGAAGGCCGCTCTGCCATATGGGGCGGCGGCCGCATCGGGGCTACGGAGCCGAGGCTACACGTTTCTAAGTACAGCGTATGGGTGCCTTTTTTGGGATCCAGAGATTGCTGTTTTTCCTTTTTTTAGGGAGAGACCTGCCAAAAGAAGTGGCGGAACCGAATCTGACTGTTTTGTGTAAATGGAGGATTTCTTAATAAATACAATGTCTTACGTATTTCAATTTCAGAGTCGGATTTGGCATACTTGATGCTACTCAAGGCACTGGAAGCCCAAGATCTGCGTCTCTCTTTTGTAAGTCCGGCTAGACTCAATGAAAATCAGCGGAAGGATAGAAAACTATGAGCACCTCAATGGCCTCTCTCGAGGCGCCTCTCGAATACTCGTTTGATGAACTCTTAGAGAGCGGAGAGTACGCCGAACCTCTAATGGCGGGGGATGTGCTCTGCCATGGGGGCTTTAATCAAGAGGGCGTTTATCGATCGCCGCGGATTTTAAATCGCAAGCCCGCTATTTTGGCCTGGCAACAATCTTTGCAAGCCTCAGGTGGAGATCTGATTCAAATTTCTCCCGACTTGATCCCGCCTCAATATCCAAGTGTCGACCAGTCTGTGTTGCTGTGCCGGAATGGTGTTCGAGAACCCGTCGTGCGGGCCCTGACCGTGATCTCAGTGGTCGAAGGTTTTGGTGCTGTGATCCGTGACGTGAAGGTGCCCGATCTCGCGAGTTGGGTGGTGGAGCCTATTCAGGGAACGGCCTTGAGTCACCTGCGAGGGGGACTCTTTGAGGCGCATGCTCGCGATGAGGCAGGGTGGGGTGAAGAAGGCGGTCACAAGCAAATGTGGGAAGCGGCGCGAGATCTGGCCTTTGAGAAGCCTGAAATTCCCCCCGACGTGTTAATGCGGATCATGGGTGGACCGGGCAAGAAACGGCGCGAGCGAAAGCGTCTCTTTCCTGAGTTGGACGAAACCCTTGAGAGCATGGTGACGACCATGTGCAATGTTCTGATTGTTGAATTGTTTGCGGATGAAGTATTTCGATGGGGCAAGTCGGTCCTTTCAAATTCAGAGATCTCGGCCGAGCCGGAACGAGCGGCGGCTATGGTCGGTTATATCCAGAGCGATGAGAACCCGCATGTGGAATACCTTCGGACGGCCCTTTCGGAGTTGGCTTCGCGTACTCTTAAGACAGTGGATGGCAAGACTCTGGCTGGAAAAGAAGTGGTCGATGGCATGCTCCACGCGCTGCTCGGTCAGATGATACGAACGCGTCCAGCCGATCAGAAAGAGCAAGCTCACGAGAACTTGTCTGAGTTGTTTCAAAATGCAGCCAATCCAAGCGGATTAAAGGAAGAGTTTCTTTCTCTGGAGCAGAATTGGTCTCCTCCCGAGAGGACGGGTTTTGAGCCGCAGGCCGCGGCCTGCGCTGAGTGATGCATCAGAATCGACTTTGGAGAACTTGGCGTGTAGCTCGAACGGGGCTTTACGTCTGGGCTCTTTTTAAAATCCCGTCCTGGTTTAGGAAACTTTCAGGCCGACCCACCCCGGATCTAACGCCGACGCATGAGAAAGCGGCTTATGCTGTACTGGCTTGTGCCCTTGATATGCGTGGTCCGATCATTAAGGTGTGCCAAGGCATTGCGACTCGATCCGATGTGTTCCCAAAAGCGGTGGTCGAGATTTTGAAGCAATGCCATGACGCTGTTCCAGCAAAGGATTACGACGGAGTTAAGGAATTAGTGGAGCGAGAGTTGGGCAAACCTCTGGACGCGGTTTTCTCAGAGTTTGATCGACAGGCCTTAGCTTCGGCTTCTCTCGCTCAAGTTCACCGGGCACGTCTTCACGATGGACGCGAGGTGGCCGTCAAGGTGCAGTATAAAGGGCTCGAGTCTCTCATTGAGACGGATCTCAGAAGTGTAAGAATGGCTTGCCGAGTGTATGAGTACTTTGACCCTCAGCCCATTGCTTTGCTGCCCTTGTTGACTGAGATCACAGATCATACAGCCATGGAATTAGATTTCCGTCGCGAAGCGGATAACGCGGATAGGGTCAGAGAGATTTTTTCTGACAACGAGGGCGTCGTGGTCCCAGAGATTTATCGCGAGTGGTCGACGGGAAAAGTTCTGACAATGGAGATGGTACAAGGTATTAAAATTACGGATGCAGACGCTCTTGAGCTCGCGGGGCTCGATGCCGCCCAAGTGGTTCAGGATTTGATGCAAATTTTTGTAAAGATGATCTTCGCGGCCGGATTTTTTCAGGCAGATCCACATCCCGGGAATTTGATGGTTCGGCCTACCGGCGAAATTATCGTGATTGATTATGGCTTGGCTAAGGAATTGCCCAAAGGTTTCGGGATGGGTCTCTTTGAGTTGCTTTTTTCAATGATGACTGTGAATGAATCGGCCATGGTTCGTGCCTTTAGTGAGCTTGGCTTTCGGACCGAAGACGACGATAAAAGCGTCTTTGTTTTAATCGCTCGCCGAATGATGCGGCGAAGTGATACGGGTCGTTTTGAAGGCGAGTTTACTGAGGAGATGACTGAAGAACTTTTTGATGCAATTCGGGAAAACCCACTTGTGGATGTGCCCACGGATTTTGTTCTCGTTGGGCGAGTTTTTTCCTTTCTGTCAGGCATCGCGCATACACTAGGACACGAGGCGAATGTTCTTGAAGCCATGGGGGCTCGAACTTAGTCGAAGCGCGTTTTGTCTCGCTGGTGCATTTTTTGTCTGGCTCCAGCCGGGACGAGGACTCGGGTAAAAAGTCATGTCGCAAATGCCGAGGGGATTGAGTGCCGACAGCGACGGAGTCATCCGATGTGCATGGCCGGGAAAGCACCTCGACTATCGAGACTATCATGACCAAGAATGGGGTTATCCGAAAGTCGAGGACACTCAGCTCTTCGAGAAAATTTGTTTGGAAGGATTCCAGTCGGGATTGAGCTGGCTGACCATTTTGAGGAAGAGGGAGTCTTTTCGAAGAGCATTTCGAGATTTCGACATTGACAAAATCCAAAGATTTAACAAGCGAAGTATCGATCGACTTTTGGCCGACTCCAGCATCGTGCGTCACCGTGGAAAAATTGAGGCGGTCATTCACAATGCTTTTTGTGCAAAAGAATTGCTTCAGGACTTCGGAAGCCTTTCAGCGTTTTTTTGGCAATATGAGCCAGAGCCTGAGAGCCGACCGACCACGGTGGATCATCGTACACTGAGTGCGCTGACGGCGAGTGAAGAGTCTCTTGCCATGAGCAAGGCATTGAAGAGACGAGGCTGGCGCTTTGTAGGGCCCACCACCATGTACTCTTTCATGCAGTCCGTCGGCATGGTGAACGATCATCTAGAAGGGTGTTTTGTTCGAAAAAAAGTTGACGATCAGCGAGAGGCTCTTATCCGGCCTTGAGTCGGTTGAGGTGTTTTTTCTTCCTGAAACGAAATTTCCAAGCCACTCATTCAATCGTTGGGAAATGACTGAATTTCATCTAAATCAAGTGATTGAGAGTCGCTGGTGATCTTGCTTATGCGATTCCATGAGAGGAGCCAAACGTCCTCTCCGGGCACCCTGAACTGCTAGCATGACTGCATTTATTGCCCTGTTCATCTGCCCGATTCGCGGTCTTTGATTCAGGGTGAGACGAACTATTTCGGTCCCTTGATTTCGACCGAATCGGAAAAGACGGAGGGAAGTATCCATGGAAGACTTTAAAAATAAGGTAGCCGTGATCACTGGAGCAGCGAGTGGAATCGGTCGAGCACTCGCGCATCAGTGCGTCTCCGAAGGCATGTCCGTGGTTCTTTCAGATATCGATGAGAGTGGACTTAGGGAGCTTGAGAAAGAACTCTTGTCGGCGGGTGCACCCATTCTTTCTGTGCCAACTGACGTACGAGATACGTCATCGGTGGAATCGCTGGCGGAAAAAGCGCAGGGTCATTTCGGGTCTATTCACTTAGTCTTCAATAATGCTGGTGTCATGCTCGGCGGATGCGCTTGGGAAAGGACTGAGGACGATTGGCGTTGGGTGATGGACGTCAATTTTTATGGCGTACTGAACGGTGTGCGTACATTCATGCCGATTTTGATCGATCAAGGTGAGAGCGCACATATCGTCAACACCGCCTCCATCGGTGGGTTGATGGTCGGACCCTTTCTCTCACCTTATATCGTATCCAAGCATGCTGTTGTTGCCCTAACAGAGTCTGTTTACTACGAGCTTCAAGCACTTGATGTCAAGGTTGGAATTAGCGCACTTTGTCCGGGTGCGATTTCCACGGGCATTGCGCATTCGGAGCGAGTTCGCCCTGAAGATCGTCCGGAGAGTCGACCCCTTGAAAGCGAGATGGAACGCAGCTTCGATGAGATGTTGACCGAAGGGGTTCGAACAGGGCTTGATCCGAGCGAAGTGGGCCCCATGGTTTTCTCAGCTTTACGTGAAGATCGTTTCTGGATCTACACGCACCCGATGGACGAGAGCAGCATTCTTCCCAGAGCTCGGAGTATCGTAGAAGGCAGTAATCCAGTCTATGCCCCTGAGCTGACGGACGAGATGCTGGGTGACGGCTAATAAAAATCACATGAGTTCCAATCTAGTTTCGATTTAGGTTTCGAGTCGCAGGCTTGAGTCGCCGTGATGTTGAGAGAGGGTAGGAAGGGCGAAAAAGACATTTTCGACTGCGAATGACGCCTATTTGAAATCATTACGCTTTGACGAAGGGAGCCAGCACTCTTGAGATTAAAGTGAGCTAGGGTCCGCCTTCGCTCCATTTTTGAGTCGTATCGTCTAACACCGCATTGCCCCAGGTGCCTTTTGGTCAAAACACATGCAGAGGAGAGTCTTGGGGCCAACCCGGGCGATGCAGCGCTTAACCCCGCTGATTCGGTGGCTATGGGGGTTCGCGCGTCTCGAAGTTCGACCCGTGTTGACCCAGCCAGTGCGGGCTCTTTTAGGGCTTTACGCCACAGCGCGTTCAGGCTGCTTTTCATTTCCTTTCTGATTAATCAGACTGGATTTTGGGTGTCTCATATTTCGTTGCAAGGAATGATGGTGCAGCTCTCGGACAACGACACCTTTAAGAATGGTTTGCTTTTTTTCGTGTTATTTTTGCCAGCCTTCTTGTTGGCTCCGCTCTCGGGGGTGGCGGCGGACCGTTTCGATCGCAAGCGCATCATGATCACGAGTTATCTTGGAGTTTCTTCGGCGTGCCTTGTGCTTGCGGTTGCTACAGGCTCAGGATGGATGACGGCCAATGGATTGTTAGTGATCGCCTTTGCGATGGGGGTCTCGTTTACTTTCGCGGGTCCGGCGAGTATGGCGATTGCCGCAAATTCAGTGACGCGCGAAGACCTCCCAAGTGCAATCGCGATGCAGTCTGTAGCTAATAATTTGACTCGTGTGATGGGGCCATTGTTGGCGGCGCCTTTGGTCTTTTCAGGTCAGTTCCAGTTTGCCTTTATACTTTATATGTTCGCCGGCTTGACCGCGGCGTTTCTGACGTCTCGCATGCGGGTGTCGGACTATGTGCCCGATGTCCAAGAGTCGGGAATCTTCACTCGGATGGCGAGAGGGCTGAGTCATGCCAGAGAGCGGCATCCAGCGCTACCGGCTCTGGTGTCAGTGGCTTTTTTATCGATCTTCGGCGTCTCGCATACGGTATTGCTTCCTTCGTTTGCGTCTGAGACGCTCGGAGACGCGAGCTACTTCCCTTGGATTGCAGCGGCGACCGGTTTGGGCGCAATGGGCGGAGCCTTGAGAGCAGGCAGAGTGGGCGCTCGAACGACTTATGGAAGGGCGGCCATGGGAATGGTGGCTTACGGCGCAGCGATGGCCGTTTTTTCCATGAGTACAAACCTTTGGCTCACACTTGTGGCTCAGTTCATTATCGGTTTCTTTTATTTTTCTGTGATGACTCGGTTGCAGACTTTGATTCAGCAGATTGTGGAGGAAAACTTAAGAGGCCGTGTGATGAGTTTATTTCAAGTCTGTTGGGCGGGAACGATACCCTTTGGCAGTCTGGCAATGGGGTATGCAGCGGGCATTTTAGGCACGCCGATGACACTGCTGGCTTCTTCGCTGGTATGCATTTTTTACGGGCTTGTCGCTATGGGGCTTGCCTTTATCTGGCGACGGCAGTCAGCCGGTTAGAGGCGACGGCCATTTTCCAGGTGCTCAGGTATTTAGCGGATTTCGATGGCGAGGTTCATCGACCCAGAGCAGGATGATGAAGATGGCGGCGACCTGGCACGCTATAGCCAGAGAGTAGAGTAGGTTTAGACCTAGAGTGATGGCGATGACGCCGCCAAGAAGAGGTCCCACAGCGCCTACAGCCTCTTGAGCTGAGTTGGCCACAGCAATTCGCATGGGAAGGTCTTCGCGATCGCCAAACTCAAGGACCATGTTCTGCGAAGCCATTTGAAATCCCCCCATGCCTGCTCCGATCCCGGTGAAAGCCCAAACAAAATCAGAGAGGGATGTGGCCCAGATGAGTCCCAGTACAGAGAGGATCCACAGCACAAGCGAGGAGACAAAGATGAGGCGGAATCCAGTGCGGTCGGCGAGTACGCCCCAGGCTAGGTTGGCGATGGAGTTAGCGCCGACAAAGGCCGCAGTGAGGAGGCCAACAGAGGAGCCGCTCAGACCGATGACATCCCGTGCATGCACAATATAAAAGGGGGTCGCCATTCGCCCCATCGTGGCGAGTGCTCGGCTGAGGAAGTAGAGGGTAAACGCTCGATCTGACCGGAGTAACGCAGGCAGTTCACGGATTCGGTCACCGAGTTGCGTTTGTGTACGAACTGTAGGAGGCACGGGCTCACGGACAAAGAAGAGCATACACAGGCCCAGGCTTGTTAATCCGAATGCAAGAAGGAAAGTTGCCGAGTATCCGTTCCCAAGAGCATTCGTTTCTACAAGGTACTGGCCTCCGAAATACGCGACGAGTGCCGCCGTCGCTCCAGCAAGCGCATTTCGAAACCCAAGCAATTTGCCTCTTCTGACGACAGGGATCACCTTTGAAAGAAGAAAGTTGAAGATAACGCCTTGGATACCGAGCAAGAACCCGAAGAGAAATAGAAATAGACCGATGGCAAGGACGGCGGCCTCGGGCTTGAGCAAGAGGCCCGCGAGTGCGATGCCAAGGATTTGTAGACGCATTGCGCCGCCCACCCAGAGCCCGACGGACAGTACCCGACGTCGATGCTCAATTAAGTTGGCTCCCAAGAGCGGCGAAAGAAACATGCCGAGATATTGCAAAGAGCGGATGAGACCTACGGCCAACTCGGAACCCGAGATTAAGAGCACATACGCGGGCATGAGGGTGGGTGCGTTAAGGAGTCTGAATCCGGTTTGACCAAGAAGTCCATGGAGAAGGTGCGCGATGTAGTTTCGCCGGAGATTTTTTTGAATCTCGGCCTGGTAGGCTTCCTCTGGATCACTGGGCTGTTTTTCGTGTGGATTCGAGTCCGAGTTCAAGCTTTTCCTCCCGGGGGCGTTTGCGATGATTTAAAGTGCCTGTGTGCCGCCCGAGAAGCTCATATTCGCATGAATTCGTTTAGGCTGGGGGTTGACTTGTCTCCCAGCGGGGCGAAAGATACACTCATCAGGACGAAAACGGACGAGTTTCCATCCTTTCTGGGAATGCTGTAGCTTTATAGATCCAGCTCAGTTCCCTGGGCTCCGACAAGCTTATTGAGAGTGTACTTGAATTGAAAGAATTAAATGGCCTCTGATACTCCGACTGCAAAAACAAACCTGGCGACCATCCCTCTTGAGTGGGGAGACGGCCAAAAGAGCGATGAGGGGGACGGGCCTACCTCGGGTTCAGTGATTGAACTGACCGAGTCCGCCCGAGCTGAAGTTCTTAGGTTGATGGTCGAAGAGGGCAAGCCAGGTCTACGTCTGGGTATCAAAGGCGGTGGATGCTCAGGGTTAAGCTATCTCCTTGAGTTCACAGAGGAGCGGGAAGGGGATACGATTGTTGAGTTTGATGGCTTTCGTGTTTTTCTAGATCGCAAGTCGACGATTTATCTGCGCGGGATCACTTTGGATCATCAAGGGGGGCTCGAAGGTCGAGGTTTTCTTTTCCACAATCCACAGGCGAGTAATACGTGTGGTTGTGGGGAGAGTTTCTCTCTCTGAGGCGATGAATCCATTGCCCGCGATCACGCAGTTGATCAAAGACGTTCGCGCTCAGGGCTTCTTTGCCAAGTTGGGGCCTGCCGGAAGCGGGATGGCCGATCCAGGTTGGCTTTCGGTTACGGGCCGAGATGCTCTGGAGTTCATGCACTCCCAAGTGACAAATGACGTCACAGGCCTTCAGCCGGGCGAGGGCAATGCCTCTGCCAGAGTCAACCGGCAGGGGCAGTTGTTGGAGCTTTTTCATCTTCATCGCTTGCCCCAGCCCATGGGTGAAGACGCTCTGGGATTTTTGCTGCCTCGGACTCGTATTGCGCAACTCATGTCTCTCTTTGAAGACGCTATCTTTGCGGATGATGTGCACCTTGAGGATCAAAGTGAATCTTGGGAGTGGTGGGCGTTACAGGGAACCTCGGCCGGTTCAGTTCTCGATCACCTCTGGCCTATAGACCAGGAAGAATGGGCGTCGCTGCCCGAGAACGCCTCTAGATTTCTTTCGGAACCGTCGGACGATACGCCTCCGCTCTTACTCCGATGTTCGCTGGCCGGGGACGGAGGTTTCCTGGTTGGATTCCCAAAGCCGCTGAAGGCCGCGGCTTCTCAGATCGATGCATTGAGCAGAGCGAGCTTAGAGGCTGGCCTCATACATCTGGAAGAACCTGCTCTCTCAGAGGTTCTGGATTCTTTGCGCATTGAGGCGGGTGTGGTCCAGATGGGTTCGGATACGGTGGGACGTAAACGGATTCTCCCCGAGACGGGTCTTGAGCAATTTACGGTCAGCTATACCAAGGGCTGCTATTTAGGCCAGGAGGTGATCGCTCGAGTACGGACCTATGGAGCTTTGCCTTATAGCTTGCGAGGTCTGGTTTTGACCTCGGCGGATCTAGATTCCGAGGGCATTCTTTTGAATCTGCCCAAAGCCGGTGAGCGCATTTTGCTTTCGGATGGCTCTAAGGTCGGCCAGTGGGGGTCGCGAACATTTTCAACGCACAGAGAGAGCGCGGTTGCGTATGCCTATCTCGATAAGACACACCGGACACCCGGCGCCGAGTTAGACCTTTTTGTTTCTGAGAGGCGAGTCTCGGCTGAGGTCGTGCTCCTTCCGTTCTATCGTGCTCCCGATCAGGGGGACCGAGTCGACTGGTTGTACGACCGGGCGGTCCGAGATTTTGCTCAGGGCCGTGAAGCGGATGCACTCACCGGTCTTGAAGAGGCATTACGGATTGATCCCTCTTTTTCGGATGGCTACGAGGCGATGGGCGTTATTTTTGGTCGGTCTGATCGTTTTCATGAAGCCATTGATGTCTTTAAAAGACTTGAAGAGATCGCTCCCGACGAGCCGATGGTGAACACAAACTTATCTCTTTACTTCATGAAATTGGGAGACAAAGAGACCGCCGAGGCGGAGTCGGCCAAGGCGATGCAGAAAGATATGGCGAAAGCGTCAGGACGTCGCATCGACGATGAAGCCCTTGAGCACGCTTTGGTTGAGCAAAAAAGATCTGACGCGCTTCGGAAGAAGGAAATGTTTGGGCAGATTCTAGAGATCGACCCAGAGGACGGGATCGCTCTCTTTGGAATCGGCAATGCATTAGCGATTTTAGAAGATTGGGATGGAGCCGTCGGCGCCTATTCTTCCGCCGCTGAAGTCGACCCTGAGAACTCAGCCGTCCATTTGGCCCACGGGAAGGCCCTAGAGAAACTCTTACGCTTTAAGGAGGCTCTTTCGGTTTATCGGCTGGGTATGGAAGTGGCCTCGCGAAAAGGGGATTTGATGCCCCTGGGTGAGATGGAACACAGAGCGCTGCTATTATCAACCAGTGAGAACCGGTCCTAGAGGGCAGCCTTGTGTGCTGGTCCCGGACCATGATCTAAGCTCGGCAGAGCCCTCTGAATGAGGGCGCAAGGAGAATGAATTTTGAGTGTGGTAGAAAAATTAAAGGGCTTGGTGTCTGGCGGGCAGGTTGTGGCTCCAATCAGTGACAGCGTCGCGAACCCCTCTGAGGAAGCTCTTGATGTCGAAATTGATCGGCCGGCCGCAGAAGCGGTGACCTGTCGAATTCGTTTCAGCCGTGCCGTTTCGCCCGGTGGAACCTCTTTATTCGAGACGCCCGAGGAGGCCGAGGCTTGGCCTGCCGTCAGGGCTCTGCTGGGAATTTCAGGCGTTCACTCCGTCATTGGAAAGGGAGACGTTCTGGTGGTGGCTCGGCGCGAGGACACAGAGTGGCCCGCAATTCTAGATCGCGTAGAAGGAGCTTTGCGAAAGGCTTCGGGCTTCGAAGCCGAGCCCACGGCGCCTGCCCCATCTAAAATCGAACAGCCTCGAGACGAAGTGGCCGAAGCCGCACTGCGTAAACGTGTAGAGAAAGTCATCGTCGATCAGATTAACCCCGGCTTGGATTCACATGGGGGCTATATCGACCTGTTGGATGTTTACGGCACTCGATTGTTCATCCACATGGGTGGAGGTTGCCAGGGCTGCTCTATGTCGGCGGCGACTCTCAAGCAGGGCGTTGAGACTATGCTCAGAGCTGAAATCCCTGAAATCAGCGAGATTTTAGACACCACCGATCATGCTGCAGGAGAAAATCCTTACTTCACGGGATGAGGAAAGCATTTTTTGCTCGCAGCTGAACTTGATACGGCGCCTAAGTGAAGGGAAGGCTCACGAGGGCTAAAATCCTGAATCTCAAGGAGCGGGTGAGAGGATGGCGAGAACCAAGAGCCGGCTCTTCCCCGTGTTCCTAATGCCGTGAGGTACATCTTCCGGGGCAATCAGCATATGCCCCGGTTCCATGGGGACTTCTCGATCCTCAAGGATAAAGATTCCCGTTCCTTCAAGCACTTGGTACACCTTGTCCATGCCTGCATGGGCATGAAGTTTGTGTTCTTGCCCAACCTCAAAGGCGTTGAGCCCGACCATGATCCGGTCGGATGAGAAGAGGGTGCTCTTGCCCATTTTTTCTTCGGAGTAGACGGCGTGTTCTTCTGGTCGGAATACGGTGGGGTGATCCATGATTGCATCGTACCACGGGCATCGGTGGAGTCCAGCGAAATAGCCAATCGTTTTAAGCTCACCGAAAATTGACTCGGTTTTCAATCTCTGCCCAATTGTGGACACGCTCGATGGAACTCGAATGAGAGGTCTGCTGCCGATTCCAGGGTCGATCAAAGAGCAGAACAGAAGTATTTAACGCCTTTGCGAGATAGGAGGCTGTTTCAAAAGAATCTTCGATTACGAAGTCATAGGTTCGCCCATTCAATTCCTGAAGTGGAATGGCCCCTTGGTTTGCGTGCCGATTGTATTTATCCACGAATTCAAGGCTGTTGTAAGGAATTGTATTTTTCTTTAGCCACTTGAGTGTTGATGGCTGACTGCTGGGCGGGCGACCTGTCAGCAAATTGATTTCAGCCCCTCCGCGAATCCATTGCCCTAGCGTTTTCCGAGCGCCTCTGACCACCGGGAGTTGCTCTAGAAATCGAGGCGTGTGGACAGCGTTCATGAAGTCCTCATATTCATGTTCTGCAAGAGAAAGTGAAACGCGAAGATCAAAGACGCTCATTTCTTCAAACTTGACGTTTTTCGCGAAATCTCGACGGGCGATCTCGGCGCACGCTCGAGTCGACTCGGCGAGGACATCATCAATATCAACGTAAATGAGCGGTGGATTCATTTTTTAGAAGATGCCGAATTTAAAGGCTCTCACAAGCGTTCAAGCGAGAACAAGGGGAGTGGAAAGCTTGACTCGATTTTCGTCTGCTAGACTCTATGGTCAGAAAATTAAAACTCATATTCTCCCCGTTAAGAACCGGAGTAGAGCAGGAAGGAGAGAGCCGTGTACGATCTCGTAATTCGAAATGGCACGGTGGTGGATGGAACCGGCGCGGCGCCCCGCATTTGCGATGTGGCTATTCAAGGGGACCGGATTGTAGAAGTGGGGCCCAACCTACTGCAGGGGGAGCGTGAGATTGATGCTCAGGGGCGCCTCGTGACGCCAGGGTGGGTCGATATTCATACTCATTACGACGGGCAAGTCACATGGGACCCCCACCTTTCGCCGTCCGGGGGAACCAATGGGGTGACTTCCGTGGTGATGGGCAACTGTGGTGTTGGTTTTGCCCCGGCTCGACCGGAACGCCACGACTGGTTGGTTCAGTTGATGGAAGGCGTAGAGGACATTCCAGGGACGGCCCTCGCCGAAGGAATCGACTGGAAATGGGAAAGCTTTCCGGAATATCTGGATGCTCTTGACGCGATGCCTCGGTCCTTAGACGTGGGAACTCAAGTTCCACACGGCGCAGTTAGGGCTTATGTGATGGACGAGCGGGGAGCGAAGAACGAGAAGGCGACTCCTGAAGACATTAAGGCAATGGGGGAAATCGTAGCTGAGGCTTTGAGAGCCGGCGCTCTGGGTTTCTCGACCTCGCGAACTCTTCTGCACAGAGCCAAAGATGGGGAGCCTGTTCCAGGTACCTTTGCGAGCGAGGATGAGTTGATCGGAATTGGCGAAGTGATGGGTGAAGTTGGATCGGGTGTCTTTGAGTGCGCGAGTGACTTGGCGAATGAAGAAGCAGAAATCGCTTGGATGCACGAACTCTCCAAGCGCACCGGACGCCCTGTGACATTCGCGTGCCTTCAAAATGACCTTGATCGAAACCAATACAAACGCCTTCTTGAAGCCTGCGAGCGCTCTCTGGCAGATGGCGGTCGGGTGACGGCCCAAGTGGCCGCACGTCCAGCCGGTATGTTGATGGGCTTGGAGTCGAGTCTTCACCCTTTCATTACGCACAAGGCCTATCGGCCGCTCGCTGAGCTCCCTTTGGAGGAGCGAGTAGCGGCGATGCGAACGCCGGAAGTAAGAGAAGCGATTCTTTCAGCCCAGCCTTCTACTGAGAATCCCATGGTCGCCTTGATCGCCATGGCTTTTCATAAGCTCTTTCCCTTGGGCGACCCGCCCGACTATGAGCCTGGTCCGGAGAAAAGTATCTACGCCATCGCCCAGCGAGAGGGACGAAAGCCTCAGGAGGTCGCTTACGATTTTTTGCTTCAGAAGGATGGAAAAGAGCTTTTGTACTTTCCCATTCTTGGTTATGCGGAAGGGAACTTCGACGCATTGCGGGAGATGATGCTTCATCCCCAATCGGTCTTCGGTCTTTCTGATGGGGGCGCGCACTGTGGTTTGATTTGTGACGCGAGCATACCGACTTATTTGCTGACTCATTGGGGCCGAGATCGAGATCGCGGTGAACGGATTCCAATTGAGACCCTCGTCGCCTCTCAGACCAGAGACACAGCCACTCTGTATGGCTTAAATGACAGAGGCATTTTGGCGCCGGGTATGAAGGCAGACCTTAATGTAATTGATTTAGAAGCTCTTCAGATCCGTTTGCCCGAAATGGCGTATGACTTGCCCACCGGCGCACGAAGGTTGATGCAGAAAGTCGAAGGGTATGACTATACAATTTGCAGTGGGCAGATCACGTTTGAATCTGGAGAACCGACGGGGGCTTTGCCTGGTCGACTTATACGAGGCCCTCAGAGTATCTAGTCTGATCTAGCCTGTTTTTTCGAGTGGTTTTGCCAAACCTCAAGCAAGCTCGATCGAAGGTCGCCTAGGTTTACATCGAGAGCTACCTCGGCATTGGGTTCTGTTTCGGCAGGAATCATATTTCCTTTGTCATCAACTTCAACGGACTGAGGCTCAAACGAGCAAAGGCCGGGTTCCGGTAAGGTGGCCAGCGTAAGCGGGTCGTGAAGGGCGACCTTTGGGTCGGGTGTTTTAAAATGTTGACTCAAGTAATCGAGCCAAACGCGGCAGAGAGTATGGAGTGTTTGGCACAGTTCATCGCCCTCTGAGAGTAACTCTAAATCGGAAGAGTCCAGCGAGGTTTGAAACGTTACTTCTGCGGGTACAATCCGATGAAGTGATTTCGTTTGCGCGTCAATCACCGTGCGCGTCGCCACGGGGTCAGAAAAGAAATTCCATTCAGCAATTCGATCATTCATTCCGGGTATGATCGCACGTTGTGATTTTCCACCCATGATGGCGAGGGGAGGGAGTAGGGCCCCTAGGCGTACAAGCGCCCCAAGGTTTGTGAGGGGACCGATGGCCACGATGTAATCTGGATCTGTGGCCTCTAGAGCTCCTGCGAGAGCTTCTATACGAGCTTCAGTGGTTTTAGGGCTCTCCAATTCAATCCGCAGGTTCGGTTTTGGGCTTTTGAGTAAGCCCCTCCCTTCGTGCCCAAACATGATTCCTGCCCGACGTTCGGTGAGTGGCTTACCTAGACCCGTGAGGACAGGGATTTCTTTGACATTAGCTTTTTGAAGTAGGGCCTCTGCACATTGAGATCGGAGTTCCACATCGCCGAATACGGTTGAAATTCCGACAACTTCCAAATGAGGATGACGGAGCCCGTACGCGAGAGCCAGTGCATCATCTACGTCACTTCCCAAGTCGGTGTCCAGCCAAATTTTCATGATTTCCCTCTTTTCCTTTTCGGCGGATTTTGCTCATTTCGATTTCGGATATTCGACAGATCTTCGTAGAACATGTGAGAGAGGAAGCATAGGCGCGTGTCTCTTTCTCTACAAAAGCTTCGGAATAGGGATTCCATACAATTTCTGGAGAATGCTCTTTGATGGTATAAAAAGGGGGGGGCTTGCGATTAAGTGGCCTAAAAAAGATCGTCGGAGTTTGGGTAGACGCTAGGATAAGGCTTTGTTTTTTAAAAACGTATATCCTAATTCCACCTTCAAAAAGGATACGAAAATGAACCCTGATGAATTGAACCAAACCGGCCAAGAGGCGATACAGCAGGTTCTCCAACTAGTTTCTGCTTGGGGCATGCAAGTGGTTGGTGCAATAGCCCTTCTGATTGTTGGATACTGGGTGGCCGGCCGAGCGGGGCGGGTGACGCGGCGCGCTCTTGAACGAGGCTCAGTCGACGAGCAGCTTGTTCCCTTCTTTTCGCAAACGGCGCATTACTTTGTTCTCGCGGTGGTCGTCATCGCGGTTCTTCAGCTCTTTGGAATTGAGACGACTTCCTTAGTTGCGGTCATCGGTGCGGCGGGACTCGCGGTTGGTCTAGCGCTCCAAGGAACTCTCTCGAGTTTTGCGGCCGGTGTACTTCTGCTGGTGACTCGCCCTTTCAAAATCGGAAACTTTGTTTCTGTTGGCGGCTCAGTGGGTGTTGTGGCTGAAGTCAATCTCTTTACGACAACATTGAATACTCCCGATAACATCCAGATTATGGTTCCCAATTCATCTGTGTATGGCGCAACGATCACAAACTTCAGTGCGAACCCGACGAGGCGAATTGATTTGGTGATAGGGATCTCATATGACGACGATATCAATAAGGCGATACGCCTCATTGAGGAGATCTTGGGCCAAGAGGAGAGAGTCTTAAAAGATCCAGCCCCAGTCGTAGCGGCCTCCGAACTTGGAGATTCAAGCGTGAACTTAATCGTTCGCCCATGGGTCGATTCTAAAAATTTTGCAGCCACGCGCGGTGCTCTCATTCAAGCGCTTAAAGAGGGCTTGGAACGGGGGGGCTGTTCTTTCCCGTACCCACAACAAGACGTTCACGTCGTTTCGGCTGCCTCTTCAAGCTAGGCGGCTTACATGCGGGAAGATCACTTTAATCGGGACAAGGTGTTCTGGATGGACACGCCCGTCCTTGAACTAAATTTATAGAAAGAAATTCATTTATGCGGCTCTATCAAGCCCTCTTTTTCTTGGTGCTTTTTTCTATTTCGATCCCCGCGCTCGCTAAGGAGGTTGAATTAAATAATGGAGATAAGATTGATGTCAGTGTTGTCGAGGAGACGGACAAAACACTCGTTGTTGATCATCCGCAGCTGGGCAGGATCGTGATTCCTAAGAAAGACATCAAGCCGCCAGCTGAGCCAAACCCCGGAATATTCGGCACTTCGTTTATGAAGGGTTGGTCTAGAAATTTTGGCGCCGGTTTCTCGGGTTCCAGCGGAAATAGTACCGACGCGAGCTTTAATGCTGCATTGGCGGCATCGCGGTCAGCTAAGGACTTTCGAGGTAATTTTACGAGTGCTTTCTTTTTCGCAAGCACCGAGGGTACGCGGAATTCCAATGAATTCTTCGCCAATTACAAGCATGAGTTTTTGCTTGGAAAATCAGGCTTTTTTATTTTTCTGCAGGGCCGGTATCAGTACGATCAGTTTCAAGCGTGGGAGAATCGTATTTCGAGCAGTACCGGCTTAGGGTACGACATTTATGAGACAGACAAGATTTTTCTCACGGGCGAGATTGGCTTTGGCTTCTCACGAACCTGGGGCAACGAGCGACAGTGGCGGCCTGAGGGAGTCGTGGGAATGACCTTTAGTTGGAAACCCCTTAAAGGTCATGAGCTGCAGCTTAACGCGACCTACTATCCCGATTTTGATGACCTGCCTGAGTTTCGGCTTTTGGCGAATGCAGCGTACATCGTAGGCATTACTCAGATCGAGGGCCTTAGTCTCCAAGTTGGTACCAAGAACGAATACGATTCCAAGCAGCCAGGAGACAACAACAATCTCAAGTATTACGGAAATCTGGTCTATGATTTTTGACGGTGTCTGGCGCTTAAAGTTCGCCAAGCCTGAGCAGGAGAACCGCAAAAAGCTGGTCTTTGTCTGTCCAGGCCTGTTCTAATTCCCAACCTATGGGCTGTGCCATTTGAACAAAACCATCGATGGTGAACTTGTGGGAATATTCAGTACAGATACTTTCGTTGGAATCGAATTGAAATTTCTCTTCTTGGATTTGAACGACTTGGTCCGTCACGCTGACAAGGTGCATTTCAATTCGCGATTTAACCTTGTTGAAGACGGCTCGGTGTATAAAATGATCGATCTTGAAGTCGGCCCCTAACTCAGTATTGATTCTTTGGAGTATGTTGAGATTAAATTCTGACGTGACGCCTTCGGCATCGTTATAAGCCGCTTCCAGCGTCTTAATGTCCTTGATGAGATCAATACCAATCAGTAACTGGTCTCCGACATTCGCACAGAGCCTCTTCATCCTTGAGAGGAACGCAATTTGGCTTTCGTGCTCAAAATTTCCAACCGTCGAGCCCGGGAAGAAGAGGACGCGTTTCGAAGTCGTATCGATGTCGTCGGGCAGGGAAACTTCTTCGTTCATGTCGGCACAAATGGGCCATACCTCAATGTGAGGGAACCTACCAGCAATGCGTTCGGAGGCTTCCATGAGGTGTTCCCGTGAAATATCGATGGGGACATATCTCTGAACTTCGTCGATCTTCTGCAGAAGATTTTCGGTTTTGGAGCTACTTCCACTCCCTAATTCGATGAGTGTGATTTTGGGCCCGACCTTGTCCGAAATTTCTCGGGCAGATTGGTCGAGAATGCTGATCTCGGTTCGAGTGGGGTAGTACTCCGCCAGTTCGCAGATTTTATCAAAGAGCTGAGAGCCCTTTTGATCGTAGAAGTATTTGCATGGGAGTGTCTTTTGGGGAGCGGTCAACCCGGTGAGCACTTCCGACAGGAGGTCGCCGGCGGGCGGATGGAGGTCATGAAGCGGCCGAGTCAGGCCTGTTGTTTTCTTTGAATTAGATTCCAATTGAGTTTACCTTGCGAGGCGAATTCCGGTGAATTGCCAGCGATCGGGTGGATAGAAGAAGTTTCTGTATGTACTGCGAATATGTGATGCTGATGTCGCGCAGGAGCCGCCCCGTAGGACAAATTGTTCGCACATGAATTTTCCGTTGTACTCGCCGAGTGCTCCCTCTTCGGGCCGATAGCCTGGATAGGGTGCGTAGCTGCTGCTGGTCCATTCCCAGAGATCGCCAAAACATTGGCGAATCACTTGGGGAGAACCTTCATCATTTGCCGTTTGTGGATGGAATCGCCGCGTCTCGACAAAGTTCCCCTTGAGGGTCGCGTCTCGACACGATATTTCCCATTCGGCCTCTGTCGGTAAGCGATGACCGGCCCATCTTGCGAAGGCTTCGGCTTCAAAGAAGCTGACGTGACTGACGGGTTCGGAGAGACAAAGCTCTCGACGGCCGGCGAGTGTAAATTCCTGAAACCCATTGGAGGTGAGGCTCCAGTAAAGAGGAAATTCCCACTTCTCGCTTTGGATGGTCGCCCAGCCTTTATCGAGCCAGAGCGCAGCAGTCTTGTAGCCCCCGTCTTCAATAAATTCCAGATATTCTCGATTGGTAATTAATCGATCAGCTATCGAAAAGGGTTCGCAGAAGACGCGATGCCGAGGAGTCTCGTTGTCGAAGCAGAAAGCCTCTCCAGAGCTTCCTATTTCATGGAGTCCGTGAGAGGGAGTGATCCAGTTAAGACTTTTCTCTATATGGCCCTGGGGCAAGGGAAGGCTTTCCCGATATGCGGGGGCTAGAATCGTTTTAGAAAAGAGATGCTTGATGTCCGTTAACAGTAATTCTTGATGTTGCTGCTCATGGTTGAGCCCGATTTCAACAATTCTGAGTATTTCGGATCGTCTAGGGTGCTCTTCTTGTTCAAGCAGCTCGAGGATGCTCTGGTCGATGGCCTTCCGATATTCAAGCACCTCTTGCGCGCTCGGTCGAGAAAGAAGGCCGCGCTCCTCTCGAGGGTGCCGGTCGCCTTGGCCGTTGTAGTAAGAGTTAAAAAGAAAGCCGAACTCGGGGTGATAGGGCTGATATTGGTCGTCAAAAGGAGATAGGACAAAGGCTTCGAAGAACCAAGTGGTATGCGCGAGATGCCATTTAGCTGGACTGGCATCAGGCATAGACTGCGAAGCCATGTCTTCATGTGTAAGTGATTGGCAGAGATCGTGGCTGAGCCCTCGTGTCTCGATGAACCCTTCTCTACAGGGAGCTGGACATGGACGGAGATCCATATGCAGCTCTTTTGTATGAAAGTCTTCTTTGGGCTGAGCGGTACTCACATTTTCTCCCGTTGGAAGCCAGAGTTTAGGCGAGCCAGGCAAGAGTGGAAACGAATCTTTGCCTTTGAGGGTCTAACGGTCTGTTTTATGGAAGGTTCATATGGATATTCAGAAGGTGGGCGTGTGAGCTGGAGCACAGCGGCTCAAGGAGAAGATATGGCGATTCGGACTGCCTCGATGGTCTCTCTGTCCGGTTCCGTGGCCATTCAGTCCATCGCCGAATCTATATGAGCAGGTGTTTACCCTTTAAGGGCTAACTCGAAGTCTTTGACAGGCTCTCTTCCTGGGCGAGGCCAGTTTTTGGCCAAATTGAGAGGGCGTTTCTTCAAGAAGCCTCAGATGCCCCCGCTCAGGGCTCCTTCTAGAAGTGGTCAGGGTCTCGGAGAGGGCCGGACGTGGTTTTTAATCTATGATCTTGAGGAGCTGCTTCCCGAGGTTTTTGCCTTGGTACAGGCGGAGCAGCGTAGAGGGCGCATTTTCAAAGCCCTCTTGAACGTCCTCGGCATAATCGATTTCTCCATTTTTAATCCAGCCGGAAAGTTCTCCCATCGCTTCACCTGCCCGGGCGATATGATCCAAGAGGATGAACCCTTTTACAGTCAGTCTGCGAATGACTATTTGCATATAATGCCGGGGGCCGGGCGGAAGTTGTTCTTCGTTGTAGCCAGAGATACCGCCGCAAAGGACAACTCGACCAAACCAGGCCATATTCTGAAGGGCGTCATCTAAAATCGGCCCGCCCACATTGTCAAAGAAGAGGTCGACGCCGTCCGGGAACTCTTCACCGAGCCTTGAGTGGACGTCTTCAGATTTATAATCGATGGCCGCATCAAGGCCAGCTTTCTCGGTGAGCCAAGCACACTTCTCTGGGCCACCCGCAATGCCCACGACCTTTGAGGCCCCTCGCCTTTTGGCGATTTGAGCCGCGACGCTCCCTGTGGCTCCTGCTGCACCTGAGACGAGCACTTTGTCGCCTTCCTTTACGCCTCCGACTTCTGTCATGCCGAAATAGGCGGTGAGTCCAGTAACGCCCAGGGCACCCAGCATAATTTGAGGAGGGACACCAGCGGGAACACGGCTTAGTCCGCCCATGGGCCCCGGGTCGCCCTCAACGATGGCATGCTCTTGCCAACCCAGCATTCCTGAAACGGTTTCCCCGACTTCGAACCCGCTGTGTTTTGAAGCGATGACTTTGCCCACGGTGGAGGCTCGCATGACCTCACCAATACCCACAGGAGGAAGATAGCTTGGAACGTCGTCGAGCCACCCACGCATCGCGGGTTCAAAAGCGAGGTAGTGGTTTCGAACGTGAACTTGCCCCTCTTCGAGTTCTGGGATGGGCTCCCGAACCAGTTCGAAATCAGATTCTTTCACCATTCCGTGGGGCCGTGTTCTTAGGCGCCACTGTCCGTTTGTATTTTCAGTCATATGCGGGGGTATAGTTTTCAAAGAGAATCAGCGCAAGAGGCTATGCTTTTGTTGAATAAAGCCGACGCGGCGGCGGTGAGATCGGCGAGAAAAGCACCCGTTGCCTATTTCTAGGATTTTCGGACTTTTTTCCTAAGCGGCATTCGTGTTACCTTATCAGAGTGGAAAAAGAGACTCCAATATCCAGTCCGGTTCAGACTCTTCTGCTGGCCGTCGTGGTACTTCTCATGTGGCATTCGCCGGCTTCATCTGAAAGCTTCTGCACAGAGGGTTCGCTCACCCATCGGGTACAAATGGTTCTGAGTGATGACTTAGGCACGCTTGATCTCACTCTATGCACACAGGATGCGCCCATTACGGTTGAAAATTTCCTTTCTTATGTGCAAAGCGGTGCCTATACAAATACAGGGATTATTCATCGCAAGGTCTTAAGTGCCAGTTATTCAATTTTTCAGGGAGGTGGGTATTTTATTGACACGACTTCGAGCGGAACGCAATTTTTGAACAGTGTCGTGCGTCAAAATCCAATTCCCATGGAGAAGGTGCTTCCGAATGTGGCCGGCAGCATCGCGATGGCGAGAACGAACAGCGTCGACTCAGCGACTTCTCAGTGGTTTATCAACATTACAGATAATCCCGACTTTGACTCGCCTACGAATGAGTATGCTGCATTTGGCTCGGTGTCGGCGGAAAGCTTTACGACGATCGACGCGGTGGTGCCGATTCCAACGACGAGCATCAATTCGTTTTTTACCGATATCCCTGTGAACGGATACCCGGGCGACGGCAGCCCCTATCCGCCCTATTTTGTGGTGGTTTCAGAGATCATTGATCTGCCGGAGCCGAGCAGTGGACTTCAAGCCGTTTTTGCGATTCTTGGTCTTGGCTTTGTGACTCGAATTCGCAGGGCTTCATCGAAGGGTGTATCTCTTCATGCCTGAACCTTTTGCGATCAATGATCGACTCCAGTGCGGCTTGGTGATTGGTGGAGGGGACAGAGATAGCGTTCTGTCCTTGGGGAAGCGGATAGAAGCCGCAGGCCTCGATTCCGCTTGGGTCGGAGATCACATTTCATTTCACATTCCTCTTCTTGAGTCTCTGACGCTTCTTTCATTTTTAGCGGGCGTCACTTCGCGTGTGCAGTTGTGCACGGGCGTGTATCTCATGCCACTTCGAAATCCGACGACAACCGCCAAAGTGACATCGACCCTGGACGTCCTGTCAGGGGGGCGACTTAAGCTAGGTATCGGAGTCGGAGGTGAATTCCCACCTGAGTTTGAGGCCAGTGGGATCCCATTGGAAGAACGTGGTCCACGGACGGATGAGGGGCTTGAGATCTTACGTAAGCTCTGGACTGAAGATCGAGTCGAATACGCAGGAGAGCACTTTTCTTTCGGTCCAGTAACGCTCTCTCCCAAGCCGTTGCAGGTCGGGGGCCCCCCGATCATTGTTGGGGGGAGAAAAGGGCCCACCTTCAGGAGGGCCGGCACTCTGGGTGACGGTTATCTTTCGCATATGTGCTCAGCCGAGCAATACGAAGCGAATATGCGTCTGATTCATGGACATGCTGTTTCTGCAGGCCGTACGGAAGCGCCTTTTGAGCCCGGTGCTTTCATGTTTGGTGTTTTAGATGACGACTATGAGGCAGCGCTTGACCGTGCAGCGAGTCTACTGGAGATGATTTACAAACGACCTTTTCGGGATGCGGCTAAGAAGTACTGCTTATTGGGACGGGCTGAAGATTGGCTGGAGCAGATGCAAAAATTTGTCAAATCGGGAGCCCGTCATTTTGTATTTTCACTTCTCTCGGATCATGACGCTTTCTTTGAGGCCTGGGAGACGACTCTCCGGCCTGGTTTGGCGCAGATCAAAGTCTGAGCCTCTGCTCTTGGCGTTACAATCTCCTCAAGTCATCTCGGCAACGGTGTCTTTGATGATACGCGCGATGTAGTCGAGACCGTCGGTCAGGCATGCCGGACCTGGCTGAAGAATGATTTCGGCGGGGACTTCGTGGATTCGGTTCTCAACGATGGCGTTTACGTTCTCTAGGCCGGACCGCTCTCTGAGGGCTTTCGGATCAAGCTTCTTCCCACACCAAGAAGCAAGGATCAGGTTTGGGTCGGCTTTAGAGACATCTTCTACGCTGACGTAGCGCTCTCGGGCAGCTCTTCCGTGGGCTTGATTCAGGAAGATATCTTGCCCGCCTGCGACTTCGATCAGTTCACTCACCCATGAGATGCCACTGATCATAGGTTCATCCCATTCTTCGAAATAGACTCTTGGATGCAGGCTCAGTTTTTCACTGCGAGCACGTTGTGCTTCAAGGCCCTCGATATAGGATCCGACGAGGCTTTGAGCCTTTTTTTGTTGGCCCACTAGGCTTCCGAGTTGAACGATGACATCAAAAATTTCTTGCAATGTCCGTTGGTTAAGGATTAAGACGGGAAGGTTTGCATGTATCAATTCACGGGCCCACTCGGCTTGTACATCAGAGAACCCGATCACCAAATCAGGTTTCAGCGCTTTGATTTTTTCAAGGTGCCCATGTACGAACGCCGAGACAATCGGCTTGTCTTGTCGAGCTTCCGGAGGGCGAACCGTGTAGGCGCTAATTCCGACGACTCGGTCTTGCTCTCCAAGCAAGTAGAAGGTTTCGGTGGGCTCCTCGGTCAAGCATACAATGCGTCGAGGTCCTTCTGGAATATGATGGTTAGCCATATACAAAAGCATCCGGTCTTATAGGTATGCGTCAATCTCTTTTTTCCTCCTCCACTGGATAACAGTGAACACGGAGGAATTGAGAGTGACTTTTAAATCCGTGAAATTGATTTAGGTGTTGGATCAGTGGGATAGGCTAGCATCTGGTCAATCTAAAGCCCTTTTAAGAGAGACTAAAAGAGTGAGAGAAGGATGACGAACTTTTCAAGAATTCCAGTGATTCTGTTTGCCGTCGCAATTTTTTCGGGAGCATTTCTTTTATTTCTTGTCCAGCCCATGGTGGCCAAGCGCATTCTTCCGTGGTTCGGCGGAGGGCCGGGCGTCTGGATGGCTTGTCTGATGTTTTATCAGACGACGCTCTTTTTCGGATACCTCTATGCCCATGGCCTTGTGCGGTTTTTTTCAATCAAGTCACAGGTTTGGCTCCACGGGTTGGTGCTGCTCGTGGCGTGGGTTGTATTGCCCGTCCTTCCAACGGATCGCTGGCGCCCGAGCCCCTCTGATGACCCGAGCCTTGCGATTGGCGTCTTACTCCTCGCCCATGTTTTCGTGCCCTTTTTGAGTCTGGCCGCAACGGGTCCCTTGCTTCAGGCCTGGTTTGCTCGTGGATATCCTGAGCGGTCACCCTACGTACTTTATGCGGTCTCGAACGCGGGATCGTTTGTGGCCCTTTTTCTCTTTCCAATGGTGATGGAGCCCGTTTTTTCTCTTGAGCAGAGCGGTCAGATTTGGTCCATCGGCTTTGGATTAATGAGCATCTTGATTCTGTCGTCGGGCCTGTGGGTTCTCAGAGCAGGCCTCTCTCAGTCTGATTCGAGCCCATCGATTGAAGCGGGTCGAAATTTTGAGTTGAACTCAAAAAGTATCAACGTATCCCTTTGGATTTCACTTTCGGCATGTGCGGTGGTGCTCCTCATGGCGATTACCAATCTCCTTTGTCTGGATGTTGCGAGCGTTCCCTTTCTCTGGGCTCTTCCTTTAGGAATTTATTTACTCAGTTTTATTGTTTGCTTCAGTTCGGAGAAGGCTTATAAGAGGTCCCTTTGGATACTGATCGCATTGCTCGGGCTTTCAGTTCAGTACGTTGTCTCTGCTCTGTTTCCGGAGTTCAATGCTTTTCAGAGAGTTCATAATTCGGTTCTTTTTCAAATCTTTATCTTCTCGTTAATTTTACTTTCGCTCTGCATGCTCCTTCATGGCGAATTGTATCGACTCCGCCCACCGTCTCGATCATTAACTTCTTTTTACCTAGCCGTTTCCGGTGGCGGAGCTGTGGGTGGCCTCTTTGTGGGTGGCCTAGCGGCTCAAATTTTTAACGACTATCACGAGGTGACAACGGGCTATTTGGGCTCTTTGCTTCTCTTGTTTTTTGTCTTCAGCCGAGGGAAAACGAGTTGGTTGAGTTTTCAGCGTAATCCGTGGAGGTCTGCTTTGATTCTGGGCCTTAGTCTGATTATGGCTGGGTATTGGTTCAAGGAAAGCATGAGAGAGCCCGAGGGTCTAATTCTAAAGGAGCGAAGTTTTTTCGGAGTCGTTCGGGTGGTGGATTGGGACGCTGAGGGTTCGAACGACAAACGGAGAGTGATTCGGCATGGGACCACCGTGCATGGAGTTCAACTCCTTGAAGAAGAACTTCAGGGTGTTCCTACTTCGTATTACGGGGTTGTGACAGGCATCGGATTAGCGATGCAGCAGCGCAGTCCAGACGTTCCCATTCGGATGGGCGTACTGGGATTGGGTGTAGGGACAATGGCTGCATATGGTCGCGAGGCCGATGAATTTCGATTTTATGAAATCGATCCGGTGATTATTGAAATGGCGAGTCAGTCAGATTATTTCACGTATATCGATGACAGTGCGGCCGAGGTTGAAATCATTTCTGGCGATGCGCGCCTCGCGCTTCAGGAGGAGTGGGAAGCGAACGGAAGTCAGGAATTTGATTTTCTCGTGGTTGATGCCTTCAGCAGTGATTCGATTCCGGTCCATCTTTTGACCCGCGAGTCTTTAGAATTATATGTAAGGCATCTAAAGGAGAACGGGGTCTTAGCTTTTCATATTTCAAACCGATATTTTAACTTGGAGCCTATTGTTTATCGCCTATCGAAGGAATTGGGTCTCTCTTCGATTTCGGTTCGTAATGCACGAGCGGGTCTTAGAAGGGGCTCTGCCTCTTGGTGGGTTTTCCTGAGCCCCTCAGAAAAGCGAATAAGGGGCTTTCGCGTCTTTTTAGAGGGTCAACGTCGGCGAATGGGACAAGGCTCAGAGAGGTTATCCATTCGTGAGATTCCCGATTTTCTGGCCATTCGTGCGCCGCTTTGGACGGATGATCACAGCAGTTTGCTAGGGATTCTCTTTAACTGGAATTGATGCGGCCGTGGCTTCGCTGAAGTCGGTGGGGGCGAGTCTCATCTGTTCGCGAATTGTGTCTGACATCTCAAGATTTGAACAATCTCTGCGGTCAATCAGATCGACTTGTTCTTCTTCTGAGGAAGGGGTTTCCAGGAAAACAGTAAAACCCTGGTGCATCTTAGGATTTAATGACATAGTGTATGTCAATATTAAGAATCAAGTGAAGGCTCTTTCGTGAGTCAAACTGAGGAGAAAAAATGCATTTTAGGAATCGGGTGACTCAGATGCTCGGGGTCGATACTCCGATCATTCAAGCACCAATGGGGTGGATTGCTCGTTCGCAGTTGGCGTCTGCTGTTTCCAATGCTGGCGCAATGGGGATTATCGAAACCTCTTCGGGTGAGTTGGAGGCGATTCGAATTGAAATCCAAAAAATGCGCAAACTGACCGAGAAGCCTTTTGGCGTGAACGTGGCGCAAGCCTTTGTTCGAGACCCCTCAATCGTTGATTTTATCGTCGATCAAGGCGTTCAATTTGTGTCGACTTCGGCGGGGGACCCAAGAAAATATACGCAGACTTTAAAAGAGGCCGGTCTGACCGTTTTTCATGTGGTGCCTACGCTTCGAGCCGCGGAAAAGGCGGTGGCGGCGGGGGTTGATGGGTTGATTGTTGAGGGTGGGGAAGGGGGCGGTTTCAAGGCAGCGACTCCGGTGTCAAGCATGGTCCTGATTCCCTTAATTCGTTCACGATTTGATATTCCGATGATTGCGGCTGGGGGTATCTGTGATGGGGTATCGATGGCGGCGGCTTTCGCTCTGGGGGCCGAAGGTGTTCAAATGGGTACGAGAATGGTTTCGGCCATGGAATCTCCGGTGCACGATGGGTGGAAGCAGTCCATCGTGAGTGCCACCGATACGGACACCGTTTTTCTTCAATCAGCCGGCCCCTGTTTGAGAGCGCTTCGCACGGAGACCACTGAGGCACTGGCGAGAGGCGAGGGTGAAGCCATGAGTAAGTTAGCAAGCGGAAAGGATGCCGTTTATTTTGGTGGCCGAATGGAGGAGGGTGTGGCACTGACGGGCCAAGTGGCCAGTCGCATTGATTCAGTCATCCCGGTTGCCCAAATTATTGCCGATACGATTCTTGAATACTCAAAGACGGTTGAGCGCCTGCACTCCGAGATGCAGCCTGATTGATTTGAAGCCTCTACGTCATTGAGAGTATTGGGCCTGATTAAGAGCGCGCATATTGCGCGAAAAGATTTAAGGAAGAGAGGCTTGACCGTCAGTGGGAAGGTCGTCTTGTGTTTTTTTACGACGTATCATGTCTGTGAAATCCTTTAGAATCAAGTAACCACAAGGGACAAGGAAGAGCGTCACTGCAGACGCACAGAGGACTCCATAGGCGAGAGAGATTGCCATGGGGACCAAGGGTTTCGCTGAGATGGCTGGCTCAAACATCAGTGGGATGAGGCCTATAAAAGTTGTCATGGATGTTAGAAGGATCGGTCGGAATCGGTCCACGGCAGCTTGTCGAATAGCCTTTTCGATAGGCAGGCCACCGTCCGTGAGCGAGTTGATTTTGTGCACGAGAACCAACGAAGCATTTACGACAACCCCCGAAAGGGCCACGATTCCGAGCACGGAGAAGAAGACTAAGTCCCACCCCATAATTAGGTGCCCCAAGATCGCTCCAACCGCTCCAAAAGGAATCACGGCCATAATGATGAAAGGTTGGACATATGATTTCAATGGAATCGCGAGCAGAGCGTAAATCATCAGCATCGTGAGTGAGAAACCGAGGATGAGTCCATCACGTGCTTCTGCGACGTCACGCTGTTCTCCTCCGAGCTTATATTCCACACCTTTAAATGGGGCAAGAATTTCGTCGATGTCGACTTTGACATCTTCGAGAATACTCTCAGGGGTGGTCAATTGACGGTCCACATCGCCTGATACCTTCACAATTTTTCGACGATCACTGCGACGGATGGTTGCGAAGCCCCTTCCGAGATCGGCTTCGGCGACAGCGGAAAAAGGCAATTCGGTTCCCGCAGAGGTCCGGATATGCATATCTTCCAGAGAACCGAGAGAAGTTCGCTCATTCTTGGGATACCGCAGCATGACCTTCAGGTCATCGCGTCCACGTTGTACTCTTTGGACTTCTTCGCCATAGAAGGACTGTCTTACTTGTCGTGCCAGCTCTGCTTGGGTGATTCCAAGAGGTCTTGCCTCTGGTCGTAAGGAAAGCCTCAGCTCTTGCTTTCCAGCCCTGAAACTGTCGGAGACATCGCTCACTCCTTCGTAGGATGACAGACGCTTTTTGAGCACCTCGGAAGCTGCCTTAAGAGTCTCAATGTCGCCTCCGCTGAGTTCGATGCTCATGGCCTCGCCCGCACTGAAGGCTTCGCCGATGAATTTGAGTTCAACCGCTCCGGGAATTGGCCCGACACGTTTTCGCCACATATCTGAGATTTCAAAAGTTTGAATGGATCGCTCGGAGGCTGGGTTGAGCTCGATGATGACTTCTCCGAGATGTGTACCGCCGGAGGTGACACTCATGTCTGGAGGACCATCCTTGGCGAACTGTTTGCCGATGGAAGACATCGTGTATAGGAGTTCCGCACCGGAGTTTGTCTCTTCTTTGAGGTACCGGTTCATCTCCACTGCAGCGCTTCGGATATTATTGAGAGCAGACTCAGTTTCTTCGATTGGAATTCCGCGAGGCATCGTGAGCGAGGCGTATACGACGTTTCCTTCGATGGCCGGAAAAAATTGGTACCTGAGACGACCACTTGCGAGAATGGCAAGAGTGACGATGACAATTCCGACCGCTATGGCTGCCGTGGCGTATCTCCATTCCAGAGCGCGCAGAAGACCTTTCCCATACTTCACACCTAAATTTTCGAATCCAGTCGACATTTTGGATTGGAATCTTAACCAGAGTCCCGATCGAGAATCATCCTTTTCAGTCGGGGGCGTAATCTTTCGATGAGCGAGATGCCCTGGAAGAATCCACTGGGATTCTATGAGAGAAAAAATCAGACAGAGGATGGCGACGTATCCGATGGTCCCGAAGAAGGCTCCCATTCGTCCGGGTATGATGGCGAGGGGAATAAAAGCCGCGACGGAGGTGAGAACGCCAAAGGTGACCGGAATATAAACATCTTGGGTTCCTAGAATGGCAGCTTTGATCTGGTCTCCGGTTTCTTTTTCACGTGTGTAGACGCTTTCGCCGATCACGATGGCATCGTCGACGAGGATTCCAAGGACGAGAATGAAGGCCATCACGCTTAGCGTACTGATTGTGAGGTCGAACCCTGGAAAGCACATGACGGCGCCCAGCAGCGAAATGGGGACCCCCGCGGCAACCCACATGGCGAGTCGGAATTTGAGAAAGGTTGCGAGGATGAGAACGACTAGAAAAAGTCCGCCCAGTGCATTTGAGCGCAAGGCATCGAGTCTGATTCGAAGGTCTTCTGCGGCATCAGCCGAAGTTGCTATAACGACCGCGTCAGGCATTCGAGATCGAAAAGAGGCAATCCAAGGCCTAATCGCGTTCGCGATGTCCAGTATGTCCTCTTCGCCGACACGTTCGACTTGAAGAACAACGGCTTTGGACCCATTATAGCTGGCCTGAATATCAGATTCTTCGAAGCCATCATTGATAAGGGCAATGTCGCCTAGCCGAACGTTGGTTCCGTCAGGGTGAGAGATAATGATGATGTCTTCAAAGTCCGCGTCTGTGTAGGCCTGACCGACTGATCGCAGGAGAACTTCACCGCCTTGAGTTTTTACAGATCCGCCGGGCAAATCTAAGGATGAATTTCGAACGATGTTTGCTATCTCAGAGAGGCTAATTTGATGCCTTCGCAAAGTTTCTTCAGAAACTTCAATGGAAATTTCATACTCACGATCGTATTCAAGGGCGACTTGAGAAATTTCAGGAAGAAGCACGAGTTCGTTTCGGGCCTTCTCTCCGATGGCCTTTAGACTCTGCTCGTCGAGATCTCCAGTGATAATGATTCGCATCACGGGTTGTCGCATAAGGACTTTTGCTATGACCGGCTTTTCGGCTTCGTCGGGAAAGGTGTCGATGGCGTCTACACGGTTTTGAATTTCGTTGAGTGCCTCATCCACTTCGGAGCCTTGAACCATGATCACGCTGACAATGCAGGCCCCTTCAACCGCCATAGAAGAGAGTTCATCGATATCGACGACACTTTCAATCTCTTCTTCGATTCGAATACAGACGGATTCTTCGTTCTCTTCGGGACTTGAGCCCGGGTACTCAACGCTGACGCGGATGACATCTGTGTCTACGGAAGGGAACTCCTCCTGTCGTAATATTGAAAGCGATGCGAGACCGCCTACGATGAGGAAAGCCATGAGCAGATTTGAAGCGACGGGATTGCGAACAAACCATTCTATAATTCGGCTCACGTTCGACTCTTTTCCGCTTCGCTAATCGGAATTACTTGCATGCCGTCGACGGCCCACTGAAGAGAAGAAGTTCCGACTCGCTCTCCGTCCTCTATGGGCACACGTAGAAGGACGTCTTCTTGATCAATTCGTAAAATGTCAACATTGCGCAGATGGATCCGGTCTAATTCGTCGACCACAATGATTTGGTTTCCGTCGCGAATGGCCGCGCGGGGCAAGGTCAAGATGTTTTTTGCAAGAGCGCCTTCGATTTCGGCTTGGACGAATAGGCCCACGGCCAAAGGCGGGGACAGTTCTAGACCGTCTGTGTTTTTTCGCTGAGTTTCGTAAGGGTCCTCTACGCGTGCGACGATGTGGAGCATCCTGCTTCTTGAGTCAATCTCGCCTTCTGTCCTTACGATTTCACCTTCCCAGGATTGTTCGCGACCCGCAAAATTGGCTTTTAGGATCACCTTAGGCCGTGTTTCATTTTCGGCATCGAGACGCTCAAGCTCAATAAAAGCCAATTGTTGATCCGCGACCGGAAGCCGAATCTCTGCAAAGTCCGTAGAATAGAGGGTGGCGATTGGAGATCCACGCGAGACAAACTGTCCGATGTCGACGTTTTCTTCTCTCACCCGCCCTTTAAAGGGCGCACGCAATTCGCATCTCTCTAGATCTCGCTCTGAACGATAGAGCGTGGCCCAGGCCGCCTCGAGAATGGCTGAGGAAACACGAGCCGCTCGCTTGGCGGCACTCAGTTGCGATGAACTGGTCGCTTTTTCCCGAGCAAGGCCTTCTTGGCGTCTGAGCTCAGAGGCGGCGTGTTCAGATTCTCCCTCGGCCCTGGCGACTTCTGCGCGAGCTTGCGCGACAGCCGTCTGGTAGTCCCGAGCATCAATTCGGAGGAGGGGTTCACCTGGCTCAAAGAAGCCACCTGAAGCGAGAGCGGGGGAGATCCAGACGACAGGTCCCGAAACCTCGGGAACCAGTGTGCTTTCGGTTCTGGGTATGACGGTGCCCTGACTTCTGATCTTTAATCGAATGTCTTTGGGCATAGCATTGGTCACGCGCAGCGCCGGCAGCTCAGTCGCCGTAGATTTCCGTTCTATCTCGGGAGCTGTGGCCATGACGACAAATGCGGCCAAGCTAGCAACGAGCAGAACGCCTAAGGGTAGAATGATTTTCTTGCGTTTTATCAACTTGCTTCTCCGGCGCGTTTTGTTTCCTGTTTTTCTTTGATCTGGTTGTGCAGGATGAGAATGGCTTTGGTCCGAACTTGAGTGGAGAGGTCGTTGAGGAGTTCGGCGACGGCCGGTCCATCTCGGTCTTTGAGAGCTTTCTTCACCGCAGAGACTCCAGAGATCCTCATCTCGTTCGAGGCACTCAAAAGCTCGGCGTGCCCCTCGATCTGTGTGATGAACTGCGTTCGAAGCGCCCGATGAGCCAGCTCGAGAACGAGGTTTTGGCTGGCTTCGACGAGCGTGTCGATGAGTCGAGTCATGATCTCATATTCCTCGCTGGCTCCGAGATTCGGTGCGGCGAGTTCGCTCAAGAGTTCAAGGCAGTGATCGATTTGTTCATCCGTTCCACGTTCTGTGGCGAGCCGGGCCGCTAAAATGCCAAGGCTCGCCGAGACCTCAAAGACCATGCCGACAATCTCTGGGTCGGGCGGACTGGAAAGGGCCATGAGATGCCCGACGATATCTAGACTGGCTTTTTCGAGGGGACAGACTCGAACTCCGCCAGGCTGGATGCTGGCCAATCCGAGTTGTTCAACCTTCTTCAAGCCTTCACGCACAGCGCCTCGCTGCACTTCAAATCGTTCGGCGAGCGCACGCTCGGAGGGCAGGCGGTCACCCGGTTGGTAACGGCCGTTTAAAATGTCGCTTCGAAGATCCCGGGCGATCCGGTCGCTTTGTGAGTCTGGGGGGGGCATATGTCGGTTGGGCTTGGCTGAAGGGCTTTTACTTCTGGCTCCGATGAAGCATTTGGTAGTACCAATTTGGTAGGACCAAAATAGCAGAGCAGCTAGGTAAATCCATCTCCCTCGGGGGCATTGATTGGTCGACTCAAATGGCTCTTGGTCTCGCGAGGCCTTAAGGTCAAAAGCTGGATTGCTCTAACCTTTCTGAGTTGAATAGAGGCGCTCAAGACACAGGAGCCTCTGCGCAGGGGCTAAACTCTGGCTTTCACGAATAGGATGCATTTAAAGCATTGAGGGAGCGGCGGAGCTGATGGAGCACAAGTTGATTCGGTACGAGGTTCATGAGGCCATCGCGACCCTCACGCTGGACCGACCCGAGAGACTCAATTCTTGGACGGGCCGAATGCATGCAGAGTATCGAGATCGGCTCGATGAGGCCGAGGGTGACCCTGAGGTTCGAGCCATCATGATCACGGGAGCGGGCCGAGGCTTTTGCGCCGGGGCGGACACCCGGGCCCTAGAGAGCCATGTAGAACGCGGAGGGTACGACCCAGGGACTCCCATCGATTTAGCTCAACCTGGATATGGGGTGAGGGATGAATTTGATGCGGACTTCGCTTTTCAGTTTGGAATCAGTAAGCCCATCATCGCCGCCCTGAACGGACCAGCGGCCGGAGTGGGGCTGGTGATTGCTTGCTATGCGGACCTTCGCTTTGGCGTGCCGGGTGCAAAATTGACGACGTCGCATGGACGCCTAAACCTTCCCGCAGAATATGGTCTTTCATGGCTTCTTCCGAGACTGATTGGGTTGACCCGTGCGACTGAGCTCTTGCTCTCGAGTCGCGTGTTCATGACTGAGGAGGCTTTTGAGATCGGCCTTTTGAATGGTCTGTTTCCCTCTGATGAATTGCTACCTCGAGTTCGAGAGTACGTTCTCAATCTGATCGAAACCGTTTCGCCGGGTTCCATGTCTGCGACAAAGAGGCAAATCTATACGGATCTTCATCGAGACGTAGGCACCTCTGTGGAAGAGGCACAAGTCTTGTTGGATGCAATGACGAAAGAAGATGATTACCGGGAGGCGGTTTCCGCGTGGACTGAAAAGCGAAAGCCGGATTGGGGAACGAAATGAGTATTTCCTTTGGAGTTTTTTTCTTAAGAGGCTGACTCTAGAGGCCTGCTCTATCATTCAAACACTGGAGGTTTAAGTGTCGTGATGTTCCATCTTAAATTAACACGCGTCGCTCAATTCTGGCTCGCCCTCGTTTCTTTTGCGGCGCTTTCTAGCCCAGCCACGGGGAACGAGGATGACTACCCCAATTGGAATGCCTATGTGGATGTGAGCGTCATTGAATTGATTACAGACGATGCAGACGGTGATGTGCGTAAGACTAAAGTCTGGTTTGTCCTCTTAGGAGGGGAGCCTTACCTGAGGACAAGCAATAGCAGGTGGTTAAAGAATCTCAGACGTGACCCCAACCTCAAATTGGTGATCGAAGGCAAAGAGTACAAAGCTCAAGCGGAAGAAATCTCTGGAGATGCACTAAGAGAAAAAGTAGATATCGCGAGTCAGCGAAAGTACGGCTTTCAAGAGTCCCTCATTCGTCTTTTTAGCTTTCGACAATCACAGATCTTGAGGCTGATGCCGCGTTCAACCTAGCTCCGTTGCTCTCGCGAGTATTCATGGGGGCAAAGCTGGCATCTAGAGAAGAATTGGGACCTTCGCATATCCCCTCACGGTGCTTGTGTGCACCATCTCGGTGTCTTCCCAGTCGACTTCCCATTCTGGGAAACGTGCAAGGGTTTCTTCTAGTGCAATCCTCCCTTCAAGTCGAGCGAGAGAAGCGCCTAGGCAGAAGTGAGTTCCGTACCCGAGAGAGACATGGCGGTCTATTCGCCGTCGGACATTGAGTCGGTCAGGATCGGAATATTCACGTTCGTCGCGTCCAGCAGAGGCGGTGAGGAGGAGCACCTTAGATCCTTTCGGTATCCGTTGATT
Source organism: Deltaproteobacteria bacterium (assembly GCA_002691205.1). GTDB lineage: Bacteria > Myxococcota_A > UBA9160 > UBA9160 > UBA4427 > MED660. Next base: position 54,708 of record NZHD01000094.1, read on the forward strand.
GTGAAGGCTTAGATCTACCTTCAACCTTCGTGCTTGAACCGGCGAGGGGGCTTCATATCGAAGGAGTTCTTCGACTGCATTGGGGATCAGGGTTGGATCTTCCACGAGAGCGGCTCGTTCTTCAGGAAAGCGTGCGAGCGCGGTGGCCGACCAACCCAAAAAACGTGCCACGGTCTCGTTGCCAGCGCCCGATAGAAGTCCGATAAACGAAAGGAGTTCTACGTCGGTCAACTTTTGACTTTTTCCGTTCTCAAGTTTTAATTCAGCTGCGATGAGAAGTGAGATCATGTCATCGGATGGAGTCTTCCTCCTTTCCTCAATATACTGACCGAAGTATCCCCATAGCTTTTGTGAAATGTTTTCGTGCGCATCTGTATCACCGGTCTCGCCAGGGTCGCGATGGAGTAGGGCATCGGTCCATTCTCGAATGTCATCTTGGTCTTCCTCAGGTACGCCGAGGAGCGAACTGATGACCATCACGGGCAGGAGTGCACCAAATTCACCAACGTAGTCGAAACCCTTCTCGCCTATTTTAGGGTCCAGATAACGAGCGCAAATCCGGCGAATCCGCGGTTCAAGCTCATTGATTCGTCGTGGTGAAAACGCCCGACTCACAAGTTTTCGTAGCTGAGTGTGCTCAGGCGCATCCTTCCAGATCATCATAGGTGAGGTGTTGGGTTCATCCTGCATGAGCTCGAGGACCGATCCGTAGGCTGAACTAAACCGATTCGCATCAAGGGACGCCTGTAAAACATCTTCGAATCGTGAGATCGCCCAGAAGTCATATTTCTTGTTGTAGTAGACGGGCGCCTCATCTCGCATGCGTTTCCAGACGGGGTGAGGGTTCGCGTCAATCTCGTAATCGTAGGGATCGTAATAGATCGAGCTCATATTTCGCGGCCTTCGGATTGGGGTCGAGTTCATTCAAGGCACCCACGTGGTCACGACAGAATAGCGCTGGGTTGGCTAGACTGCTGGGATACCGTGAATGGAATAACATCCACAAGGAGCAATCACATGGAAATCACTATCTCTGAAAATTTTCAAGTATCTGCCGACAGCATCTGGAATCTTCTTCGAGATTTCGGAGGACTCTTGAAATGGAATTCGGGTTCGATTGAATCGGTCACAGTTGATGGCGAAGGGCTCGGAGCCGTGAGGACGATTGGGCTGCCGGGGGGTGCGATTCTTCAAGAAAAGCTTGAGGCTTTTGATGATTCGGGTCGAAGCTTCAGCTACAGCTTTACCGGTAAACTTTTGCTTCCGTTTGAGAATTATCTCGCCACGATGACTGTGATTCCGACTGAAGAAGAAAGTTGCAAAGTTCGCTGGGAGTCTACATTTGACCCTGGCCCTCTGTCGGAAGCTCAAGCTAAAGAAACCATTGAAGGGGTTTATCGAAGTGGGCTTTCTGATCTCAGAAAAGCTGCAGAAGGTTGAGTTGTCGACTTTCGGGTCAGTTGTCTAAGGGACATAAGTCCGCTCAAAACAAGGTGTTGAGGAAGTGCTTAAATCAATTGATCGTATAGTCATCGTGACCGACCAGATCGAGCAGGCTCAGCGCGACTGCGTTGCTCTCTTAGGTCGAAGCCCCTCTTGGTCAGGAGAATATCCTGGACGTGCGATTCGATACGTCCTTTTTTGTGTAGAGAACACTCGGATCGAATTGATTTCCCCAATCGGATCGGTTTCCGAGAATTCTGAACTGCGGAACCATCTGGATGCAAAGGGACCAGGCTTGTTTGGTTTGGTTTTTTCTACGATGGATATAAATGAATCGTTGGAAAGCATTCAGAAGCTAGGAATAACGTGTGGTGACCCCCTTTCGGTACTGGCTCACGATGAACCCTCGGGCGCTTATCGGCGCCTTGTGCAATCCGGGCTTTCGAAAAAGGATACGCGAGGGGTTCGCTTAAGCGTATCGTCCTCTTCGACCGCGGATGAGCTTTTGCCCCCCGCACTTCCTCTGGGAGAGGTGTCGGCGACGGTGACAAAGGTGGACCATGTTGTCATTTCTACTCGCGACGCCCATCGAGCTAAAACACTATATGGAGATAGTTTAGGGATTCGCCTAGCTCTCGATCGTAGTTTTCCAGAACGTGGCCTTCGTTTACTTTTCTTTAAGCTGGGCGGCGTGACACTTGAGTTCAGCGTGCCCACTCGTGATGATGCGGAACTAGGGTCAACTCATGAGAACGAGGATAATCTGTGGGGCTTGGCTTATCAGGTCCCGAATGCCGATCATGCTCAAGCTCGATTAAAAGAATCGGGCTTTGATGTTTCAGATGTTCGTAAGGGGCATAAACCAGGAACTCGTGTGTTTACGATAAAATCGTCGCCCTTAGGAATTCCGACATTGATGATCGAGCCGGTAGAATCCGTCTCCTAAAGCCGTTCTACGGAATCTAGTCAGGTGATCGCGCGGAGTGCCCCCATCTCATTCCTGCCGTGGGGTCTACATGGGGTTTGGGTACGGGAAGTAGCTGGTCCAGACGAGAGCATCCAGAAGGGTGGTCTGGAGATTGAACGCAAGGATCCCTAGAAGCGCTAGCCAAAAGCCAACGGCGCCAGCGTGAGAACGAAGCCGCACGATGGCATAGAGTAGTCCAAGTGAACCGAGGGCCGTTATGGCCAGAACAAGGCGAACCAAGAGCCAAAGAAAGTCACTGGGTGCTTGAAGAAGTTCAAAGGTGAGGGGAAGCCACAGGGCGGAGGGGATCAGCACCAAGAGGTAGAGCCAATTGATAATTGAGAAAGAGAAGGGGCCGCTCTGATCCAATTTCTGAGGGTCGACTCGGAAGAGAAAAAAAGGAGTAAAGAGGAAGTACCCGGCTGCAGCTGTCAGCATGGAATATGTATAAAAGGGCTTCATGCTTTCCGGGATGCCTCCCCAGATGCCTCCACGTGTTTCTGGAAACCCAAGCAGCCCCCAAGCGTAGCTCCCGAGAACGGCCAAACCTCCTATGATATTGATGATGACCATCGCAGTACGTGTATTCATTCTGTTCCAATCCTTTGGAGGTTTAGATACGGTTAACTCGGCTCTTTTCGGGGGTCCATTCGTTGACTCAGGCGATTCATGAAAGTTTCCTGGGCACAAAAGTCAGGTTCATCCGTGATGGCTTTCCATTCACCATCGCTGGATAGAGACCAAGCATTTCGGCTCTCAGCGAGATTGAGATCTAGGATCTCTTCGATGCGCGTTTGGAGGTCGAGCGATTCGACCGGGACGAGAGTTTCGACGCGCTCCGTGAGATTTCGAGGCATGAGGTCGGCCGAGCCGATGAAATAGTCTGCCCCGCGATCTTTAGCTCCAAAACGATAAATTCGTGAGTGCTCGAGAAATCCTCCAAGGATAGACCGGACCCGAATATTCTCAGAGACACCCGGAAGACCCGGCCTCAGACCACAGACGCTGCGTACAATCAGATCGATTTGAACACCCGCGCGGGACGCCGAATAGAGTTCGTCGATAATTTCTGGATCAGAGAGATTGTTTACTTTGATCACAATTCGTCCATCGGGCAGACCCATTTCGCGATGAATGAGCGCAATGAGTTCCTGGCGAAGAGAGTGGGGGGCTACGAGTAGCTTTCGGTAGCTAGGCTCTTGACTGATTCCCGTCAAATGATTGAAGAGATTTGTGAGATCTTCACCGATTACTTCTGAGGCGGTAAGCAATCCTACATCTTCGTAGATGCGGGCCGTTACCGGATGATAGTTGCCGGTCCCAATGTGGCAGTACCGTCGAATTCGTTTTCCGTCCTGTCGGACGACAAGCGTAATTTTTGCATGTGTTTTGAGGCCCACTAACCCATACACTACATGCACACCGGATCGCTCAAGTGACTGGGCCCACTCGATATTGGCACTTTCGTCAAATCGAGCGGTGAGTTCCACAAGAGTAACGACTTGTTTCCCGGCGGCCGCTGCGCGCGCTAGGGCTTGGAACAGAGAAGTTTCGGGACCTGAACTCCTGTAAAGAGTATGCTTGATCGCCAATACATTTGGATCATCAGCAGCTTGGTTCAAGAAGGCGACCACTGAGGCATCGAAGGATTCATAAGGGTGATGAACAAGCACGTCTTGTTTGCGCAGGACTTCGAAGATTGATTTCGCCCCCCCCTCTCGGCTTGAAAAGGCGCGCGGCGTTTTGGGGACCCAAGGCTCTGATTTGAGTTCAGGTCGCGAAATTTGGTAGACCTCCCAAAGGTGGCGTAGGTCGAGTGGAGACGTTTGGCAGTACGTATCCGACTCAGAGAGTCCGAGCTCTGCATACAACAGAGAGCTCACCTCTTCAGCCATATCTTCTGCAATCTCAAGTCGTACGGCTGGGCTGGATAGCCTTAGTTTGAGAAGGCCAGACTCCATCGCTTCACGTAGGTCTTCAGACTCACGCAGGTTTAGATCGATGATGGCATCGCGCGTCAAGCGGAAGGGGTCTTGACTAGCGATCTTCATACCGGGGAAAAGCATGTTCAAGTGAGCTGCGATCACGTCCTCGATGAGAACGAATGAATGTTCTCTTTCGATGGGCTGTAATCGCGGGAGCGAGGAGGGCACTTTTACTCGTGCGAATCTGAGCGATCGATCATTTCGGTCAACGAGCAATACGGCTAAGTTGAGAGAAAGGTTCGATATAAAAGGAAAAGGATGGGCTGGATCCACGGCCAGCGGCGTTAGGACGGGGAAGATATCTCGTTCAAAGTGGTCTTGCAGATCAGACGCCTGTTTTGCACTGAGTTCATTTAACTTCATAATTCGGATATCGTTTTCCGCGAGTTCGGGGAGAATCGATTTCTGATAGATAGAAGAGGCGCGTATGTGTTGCTCCGACACATAATCGTGTATTAATTGAAGTTGAGACTCAGGCTTTAGCCCGTCGATGGAAGGCGTATCCATTTTTGAGTCGATTTGCGCTTTGAGGCCCGCGACACGAATCTGAAAAAATTCATCGAGATTAGAACCAAAAATCGCGAGAAATTTAGCCCGTTCAAGCAAAGGTAAAGAGGTGTCCTCAGCCAAGCTGAGGATCCGGCTTTCAAATTGCAGACGGGAGAACTCCCGATTGAGATAAAGAGACTGAAGGCCGTCCGTTTTGGTTTCCATGATCAGATTTACTTTCTGTGTTGACTTTTTCACGATAGGCGGAAATCGAGTAGAACATGACCGTTTCCCTCGATCTCAGCGACCCCTGAGTATATCGAATCTGAGTTGAGAGCCTTCATCCTACTTCTACGCCTGATTTAATGGACGCGTAGGGTAGCTAGAGAGGGTTCTCGTCGAATTCGATTCGTGAAGGCGCTGATGTTGATGAGGAGATTTAGCCCAGAAGCTCAGCACGCTTTTTTTCGGGTTTCGCGAATTGGCTTAGAAATCTAGAGAAACACCGAAGGTGAGAATCAAATCATTCTTATCGGGGACCACGCCGTCAGAAGAAGCGATTGGGTTGCCAATCCTTGTCCAATTGGCCGTGGAGTTCACGCTTACGTGCTTAGTGATATCGACGTCGAGCTTTAAAATGCCTTGTTGGTCGAGGTACGAGGTGGCAGGGACTGCGAGGGTGATTGTGTAGTTTGCATGGAGTGTGATGTCGCTCGTGATGTCATATTTGAGATCAGATCCGATTGAAAAGGCAGCAGATTCAAACACAGGAGGTTCGTTTCCTGTTGTAGAGACGTATCGCACGCGCTGATAGAGCAAGTTTGCATTCACTTGCCACTCGAGTTCAGAGCGTTCAAAAAACTGGTACCCGACTCCAACGCCTGGCTTATAGCGGGTGTCAATATTTGAGAAGATGTCAGAGTAAAATTCGAAACTTGCTGGAATCAAATAGAATCGATCATAGATGAAGAGATCAGCCTGAAGGTTGACTTGTTGGTTCTGAACATTCGTGACATCGTTGGTGGTTCCGATATTTCCGTAGTAATTGGTTTCGATGCGCAGGAATGCCCCTCGTCGCTTGAGATTGGCCTGCAGGTTTACGGTGGTCTGATTCGTGTTGCCTGAAGTGGATGAAACGCCAGCGGTGAGGGTCCCCGTCCAGAGCTTGAATTCAGTGCGATCACCCACCACAACAGAGATTAGTTGCTGACGTGGGTAGTACATTTTTCCAGCCGCGGTGTCGATGATGACTTGATCTTTGGTAATGCGGCCGACGCCGATCACAAGGCGTTGGTTTGTGAATACAAAGGTATTGACGGTCGAGGAGTAGGTTTGCAGGACATCCTTCATGTCGATTTCAATAGTGTCAAAGTTATCACTGTCGAATTCCATATTGTCGTGACGGATGACTTTGATTGTTCCCTTCAGCCATTCACCGGTGGTCAGCTCAACCCATTCCCATTTCGCAGGGGCCATTTTGGGTGGGTACCAACGCGGTGCTCCACTCTCAAAAGAGGGCATAGAGATCGGACTGGGAGCCGGCTTCGTGTCTGTTGAATTTTCTTTGGTTTTCTCAGGAAGGGAAACGGTCTGTTCATCCCCAGGCGCGGCTGTACTGTTCGTTGCATCAGCGGAGGGAATGCCAGCAAATGTTACGATTAAGATAAGAGAAAAGAGTTTAAAGATTTTCAGAACGTTCACGATCCGTGGAGTTTTGCACGTGTACGGAGATCCGGTAAGTACCGAAAGCCTTGGATTTTAATTTTAGTCGAGCCTTTTCACTTTTTAGATTGATCTCGTAATTCTCTGTAGAGCGTATCCTTGACCAGCTTCAGTTGATCCAGATTGTCCTGAGTGTTCGCTTTTCCCAACATTTGGGTAGAGGCAAGACCTGTGAGGACCGAAACGGTATACTGCTGGAGCAGTCGGGCTCGTTGTCTTTTAATTTGGACGTCGCTGAAGATCCGAGTCCAAATTCTCTGCCAGGCCTGGGACATTTCAGATTGCCAAACAGATTCCGGCTGCGATTGATCGGAACCAGCGAAATTCAGAAGAATTTCGAATGTGGATCGGTATTCAGCTCCACCAAAGTGTTCCCAAGCCCGATCGATGAAGAGGTCTATACGCTTTTCAAGGGATGTGCCTTTTTGATTGATATCGTCTAGTCGCCGGGCAAAGTGTCCGAAAGAATCTTCAAGCACGGCGATGAGTATTCCGTCTTTGTCTCCGAAGTGGTGCTGGGCAGCGCCCCAGGTGACGCCTGCTCTACGCACGATCTCGGCCGCCGTCGTGTTCTGAAATCCCACATCCGAAATGGAGTCGACGACAGCGTCTATGATTTTTCGTCGGGTCTCGGCCGTACGCTCGGCATGAGAGCGCCGTTGCACCCGGTCTGAGTGTTTTCGGACAGCTTGTGTCATCGGCGTCCGCGGTCCTCGACCCCGTAAATACGCGCCATCGATTGAGCGACAAGACCGGTCACGGGGAGGCCGACTTCAGATTTCCGAGCTAGCTGGAGCGCCCAGGCCAGATCCTTTTCGGCAACGTTCATAAAGCCTCGCATGGCAGTCTGTAAGCCTTCGCTCTCGCGGACCTCGGGAGGCAGGGACTGACTTTGCAAGAAAGCCGACATGAGAGGAGTTAATTGCCCGTTGGCTTTGCCCGCTTCTTCCAAAACTTCTTTTGGTAAGTCAATGGCTTGAGCGAGGGCGAAGGATTCCGAAACGGCGGCCCATTGGATATACGTAATCATATTGAGACAGAGCTTGAGTTTGGCGCCATTCCCGACAGGGCCTGCATGGATGATATGAGCAGATGTACATTCAAGCATCGGTCGCGCTTTTTCAAGGTCTTCTTGATCTCCGCCAACCATGTAGGTGAGTTCTTTACTCTGAGCACGTGCAGCTCCTCCGGTGACGCATGCGTCGAGGAGAGCGACGCCTTGTTGGGCTGCTTCTGAAGACAATTCGATTGCTGTTTGAGGCAGAATCGTGCTGTGAATCAGAATCACCGTTCCGGGAGCAGCCCCGGCGAGAATTCCGTTTTTACCTTGAACGACGTCACGCACGTGATCATCTTCGGGTACGCAAACCCCGATCAGAGAGGCACTCTCTCCGACCTCGCGTGGAGAGGTGGCTCCCTGGGCTCCGCTTTGTTCGAGTTCATGAATTTTTTGCGGATCAACATCATAGACAGTGGTCTGGAAGCCAGAGGGTGCGTAGTGGGTTGCGATGGGACCGCCTTGGTTCCCTAGCCCAATAAATCCGACACGGATCGCCATAGGGTGGTTCTCCTCGGTGTAAGTTGACGAAAACTCAGAGTATCCAATTTGCATTGCAAGCGCTATGCAAATGGCATAGCGTAAGGACTTGCAGAGTCCGAACTACGACCCTTACGCCTATGAAATTCATGAGGACCCCTATCCGGTCTATCGCGACTTGAGGGAGGCGGGGCCGGTTTATCGGAATGCCGATTTGGACTTTTGGGCTCTTACTCGGCATCAAGATGTTTTAGCCGCTTTCAAGAATTGGAATTTATATTCGAACAGAGAGGGCGTTTCAATTGATCCGTCATCGCGAACTTCGGCGGCAGAAGTGGGAATGTCTTTCCTCGCAATGGATCCGCCGCGGCATTCTCGTGTTCGGCGTCTGGTCTCTCGAGAGTTCACCCCACGCCGGGTAGCGGCTTTGGAAGACCGGATCAGGACGCTGACAAAATCCTATCTTGATCCTCTTGTCAGTTCGGGCGGGTTTGATGTAATCGCAGACTTTGCCGGACTACTTCCGATGGCTGTCATAAGTGAATTATTGGGTGTTCCCGAAGCAGATCGAGCGGTTCTCCGAACTTGGGCGGACCTCCTCGTGCATCGAGAGGAAGGGGTTCGGGATGTACCGAGTGAAGGCAAGCAGGCCTTTGTCAATATTCGGTCTTATTTCACAGATCTCGTCGCCGATCTACGCGCACATCCGAACGAAGGTCTTCTTAGTGCATTGCTTGAGATGGAGAGAGACGGCAATGGCCTAGAAGAGGGAGAACTGCTTTCAGTGTGTAATCTCATGATTACGGCGGGCAATGAGACGACAACTAAGCTGTTAGCCAATGCACTCTACTGGCTATCTGAAAATCCATCTCAGAGAGAGGTTGTACACAATGACTCGTCTCAAATAGAGGCGTGGATCGAAGAGACGCTTCGGTATGACAACTCTACCCAAATGTTGGCTCGATTAATGACGGAAGAAACTCGTATACATGACCATGTGATTCCGGCAGGAGGTTTAGTTTTACTCTTAGTGGGTTCGGCTAATCGTGATGAGGCTGTTTTCCCTAATGCGGATCAATATCAGATTAGTCGCGATACCTCTCAGATGCTTTCGTTCGGAAAGGGGATGCATTTCTGCCTGGGTGCTTCACTTGCCCGGCTTGAAGCGAGGGTGGCTTTTGAGGAATGGTGGAAGCGCTTTCCCAACTACGAGTTGGAAATGGAGTTAGCGGAGCGAGTGCATTCCGTGAATGTACGAGGCTTTTCGAGGCTTCCTGTGCGGGTCTAGATTGGCGCTGAACTCAATGTGTGCAGTTTTGTGAGAGAAGCTTCACTCGAGGTCAAACAAAGAAGTTTTAAATAACAAGCCCTGAGAGGCTTAAAGACGGATACTAGTTCTATGAGTGATACGAGTTCAGAGTCGGACACCCCTTCAGGAGGCCTTGAGCCGCCGGTCCTAAGCGGTGGGTGGCCGATCTTGGGTCATTTGCTCGAGTTGCGAAGTGATCCCATCGGACTCTTTTCACGCGTTCGAGAAGAGTGCGGTGACGTCGGCGAAATGAACTTCGCTGGAAGTCGTGTTGTTCTTCTTTCAGGAGAAGAAGCGCAAGAGGCTTTTTTTCGAGGCGATGAAGAGCAATTAGATCAAGCGGCCGCTTACCCTTTCATGACACCGATTTTTGGTGAAGGGGTGGTCTTTGACGCCAGCCCTGAGCAGCGGCGTCAGGCCATGAAAAATCAATCATTGAAGGCACCCATGATGCGACATCACGCAGAAGGGATTGCTTCAGAAACTCGGCGTATGATGACTCGATTGGGCGATTCGGGCGAAATTGATGCGCTTGATTTTTTTTCAGAGTTAACAATTTACACATCCAGTGGGTGTTTGATCGGCCGTCAGTTTCGGGAAGAGCTGACTCCAGAGTATTTTAAAATTTTCTATGAACTCGAAAAAGGGACAGATGCCTTAGCCTATGTAAATCCCAATCTTCCGCTGCCGAGCTTTTGGGCTCGAGATCGCGCTCGCCGCAGGATGGTTGGGTTACTTACAGAGGTTTTCGAACGACGTAGAATGAACTCAGAGAGTGAAC
>NZHD01000095.1 GCA_002691205.1 Deltaproteobacteria bacterium
TGACAATCAAGCACCGGGTCACACACCTCGACACCATCACAATACAAACCATTGTCGCAGGCTTCGTTGTCCGGACTATGGGTCACCAGATCACTCGCCTCATCGCACGCACCCACCGTGCACCCCACCCCGTCTTCAATCGAAGGAGCCACCCCCGGCTGACAGCCCAAATCTGAATCGCAGCTCTCAACACCCGTACAATACAGACCGTCATCACAAATCACCGCAACACCGACGCTACAACTCCCTCCCCCATCACAAAGAGAATCCGTGGTACACGCATCTTCGTTGTCGCAAGGAGTACTGGCTGCATCAAAAGTACAGAGGGACGAGCAACAGTCGCCTCCATCTACATTGCCATCATCACACTCTTCGTTGCCCGAAAGTTCACCGTCCCCGCAAACCGGGAATTCATCAGAAACGTCCGCACGAGGAAAAGAAAGGCCGCTTGATGGATTCATGATCGAAGGCCCACCTGAAATAAGAAGCGTTTTTACCTCTGCCGGCGTACGCGAGGGGTCTTGCGCAAAAAGTAAAGCGGCCAAGCCGGCCGCATAGGGGGATGAGGCCGAAGTGCCTCCAAAATTAGTCGCCCCACCGCCGAGCGCGGTGGTCCGCGTTCGCCAGTCAGGCGCGAGCATATCTAAAAGCGGCCCACTGTTCGTATGGCACACGAAGAGATCTGCTGCCGTCGTCAAGTCACTGCATCCGGCCCAAGCGCTAAAGCCCACATTCGCATCATAGACTCCGCCCACAGAGATGGCCTCAGAAATACAGGCCGGGAAGGAGATGCCATCATCGACTCCATCGTTGCCCGAGGAAGCAAAAGTTGCGATGCCCACAGCCGCTAGATCGCTCACCAAAGCCGCCGTTAAGGTCCCGGCACATGGATACGCGGACGCATTCGAATAGGTCGACACCGAACCTAAGCTTAGGTTGACCACTCGAACTCCGAGGCTGACATGTTCTGAAAGGATCCAATCCAGAGCAGCATCAACGGATGAAATACTCAGCCCCGCCGAGGATGGGTCGTAGACCTTCACGGCCACGATCCCAGAATCAGGCGCGATTCCGCGCGAGGCCACTCCACCCGAGGACGTGATGACTCCGCTCACCATCGTGCCATGACCGTCTACATCGGTCACAGAGCCCACTCCCATCATGGTGGAGCTGCCGTCCGGACAACACCCTAACCCGGAAGTATCCTCGCAAAAGCACGCCTCGGCCACGACGTCACCCGCCAAGTCAGGATGACTCGTCATGACGCCCCCGTCCAAAATGGCCACGTTCACTCCACTTCCCGTGATGCCGAGTGTGGCCGCGTGATCTGCGCCTGTCAGTGGGCCGCCTTCAGACATCAACGGGAAAAGAGGAATGTCGAGATAGACTCTCTCAACCTCTGGAAGACGGGCAATCGATTGAATCAACGATGCGTCTCCCATCCCCGAGAACCCCGCCACATTCTCTAAACGACGAGTTCTGCCAGCCCATTGAGGAAGAGCGTCAAGCACGGCGTCTTGCCGACGACGCACGTGTCGACGACGGTCAGCAAAGGAAAGACTTCGACGTTGCGAGGCCTGGTCACGTAGGACCACCGAAAAACGAAACGTCTCTTGATCCGCTGCCCCTTTAAGTCGAGCGCGAAGCGAAGGCGTGAGCTTTTCTGCCCCCCCGACGGACTGCGCAAACAGCGGAAAGTCAGAGACGGAGAGCACCATCAGGGCCAAGAATAAACATCCAAATCTCTTCGGAATGAACATTCCCTTCACTCGCCTCTCTTCGCGTGGCGAGCAGCCTGAATTTGCCTTCATCATCTCATGAGTGTCTCACGCTCGAGCATAAAAACACTTAATAATTGACTCGTCGGGTGCTTTTCTCGAGCGAAAGCGATTGCGTTTTCACTCAGCTCCAGAAAAAAGCCTTTCGCCCTTTCTTTAACGCAAAATGCGCTCCACTTCCTCACTCTCTGCATATCCGTAACGAACAGCTCGGGCTCGAAGAATATCTCCCTCTTCGACCTGAACAGGCTCTCTATAGACTTGCCAATGGCCCTCGCCCACTCGGTATACGATCGATGCGCCCACGGTCGGCGAAATCATCAGAATTTGGTTTCCCTTATAAGAAAACTGAGGCGCCTCGGTCCTAGGCTTCTTACGTGAAGGCCACATGCGCTCCATCATCTCATGCTCGGGCTCATCACTCCAATCGGGTACACGTCGACGCCATTCTGCGTAAGCTCCTCTCATACGCTCAAGAGTCGACGCGTGAAGTGGGTCAGAGGCCAGATTCTTTAATTCGTAAGGGTCTGTCCGGAGATCGTACAGTCGCTCTGCCCCTGTGGGCTGAAACCAAATTTGCTGAGCCGGATTTAACTCGTCCCGCCCGAGCATCTCCCATAGCTCACGCATTATCTCAAGGTTGTCTCGAAAATCAGAGGGGTGTCCGTTGGCTCGATCCGGGTACCAGCTACGAATGTACTTGTACCGCTGGTCGCGCACCGCTCTTTCTCGATCGTCCACATCATCAATTCGGTCTCTCGATGCAAAAACATAGTCTCGAAACTTTGGGTCATTCTCAACGAAGCTCTTTCCCTGGAAATGAGGCGGAACCTGAAGGCCCGCTAATTGCATCAGAGTCGGTGCGAGATCCACAAAACTAATCAGTCTCTCGTCGATTTCGCCTGCGGCCAACCACCCGGGACGAAATCGATCTGGCCAGTAAATGACTAAAGGCACCTTGATCCCTGAATCATAAAGATCTCTTTTCCCGCGAGGCAGTCCATCTCCGTGATCGGTGGTCCAGATCACGATGGTCGATTCAGCTAATCCGTCTGCTCGCAGTCGGGTTAGTATTTCCCCAACACGGGCGTCCATAAATTGAATATTTTTGTAGTGACGCGCTAAATCTGACCGAACTGTTTTTGTATCTGGGTAGTAGGGAGGCACAACAACTTCTTCAGCCTGAACTGTCCCCCCATCAATCGGAATATCAAAAAGAAAAGCACGCACCCCCTGCATCAAAAAATGCATAAAGCTATGGGGCCAAGCTTCAAAAAGCTGCGTAAAAACACCACTCTCGTGTGTCTCCATCAGGTTAATCAAGCCAAAGAAAGGCTGGCTTTTTTCAGATCGTCCTTCCCAATAGGCATCGCCTTCTTCGATGTTCCAAATGCTCGACGGTCCGCTCCCGCTCAGAGCTCCGCTAAATTGATAGTCGAGCTTCCCATCCGTAAAAGTGTAGTAGCCCGCCGCTCGAAGAAGTTCAGGAAAGGCTTTAACGTAATGGGGAGGCACACTGAGATACTCTCCGTCTGGGCTCGAAGAGGTCCGCATATGTTGCGCCCCAATGGAAATCGGATGCATCCCGGTCAACAAAGCGGCTCGGCTCGGAGCGCAAACGCCCGACGCTGTGAAAGCCGCTGTATAACGGGTCCCTCTCTCCGCCAGAGCATCAATGTTCGGCGTCACCGCCACTGGGTCACCAAAAGCACCCACGCGCGGGCCCATATCCTCGGCCATGAGCAAAAGAATATTGGGAGGCGACTGGGTCGAAAGGGCTTGCTGAGACCACTGAGACACCTGCGCTTCGGACTCAAACCCCAAAAGGATCGTGGTCAGAATCAGCAGAGTGGAGAAAACGCCTCCCCGACCTCTCAATGGATTCACCTGCATCTTCCTCCTCCAGAGTCAAAATCTAACACTGTCTAGTTAGTTTGCGCTTTAACTCGCAAGGATCTCGAAAACAGCCGATTGGACTTGCATCTCCTATCCCATCGTCTCTTAACCTATACTTCGGAGATGACTGACGAGAAGCACGCGAATGACTTAACCCGCTGGGCGAAAAGCGGAAAAGAAGGCACCCCACCCGTCCCGGCCGCCACGGTGATTGTGATCCGAGATGGAACAAATGAACTCGAATGCCTCATGCTCCGTCGAAACTCAAAAATTGCCTTTGGCGGCATGTGGGTCTTCCCTGGAGGTCGAGTGGACCCAGAAGATCAACAAGAAGGCGAGGAGCTCTCCGGGCTCGAAACTGCGCGCTGCGCCGCAACGCGAGAAGCCAAGGAAGAAGCCCAGCTTGCCCTGGAGACTTCGGAACTTTTGACGTTTTCACACTGGACGCCACCGCCCATCACACCCAAACGTTTCATCACTTGGTTTTTCATTGCCTCTGCGCAAGACGCAGAGGTCGTGATCGATGGCGGTGAGATTCACGAACACGACTGGAAATCACCCGCCCTTGCTCTTCAGCAGAGAGATGCGGGGGAAATCGAATTGGCGCCTCCAACTTGGATCACCCTTCATGAGTTAAGTCAGTGGAGCACCGTGAAAGAGGCGATGGATCAGGTGGGACGTCGAGATCCCGAGCATTTTGAAACTCGAATCTACGTCAGCGAAAAGGGTCCTTCTGCACTCTGGAAAGGCGATGCCGGCTGGCCGGAAGGCAACGGGGATGCACCGGGTTCGAGACACAGGCTCAATATGCATAAAGGGCGATGGGAATACGAGCGCCATTCATAGGCCGTCGACCAAGACCCGGATAGCCTAAATCTTCGTCTGCTTAAACAAAAAAGGCCGCCTCTGTGAAGAGTGACTTCCTCGATCGATCCAACCGTCTTTTTGCTTCGCTCGCGGGCTGGTCGTTTGATCACCGCTGGTGGGTTCTTCTTCTCGCAGGCTTGTTCCTGATCGGCAGTGTGCAGATCGCCTCTAAAGCCGCCTTCGACAACAGCTTCGAATCCCACTTTAACGTCGCGGATCCAAGCTACGAAGAGTATCTCGATTATCGATCCGCCTACGGGTCAGATGAGATCGCCTACATCGTCTACTCCGCACCCAACTCTGAGCATGGTCCATGGAATATCGAGGTCATGCGCCAAATTGTACAGCTAACCGAAACCTTCGAAGACGAAGTTCCTTTTATCTACGAAGTGCAAAGTCTCGCGAATGCAGAGCTCATGGTGGGACGCGATGGGAGCATCGATATCCTTGAGTTGCAGGATGACTTCCCTGAGTCCCAGGAGTCACTCCTTGAGCTGCGGGAGATTTACCTCAAAAAGCCCTCCATGCTCGACACCTTTACTAATCAAGAGGCCTCTCACGGTGCCTTGGTTATCCGGATGGACCGAACGAGCACAGACCCCATCGCCGACTTAAGGCTCGACCCCGACGCCGGAGACAAACTAGAGAACCTTTATCCCCAAGCGACCTATCTGAAAATCAAAGAAATTTTAGACCGCTCCGAATACAGCAATTTAGATTTCAGATTAACAGGGGACGTCCCCTTAAACTCTCTCATGAACATCGTTAATAACGAAGAATCGGCGAAGCTGGGAGCCATCACAGCGATGGTCGTGGCTCTTTTTCTGCTTATTTTCTTTCGCTCTATCGTCGGCGTGATCGCTCCCACCCTGGTCGTTCAGCTCGGAGTCACCACGGTCGTGGCCTTCATCGTTCTCATGAGATGGAAGCTTGACCTTGTCTTTGCCAGCGTACCGACTTTGATGACAGCGATTGGTGTCGCGCACTCTGTACATATTCTTTCGGAGTTTCGGAGCTTTTTTTCAGAACTTGGAGATCGGAGGCAAGCCCTCGTCAGCACACTCGGGCTTGTCGGGACTCCGGCCCTTCTCAGCACACTCACCACCGCGATTGGCTTCGGGTCAATGAGTTTCGGACCCATTAAAAGCGTGGCGCATATGGGCGCGTACAGTGCGGTTGGCATTCTGGCTATCTTCTTATTGTCGCTCACCCTCTTGATGGCCCTACTCTCTTTCGGCCCAAGAGCGCCCCGGAGAGAACAAACTCAAGAAGAAATGAAACGATCCAAAGGCGGTCGAATTATGATTTCTTTCCTCACCACCACTTATCAGCTTGTCGTCAGACGGAGAATCTCAATCATTCTCTTTTCCGGGCTGATCGTTGCAGTCGCGGTGGGTGGAATCTCTATCCTAAAAGTCGATTCAAACTGGCTGGACGATTTCTCAGACTCAGTCCCTGTCAAGATCGACACCCTTTATGCCGACAAACACATGGGCGGTGCGACAAGCTTGGTTTTTAACTTTTCGACTGAGACACCGGGGGGCATCAAAAACCCGAAAGCACTGGCCGAAATGTCCAGAGTCGAAAAATGGGCCATGAAACAGCCCAATCTGGGGAAAGCAACCTCGATCGGAGGGGTCGTCAAAGACCTGAATCAAACCTTCAACGAGGATAATCCCGACTTCTATCGAATTCCTGATTCTCGAGAGCTCATCGCCCAATATCTATTGCTCTATGAAACCGCAGGAGGGACAGACGCGAATCGCCTCGTAAACTCCGACTACAGTGCGGGACAACTTGAATTCCGAACGCCCTTGCTACCGACTAGCAAAATCGTCGAGGTGATCACAGATCTCAAAGCCGAACACGAAGCAAGACCTCTTCAAGTCACATCGATGAAGGTCACCGGCATCAACTCTCTCTGGCTCAAGCTTCTTGAATACATTGTGGTCACGCAGGTTCGTGGATTTTTGATTGCCTTTCTCGCGATTGGTTGTCTCCTGTGCATCGTTTTTCGATCGATCTCAGTGGGTGCCATCTCGATGGTCCCTAATGTGCTCCCTTCCCTTTTGATCTTGGGCGTCATGGGTTGGCTCGATATTCCACTCGATTACAGCAAAATTATCATCGCGGCCGTAGCCATGGGAATCGCAGTCGACGATACGGTTCATTTTCTAACGCGATTTCGGCATGAGTTTCGGATTAGAGGACGCTACGAAGAGGCTCTTCAAGCCGCGATGCTCGATGTGGGACGAGCGATCACCATCACATCAATCACTCTGGTCTGTGGTTTTCTCGTACTCCTGCTCTCCAGCATGGCTTCCGTATCAAATCAGGGCATCCTCTTGGCGGGAACCATTGCAGCGGCGTTGATTGCGGACTTTTTGCTCATGCCTGCACTCATCCTCACCTTGAAGCCCTTTGGCAAAGAAAGAGCGGCTCAAACACAGCCCTGAGTCTCCTTGAAAAGCCCTTCCGCACTTCCGCACTCCCTTGCGCTTTTATGTCAGCGGCTTTGCGATCACTTCCGGCAGCGCTAGTATGCTTTCTCACTGAGCCACAAGGCTCACCACACCGCCGCCTTCCGATCTCAAGTCAATTGGACTCGCCTATGTGTGAAAAAGCATCGAGCGAGAAGTATGGACGCCATTGAACTTGAACGGGAGGAAAGTGGGCATGATGAACTGGCGAGCCCAATCCCCAAAACTGAGGGTCCTGGAACACCTGGAATCCTTCAGCTCGCATGGCCTGCGATTTTAGGAAACCTGGGCTTTTCTTTAGTCGGGATCATCGATATCAAAATCGTAGGATCTCTCGGTGCCTCAGCGGTGGCCGCCGTCACCACCGGTCACCGTATTTTCTGGGTCATTGAAGCCGGACTCATTGCGGTCACAGCGGGAACAACGGCCCTCGTTGCGCGAGCCTGGGGGGCTAACGATCGAGTCGAGGCCCAACGCGCCACCCAGACGTCCCTATGGGTCTGCTGCGCAATCGCCTTGGCGGTCACCGCACCGGTGTATTTTTGGGCCGACAGCCTCGTCAGTATTTTTAATCTAGATCCAGAGACACTCTCTCTCGCCGCCGATTTTTTGCGAATCTTGGCTCTTTTCAATGTCTTCTTTGCGGCCAGCATGGTTCTCGGAGCCGCCTTGCGAGCCACCGGCGATGTGATGACTCCTCTTTGGATCGGTTTAGTGGCCAATGTTTTCAACGTCGGCCTGGTATACGGTCTCGTCTACGGACGGTTTGGATTGCCCGCTCTTGGGGTTACCGGCGCCGCACTGGCCAACGGTCTAGCTTTCATGATCGGTACTCTTTTGGTCATGATCCTTTGGCTTCGAGGCACCCTTCGCCTTAAACGCCAAACCGGAAGATCTCTCACAAGCAAGCGAATACGCCAAATCTTTCGAATCGGATACCCGGCCGGAATCGAACAACTCGTCACCGAAGTTGGCTTTGTCCTCTTTCTCTGGGTGGTCGCTCTCTACGGCACCGCCGCCTATGCGTCCTATGGCATAGGGGTTCAGATTCTGTCTGTCTCGTTTCTTGTCGGCTTTGGATTCACCATCGCGGCCTCGACGCATGTGGGCCAAAAGCTAGGAGCTCGCGATCCAGAGGGGGCGATGCAGAGTGGCTGGCGTGCCACCGGACTCTCTGTCGTCACCATGACGATCCTGGGAAGCGCGATCATATGGACCGCGAAACCTCTTGCCGAGTTTATGATTGATGACCCCGAAGTGGTCCGAATCACTGTCCAGTTTATCTACGTCCTCGGAGCCGCCCAACCTTTGATGGCCATTGTCTTTACGCTCGGGGGGGCACTACGCGGGGCCGGCGACACTCGATTCCCACTCCTGACGACTCTCATTGGTCTGGTGGTGGTCCGAGGGGGGGCTGCGGCCCTCTTTGCATGGCTCGGCCTGGGAATCATTTGGATCTTCGGAGCCCTCATCCTCGACTACATGATTAAAAGTGCCATGTTGATTGGACGATTTCATTCGGGTCGGTGGAAGACCATCAAGGTTTAGAGCCCGCAGTTTAGGGAGTGACTCGGAGCCCATCACCGGATACCTTGCTCCCATGGATCCAAGAACTCCGATCATTGTCGGCATCGCTCAAGCCAATCAACGCGAGAGTGAACCCGAAAAAAGAGAACCCATTGACCTGATGCGAGATCGCGCTCAGGAAGCCGCTCAGGATGCAGGCTGCCTTAGTCTCGTTGAGCGAGCGGACACCATGGGAATCATGCAGGGCATTTGGCCCTATCCAGACCCTGGGCAACTCCTTAAAGACCGCCTCTCTAATGCAAAAGCGAGAACGCAAGTGAGACCGATTGGCGGCAATGAAGGCCAAGACCTCATCCTCAGCTCACTCGATGACATTCAAGCGGGTCGAAGCGATGTAGTGCTGGTTTGCTCCGCCGAGACCATGCGAACACGGAGAAGTGATCAAAAAGCCGGCCGGAAGACACGGTACAGTGACGTTTCGGGAGACGGAGATATCAATCATCTTTTCTCCCGAGGCAATCCCATGCTCAGTCCTCACGAAGCGGCTGCCGGGATGGGCCCGGCCACCGTGTTCTATGCCATGATCGAGAATGCTATCCGGCACGAAAGCCGAAGCTCGTTCGCACAACACCAAGACAAGATCGCCAAACTCTGGTCATCTCTCTCCCAAGTGGCGAGCCACAATCCTCATGCGTGGGTGCGCGAACCTAAAACGTCCGAGATGATCGCCCAAAAGAATGCCACCAACCGTCCGATCACTCACCCCTATCCAAAATGGATGACCTCCAACATCGACGTGGACCAGTCCGCAGCCCTCTGGCTCACTTCGGTGGAGACGGCCCAAAGCCTTGGTATTCCTCGCGATCGATGGGTCTTTCCTTGGTCGGGGGTACGTACCCAAGATCATTGGTTCCCGAGCCAAAGGGAACACATCCACCGCTCTCCCGCCATGCGAATCGGAGGTCGTTTGGCACTCGAAATAGCCAACGTCCAGCCCGAGTCTCTAGATTGGATCGACCTCTACGCTTGCTTTCCCGCAGCCGTCCAAGTCGCTCAAACTGAAATCGGAATCTCCCCTGACCAGGTTCCCTCGGTGACTGGAGGGCTCACGTTCTTTGGAGGTCCCTTTAATAGTTTCACTCTTCATAGCGTGGCCCGCACCGTAGAACTCGCCCGCAATGAACCGAACCAAATAGGTTTCGTGAGCGGTGTCGGAGGCTACTTCACCAAGCACAGCTTCGGCGTCTACTCGGCCACTCCCCCTCAGACTCCCTACCGATTCACCTCGCCCCAATCTGAGATTGATGCCTTACCCCACCGAAACGAAGACGCTGACTTCGACGGGCGAGTCAAGATCGAAACCTATTCTATAAAATATAGAAAAGATGGATCGCCCGAGTTCACAATCGCTTCCGGCCTGACTCCAGAGGGCGCACGAACTTGGGTGCGGAGTGAAGAGCCAGGCCTCGCCGAATCTTGCGAAACCGAGGATGTCTGCGGGATGTACGCCAGTGTCTCCGCTGGACGTCTAAGATCCTTCGACGGAGTTGGCTCCACGTAGCCTCGCATCATCCACAGTATCGCCCTCTCTCTCGACGGGCCTAGGAGAAATGAACCTTGATCGCGATCCGCGGAATCGACCATCTTGTTTTGCGCGTCACAGATCTTGAGCAGGCCTTACACTTTTACCAAAATATCCTAGGCCTATCTGTGGAACGAGAGCTGCCGAGAGAAGTGGGGCTCGTTCAACTCCGAGCCGGAAGCGCTCTCATCGACCTCGTACCTCTGGACAGCGAACTGGGCCGAAAAGGGGGAGGCAGGCCTCAGTCGGATGGACAGAATATGGACCACTTCTGCCTCGATGTAGATCCCTTCGATGAGACCGTGATTCGTCAGCATCTCGAAGCCAACGGTATAGCCTGTGAAGAGACCTCGCTGCGTCGCTATGGAGCCCGTGGATATGGACCCTCTATCTATATTCGTGATCCTGATGGAAATACGGTTGAACTTAAAGGCCCGCCCCTAAAAACCGCCTGATTGAGAGCTCAAAAGTTGCTTAGCGGACTGAAGCCCCTCTTCGCAGGCTGAAGTCAACACGCGACTTTCAAAGCACTCATCCATCAGTTCGCTGAAGCTCCCTTCGCTTCCCATCTCCATTTTTCGGACCGTGAGTTCCTCGCACGCCTCATACCCCATGGAGTCTCCTCGGCATCGACCCCAAATCTGAAGAAGCGCTTCTGGCTTAAAGGGCGCCGCGTGATGATAGAAATCAATGTACTCTTCTTGGGCCCGCTGGGCTGTTCTTAAATCCACTGGCTCATCGGACCAATCTCTCACATCAGCAAAAAGCAGAGACAACCGCTCCGCTCTCTCTAAACCTTCTCCCGAAACCGACACGCCCTTCATGTCATTGGACTCCAAGCTTCGCTTCATCCAGTCACGTGTCTGTTCGTAGATCTCTGAATCTGGATTCTCACTGATCCATTCCGCCATCAGTGTTTCGCTCAATGGACCAAGAGTTCGAAACGACTCGCGAATCATGGCCGCTCTTTCCACGTCCGGGATCGTGCCTCCATTGCGGAGTGTGTAGCCGGCCAACATCGAATTGCCTTTCGCTACTTTGGTGAGTTCAGCCCTCCCTGTAAAAGGCAGTCGGCCCATATCCCCACGAAAAAAAGCTCGACCCGCTTGGTCATTTAACAAAGGATGATAGAGCGTATGAATCGAACCCTTGAGATCCGCCTCGTGAAGAACACCCACCGGAACCACCTCGTGGGCCAAAAGCTCAGGAAAAGTCTCGATCTCAAAACGCCCTAAGGCTTCTTGATAGTCGGTTTCAAAACTTCTCGCCTCAAGACGGTAATGATCAATCGCTGCGCCGGGCTTATCCAAACCCAATAAAAGCAAATCTTGATGGCCCGCGGACCAAATCGCGACAGCATCAAAGACATCAACATACGTTCTCAAAACAAGCGCAACCGTCTCATCATCGGTCTCATACTGGTGGAACCACTGCGCATAAACGCCTCCCTCCGACAGTCGACTCTTTGCCACTTCGAGGAACTCACGACTGAAGAGCATTTCGACGCCAGTCACCCAAGGATTGCTTGGCTCGGAGACGATGACGTCAAACTTTTGGTCCGATCGCATTAACGCCCTATAGGCATCGCTCTCAATCACACGAATTTTAGGGTTTTGAGTTGCGTTTACACTCGCAAAATCAAAAAGAGGGGCCGCCTCCATGACGCCAGGAGAGATCTCGGCTACCTCGACCACTTTCATGGAGCTCAAAGCCGCTAACTCGCCGGCGGTCATCCCCGTCCCCCAGCCAATCACAAAAGCTCGCTCTGCCTTGTCGGCGAGCATCGCGGGCAGAATCGCGGCCAAGCCCATGGTCATCCGATCGAAAAATGTATTGCCATCATTTTTACCGTTATTGATAATCGAAATCGCTCGGTCACCGAAGGGCGTCTTGTTCTCGCTTACCATCACACTATTAATGGGGTCGTCCGTCGCAAAGAGAATCGGCAAGTTCACGCGCTCCGGATGCAGAGCCGCAAAAGCCTCCGGCCCAGCGAAAGTACCGGCAATAGGCTGTCGGCTCCGAAAGAGACCCATGTGAATCTTGGCTGGATTCCAAGAAGAGATGAGCAAAAGTCCAGCCAGCATGGGCAGAACGAGAACAGCCGTCGCCATATGCCATCGATAAATGCGAATGGTCAACAAAAGGGCCGCAGCCAACAAAGAAGCGACGGCGACCAAATAAACTTGATCCAAGTCAATCCAGAACAGCAGAACGTAGCCGCCCAACAGAGCGCCCAACAACGAGCCCACCGTGTTCCAGCTGTACAAGTTGCCAGCCACATCGCCAAGATGCCCCACTTCGCGGCGCATCTGATGGAAGAGCAACGGCAACGAAGCGCCGGAGAAGATGACTGGCAGGCCCACTACGGCCAACACCATCAAAAAACCAAGCAAGTAGTAAAAGCCGAAGGCCGCGCTTTCATCCCGAAAAAGAGCCCGGAGATAATGAACCCAATAGGGGGCGTCTTCCAGGAAGGTGTAGAGGCCGAGCAGGAACAACGCCAAGGCCCACTGATTGAGCACGATTAAAACACGTGGAATCTGTGTCAAAGCCGAAACGATAAAACTGCCTAAAGCGATACATAAAACAAAAACCGCCACGACCATTGAAAACGTAAACTGTGAAGAACCAAACGAGAGACCGGCGAGCCGAATAATGGTGGTTTGGAGCGCCATCATCGCGAAGCCTGTCAGAAGCGCCACCAGCGAATAGATAAAGAAATTCTCGGCGGCCGAAGGCGATCCGTCGCTCTCCTCTGGATCAAATGAAACCACGGCCCGGCCGCGCCAGCCGATCACTAAGAATATCCCACCGGCCACGAGATTAATCACACCCATCGTGAGCATCACATTCACTAAGCCTAGGCGAGGCACCAGATAGAAACCGGCGGCCAGCGCTCCTGCGAAGGCCCCCGCTGTGTTGAAGGCATACACAAAGGCGTGAAAACGAGTCGCGTCCTCGAGGCTCCGCGATAGAGCCTGAGTCAGCATGGGAATCGTCCCCCCCATGAGAACCGAAGCGGGGCCGATCAGTAAAGCGGCGAGGCCCACGTCAATGACGAAGCCCACCCCGCCCGCTCCATGGGGCAAGGCATACGACAGACTTTGGACGAGCCCGAAAAGCCAGGGGAACAGTATGACGTAAACACCAATACTGCCTTCCAGAAGTCCGTAGGCAAAAAGCAATCGAGGCGGGGTTCCCGCTTTCGCAGCGCTCTCAACGATTTGACGGGTCACCCGACCGAAGAGCCAATAGCCCACCGAAAGCCCACCCAAGAAAATGCCGAGGACTGCGGAGGTGGCCTCGCTGTGGGACCCCAACAACGTGGCGAGATACCTCTGCCACGCGATCTCATAAACTAAACCGCTGAAGCCAGTCATCAGCGTAAGCAGAAGAGCGATGGCGCGTATCATTCGGGCTTGCTCCAGCGGCTCTCAGCTCGACGACTGGAGCTCTGTTGTCCGTTGCTTTCCCCACCCTGAGAGCCTTCTCAGGATCACCCCATCATACCTCAAATCGATCCAACAAGACCTCCAAGCAATCACCGTATTCATTCCTCTGCGCTATGGTCCTCGCCATGCGAATTAGTGAACTCAAAGGTCGAAAAATTGGAATCTGTGTGTCGGGCGGCCTCGACAGCAAAACCGTGACAACCCGTATGCTACGCGAAGGACTTGACGTCGTCGGCTTTACGGCCAACCTCGCTCAACCCGACGAGGAAGACATCGCGGATATTCGCACCAAGATGGCCCCCACGGGCGCCGAGACCGTCATCGTTGACCTTCGAAAAGAAATGGCCGAGGGCTGCTTTCTCGTCCTGAAATCCCTCGCCACCTACGACGGCGGGTATTGGAACACCACCGGACTCGCGCGAGCCATTACCGTACGAGGCCTTCTCGGACCCATGCAAGAACACAATTGCACCGTGCTTGCGCATGGAGCGACGGGGCGAGGAAACGATCAAGTACGCTTTGAGCGCTACACGAACGTGTTAGCCCCAAACATGACCGTTTATGCCCCATGGCGTGACCCCGATCTGCTTGAAAAATTTCCCGGTCGAAAAGAAATGGCCGCCTACCTGCGTGAGCAAGGCATCGAGGCCGAAGAAGGGCCAAGAAAGCGCTATTCCACAGACGCCAACCTCGCTGGACTCTCTCATGAAGCCGAAGACCTTGAATCCCTTGAAACCCCGGCTCTCATCGTGGACCCCATTATGGGTGTGTGGCCTCAAGAGGCTCCCGACCAAATCGAAACGGTGACTCTGCGGTTTGAAAAAGGCCGCCCCACCGCCGTGAATGGGCAAACCCTTGAGCCCCTTGACCTCATGCTTGAGGCCAATGCCGTCGGGGGTCGCAATGGAATCTGGATGCGAAATGCCCTTGAAAACCGAATCATCGGAACCAAGAGCCGAGGCGTCTACGAAGCGCCAGGTATGGAGATTTTAGGCTACGGACTTCGTTGCGTATATCAGGCCGTGTTAGACCGTAGGGCGACAGCGCTCTTCTCCGACCTTTCACGCTTGATTTCTGATCAGATCTACGATGGACGCCTCTTCGATCCCAGCACGCAAGCCGCTCTCGCCGCCATCGACGTAATGGCCGAGGCGGCGACGGCCACGGTGGAAATCGGCCTCTATAAAGGCAACCTGTACTTTCAGAAGCTGACGGATTGCCCAGCCTCCCTTTATAACGAAGAAGATGCATCCATGGAGGCCAGCGAAGGTCTTAACCCTGTCAGCTCACAAGGATACGTCGAAGTCCAATCCGTGGAGGCTCTCAGCTTGGCCAAAGCGGGCCAGATCAGCCGTGACTGATGCGTTTCAGCGAGTCCCCTGTCAGGCCTTTTGATCAGCGCCCCTCTTAACCGAATCGAATCGCATGGCTCTCAGAGCATCTGCTGCTCGGCCCTGATCTTCAAGACAGCCGAAACATTTTTCCGAGCGGCGGCCAACTCAACCGCCTGCTCATAGAGTTCGAAAGCCTCTTCGGGCTGGCCTTTTTGACCCGCAATCCGCGCCAAGTGCCAAACCGCCATGAAGCTGCGCGGATCAAGTTCAAGAGCCCGCTGGAGGGTCACTTCAGCCTCTTCGGTTTCGCCCAGTTCATAGAGGCTTCGCCCTAAGTTCAGCCAGGCCAACCGGGCTTTGGGTCTTTGACTTATGGCCTTTTTAAAGACGGCGGTGGCTTTCTCAAATTGCTTCTGATCCATAAGGGCAATCCCAAGGTTGACCCGCATGGAAACATTCTCAGGCGTGATCTCCAGAGCCCTTTCGTAATGCTTCAGCACGTCTGAATGACGATCCTCAATCGCGGCGAACCGAGCCAATGTTCTGTGTGCCTGAGCGGCGAGCGGGACCGGCAAAGCGCCGAGCCGGTCTAGCCGAGCTAAAGCCGATGCCCGCTTATCGAGTCGAAACTCCACGGTCGCTAGGGCGATTTCGGCTTCGATAAAGTCCGGACGAAAAACCAGGGCTTTTTCAAATTCCACACGAGCCCGCTCAAAATCGCCTTCCGCCCCCAAAGCACGTCCAGTCCAGTAAAAAGCATCGGCGTCCGCGCCTTGATCCGGCGCATCTTGAACCTGCTCCTCTAACACGACGCCACTCTCACCCTCAAACGTCGTGGGTTCTGAGGCCGCGACACCCTTTGCTCCGAAAATCGAAAACCCACCCACCAATGCCCCACACAAGCAAAGCTGGGCCCACCGTGTCGAAGGAAGTACTGCGCCCCTTCTGGAGAGACCCACTGCCCCGTTAGGAAAATCGGTTGGTGAATAAACTGTCATAGAATCACTGAGTGTAGAAGAAGGACGATCAAGAGACCCTCCCGTGCGATGGGTCGGAGCGAAAAAGCCCTCTTCTTCCAAGCCATCCGAATAAAAAGCCAAAACGGGCCCCTGTGCATACGATGCACGCACCTTATAACAACCTTCTCCTATGCTCTCTCCGTGAGTCCCTGCGGGTTACGTACAGAGAGAGCCAAACCTCGATGGCCTGGAGGCCCCCGGTCCTTCCCGCGTGTAATCTGGCCCCCTTCCTCAAACCCCCGCAGACATCCCGGAGGCCCTGCAGAGGCTTTTTCTGAAGTGACGCCGAATCCTTTCAATTCGAACCTAGACACTCCCCCGCGAGGAAATTTGATTCTTTCGGCTTACTTCGACTCGTATCTTAAAAACTAGGTTTTTTTTTGACACCTCCGTGAACCCGAGGCCACTTACACCCAATATAAACCATGCTTCAGGAGGCAATAACAATGCGGACCATCGTTCGTTCAACCACGCTCTCGCTGCTGCTTGCTCTAGGACTCTTGGTCTTCGGAGCGGCCTCCGCGAGTGCATTTTCGACAAGTATGACCAACAGCTGGGGCGGCGGCGTAGCCTCGGTGGGTGACACGTTGACAGTGACAGTTTCGTTTGACACTGACGGCGCAGGTGACGTCTCACTTCTTTCTGTGAGTGTTCTTTTTGATGATGCCATCATGTCCTACGACGGCGGAACGTCCGCCACCTACGCGCTGTACACCGGAGGCAAGGGAGCTACGTATCTGAAGCCGGCCACCACGAACAACACGCTTCGTGTGGGAACCAGCAACCAGATCCTCATGGACTGGCAGAACAACATCCTTCCGGGTGGCGCAGCGGCTTCGGGCAACTTCCAAATGAGCGTTCTGAGCTTCACGGTTCAGGCTCTCGGTGACGGACAGGCTGATTTCACAATTAGCGCGGATTCGCCGGGCAACACTTTGTTCCTGGGCGACGAAACCTTTGCGACCAACAACGTGTCGGGTAGCTTTGCTGTGATCACTCCTGAGCCGACCACCGCGCTTTTGGTAGGTATGGGACTCGTCGGTCTTGGCGTAGCCGGTCGACGACGGGAATAAAGTCGGGGTCGGATGGCTTTCATCTGACTTCAACAAGTAAGAAACCAAGATACCGCGTTTGAGAACCACCCTAACTTGAAAGTCTCGACTGTCTGTTAGGTTCGTGTCCCTCCCGATACGAAATCAAAATGCGGCTTGGTGCTCGAATGAGATAGCGCCACCGAGGAGCTGGACTGGAAACAGCCTAGTTCTCTCGGTGGCGCTTCTTTCGTTTTTGGAGACGGCTTCAACGAGCGAAACTCTATTCCGCATTTCTTTCGATTTATGCGAGCGTGATCTCGGGCTGGCTCGATCAGGCTGATCTTGAACGCTCTCTTGATTCTCATTATATTCCCATCCTTCGTGCGGCCTACGTCATCAGCCAATCCAGAACCCGAACCTCTATGAAGAAGGAGCTACCCATGCTTGATCACCTCATCAAAGACGCTCGAATCGTCGATGGCACAGGCGCTCCCGCTGAAAACGGCGACCTTGGAATTCGCGATGGCCAAATCGTCGAACGTGGGCAAATTCGGGAAGACGCTAAAGAAGTGATCCATGCAAACGGCGCTCTCGCCACACCAGGCTGGGTGGATATTCACACCCATTACGATGGACAAGTCACCTGGGACGACCAGGTTGACCCGTCCGCCTCCCATGGCGTGACCACCGTCGTCATGGGGAACTGCGGAGTGGGGTTTGCTCCGGTGCCTCCGGGAGGAGAGCGAGAACTGATCGAATTGATGGAAGGCGTCGAAGATATTCCCGGCACTGCCCTCTATGAGGGCATGCCTTGGGGAGCCTGGGAAACCTTCCCTCAATACCTCGACTTCCTGGCCAGCCGAGAATACGCGCTGGACGTCGGTGCTCAGCTCGCTCACGGATCTCTGCGCAACTATGTCATGGGCCAACGCGGCCGAGACAATGAAACAGCCACCTCTGAAGATTTACAAAGAATGTCAGACCTTGTCGAGGAAGCGATGCGAGCCGGAGCGCTCGGATTTACCTCCAGCCGCACGACCGGTCACCGCTCCATCGCGGGCGACCCCGTTCCGGGAACCTACGCGGAAGAAAGTGAGTTAATGGCCCTGGCCAAAGCCATGGATCGAGCCGGGTCGGGGGTCTTCGAACTCATCCCCGCCAGCACTATTGGAAAACTTGAAGCCATCGGCGGCGAACGCTTTTCACTCACCGAGGAATTCGATCTCATCAAACGAATCGGGCGAGCCTGCAGCCGACCGCTCACGTTCACGACCGTCCAAGTGCCTGACAATCCAACGGAGTGGGAACGTATTCTGGCCAGTTCCGCCGAAGAGAATGCCAATGGGTCAAACCTTAGGCCGCAAGTGGCGGCTCGACCCATCGGCTTCGTGACCAGTCTCGACACGTATCACATGTTTCAGCGGCGAGAGACCTACATGAAAATCGCCCATCTTCCCTTAGCAGAACGGGCTCGCGAAATGCACAAGCCCGAAATCAAAGCTGCGATCCTAGGTGACGCGGACGTACCCGTTGAGAATGCGGGCGCCATGGCGAACATTCATAACTTGATGCGAGAGACCGCCGCATTCGTAATTCCCATTGGCGACCCCGTCGATTACGAACCTGAGCTCAGCCAGGTTCTCGGCGCCACGGCGATCGCCGAAAAGCGAGATGTCGCGGATGTCATGTACGACTTTCTGATCTCGGAAAACGGTGAAGCCTACGCGATCTTGATGGGGGCCAACTACCTGGCCGGGAACCATGACGTCATTCACACCATGCTGTCCGACCCCCATACGGTGACCGGACTCTCGGACGCGGGGGCTCATGTCAATCTCATTTTTGATGCTGTCGCACCCACCTATCAGCTGATTCATTGGGCCCGCGACCGAAAGCGTGGACCTAAGCTGCCCATCGAACACATCGTCCATAAGCAAACCAACAACAATGCACAGCTTTATGGGATGCACGATCGGGGGAGTCTTGAAGTTGGAAAACGTGCTGACCTTAACCTCATTGACTTCGACAATTTAAGTCTCGGTGCTCTTAAAGCCCACCGTGACCTGCCCGCCGGTGGAAGCCGTATTCTACAAAGCGCCAGCGGTTACATCGCGACCTTCGTAAACGGAGTTCAAACACGCGCAAATGATGCGGATACAGGCCGGAGACCCGGGCGACTTGTCCGTCCAAACGGGGCCTAGCTCGCAAAAAGTCCAGGGATGAGCTGACTGATTTTCCTCTCTCTTCAATCGGTGCCGGATCGAGTCGGACTAAAATTCGGATCGAGAGGATGACTTTGACTCGACGCCGAGTTCTCGTCGTCTCCACTTCGCTTGCTCACCCTTTCCGAAAAAAACTTTTTCAAGTCTTCCATGATTAAATAGCCACTCGGAACGATGAGAAGCGAGATGACGGTCGCGAAAACAACCCCGAACGCCAATGAGACGCCCATGGGAACAAGGAACCGAGCCCCCATATTGTCTTCCAGCATGAGTGGCGTCAAACCCACAAAAGTCGTGAGCGCTGTGAGCACAATCGGTCGAAAACGCTTCACGCCCGCCTGACGTACCGCATCTCCCATGGACCGCCCCTCACCCCTCATGCGGTTTACGGCATGGACGAGCACCAGACTTGAATTGACCACGACGCCCGAAAGCGCGACCACACCAAAAATCGACATAAAGCTCCAGTCGAGCCCCAGCAGCAGGTGTCCACCGATTGCACCTACAAGACCGAATGGGATCACGGACATAATGATGAGAGGCTGCGTATAGCTTCTGAGCGGAATCGCCAAAAGGCTGTAAATCAAAATCAAGGCCATTGTTCCGTAACGCCTTAACGAAGCGAAGGTCTCATCCTGTTCGGCCCGCTCTCCCTGATAGGAGTAAGCGACGCTAGGGAAAGATTTGAGAAGAGCGGGTAACTCTTGAGAAAGACTCTCCAGGATCTGACCGGCATTTCCTTCAGACTCGTCCACATCGGCTGTCACGTTGACGGTCCTCTGCCGATCGATCCGCTTAATGGTGGAATAACCTTGATCCATCCGGGCTCGCGCCACGGCATAAAAGGGCACCTCATCGCCTGCAGGGGTTCGAATCCGAAGGTTCTCAAGATCCGACAGAGAGGTTCGTTTGTCTTCGGGATATCGAACCATCACGCGAATATCATCTCGATCTCGCTGGATGCGTTGCGCTTCTTCTCCATAAAACGCCTGCCGTACCTGCTTCGCAAGGTCGGCTAAGGTGAGGCCGAGAGATTCTGCGCCGGGCAGGATATCTAACTGAATCTCAGTCTTGCCTCCCTGAAATGAGTCGGCAATGTCATAAATTCCGTTGTATTCCGAGAGCTTTAACTTCAGTACATCAGCGGCTTGCTCCAACTCATCGACGTTGGCAGACGTCAACTGCACGTCCACCGGAGAACCGAAATTAAAGTAATCATAAACAAAAGACACTTCCTCGGCGCCCACGATCGGGGGCGAAGACTCTCGCCAACGCGAAACGAAATCTCGAGGCGAAACAAGACGAACATCGCCGCCCACAAGCTCAATGCTAACCTCGCCCTGATGGCTTGAATTGGCTGCACTCACCGCACTCGGAGGGCCGCCCCGATCAAGACCTGCTCGCCCCCCCGACACATCCATAATGTGCTTGATCACCAAGCCATCGCCCCCTAATTCGAGATCCAATTCGGCCGCCGCGGCTTCGGCTGAATCACGAATTTGCGCGACAGCCAGAGCCGTCTGTTCCACGGGTGTGCCCGGAGCCATACTAATCACCGCGGAAACGTAGTCGCTCTCGACCTTAGGGAAAAACGTCCACTTCATAGTGCCGTAAAAGGCGGCCGACAACGTAATAATGAGTAAGCCGATGGCCAGAGTAACAGTGACGTACCGCCACTCCAACGCTCGCTCCAGAAGCTTTCGATACTGGCCATTCGCCAGCCGGGTCAGACTCGAAGCCAGAAAATTTTGCCCCCGCTTCCACGTAGTCTGTATTCGACCCTTGGGCTTCGTTTCACTTTTCCGGGCCCCCGCATGGTGAGCCAGATGAGAGGGGAGAATCAATTGCGACTCGATGAGAGAACAAAAGAGGCAAACCACGACCACGATGCCAATGAAACCAAACATCCGACCCATCCCACCCGGCCCCATTAACATAGGTAGAAAGGCAGCCACCGTCGTCAAAACACCAAAGATCACGGGGATCGATACTTCTTGAGTCCCAGCAATCGCCGAGTGCAGGGGGTCTTCAGCTTTTTCCTGGTGAGTGTGAATGCTCTCTCCCACGACAATGGCATCATCCACCAAGAGACCCAGAACAAGAATGAATGCAAACAGAGTCAAGACATCAATCGAAAGGTTAAGAGCCGGAAACAAAGCCAGTGCACCCATGAGGGATACCGGCACGCCGATCGCTACCCAAAGGGCTAGCCGCAATCGGAGAAAGGCCGTCAGTACAATGAACACCAGAACAAAGCCGGTCACACCATTGCTAATCAACACATTCAGACGATCTCTCAGATACGTTGAGTCATCTCGCCAAACCGTGAGTTTGAGTCCCTCAGGAAGTTGAGCCTTAAAATTTTCAACATACTCGTGTCCTCGACGTGCAAGGTCTAGGAGCTTCTGGTCTCCTACGCGGAAGACACGGACCATCACGGAAGGTTCGCCATTAAAAGAAGCAAATCGATCGTTCTCTTCAAAGCCATCAACCACTTTCGCGACATCGGACAACATGAGTCGGGTGCCGTCTTGACGGGTCAAAACGACAATCTCAGAAAAATCCTGCTCTGTATACGCCTGCCCCTTTGCACGCAGAAGGATCTCACCTCCGTCAGTCTTGATCACTCCTCCAGGCAGATCGAGAGAAGACCGACGCACAGCTTGAGCCACCTGGTCAAACGTCAGCCCATACCGGCGCAACGAAGATTCCGACACCTCGATCGAAATTTCGTAAGCCCGAATATTCGTCAAATCGACCATTGTGAAACCCGGCTCAGAGATCAGCCCATCCCGAACACGCTCTCCCCAATATCGGAGCACTCGCTCCTCGCCGTCTCCTGAAAGAACCACTTGAAGCACATTGTGCTGAAAATCGAGATGGCTCACGATGGGCTTTTCCGTTTCTTCTGGAAAAGTTGAGATTGAGTCAACGGCGTTCTTAATCTCAGAAAGAGAGCGCTCTAACGGCTGGTCTGAAAGCAATTCAACGGTCACAGCACACGCCCCCTCTGCAGAGGAGGATGTCATTTTCTCGATTCCGGAGACGCCATTAAGCTGCTCTTCAATTCGAATACAAACCGCTTCTTCGACCTCTGACGGAGAGGCTCCTAAATAGGGAACCGAAACAACAATGATTTGAGTTTCGAGTTCGGGGAAGAGCTGCTGCTGAATGGTAGGAATTGAGAAGAGGCCTCCCACCAGCATCACGATCATCAAAAGATTTGAAGCCACGGGATTGCTCGCAAACCAACGAATAGGTCCATTCATGGAAGCACCTCAGCGACGCTCGAAATCCCATCCACAGGAATCACTTGCATCCCCTCCACAGCCCACGGCATAGGGGTCACAGAAATCCGATCACCCGGACGTAATCCACCTTTGACGACAATTTGATCTCGCTCGGCTCGAGCAATTTCAATTCCTTGAAGGTGAACTCGATTTTCATCATCGAGCAGAAAAACCCGATTCCCCTGCTGCAATGCGTTTCGTGGCAGGACAATGGCTTCGGACAATTGAGTCCCTTCAATCACAGCATCTACAAAAAGGCCTACAGCGAGAGGCGGGCTTTCCCTTTTTTCTTCAAGCCCATAAGGGTCTTCCACCCGAACAACCGCGGTAACCATTCGCGTTTTGGGATCAATCTCGCCCTCCGTACGAACCAGCTCGCCCCACCACTCCTGTTCAGTGCCCGCAAAATCAGCGCGAAGGCGAACACGCGGCCTCACAACCGGAGCCTCCTCACCCTCTTCAAGAGCTTGAGTGCTTTCAGCGGACCCAAGGGCTTCCCGATACCCCAAAGGCAGCGTCATAAAGCCAAGTTCACGATCAGGAATAGGCAGCCGCACTTCCGCATAATCCACCGCATATAAATCAGCCACAGATTCACCGCGCGAAACAAACTGTCCCGGGTCGACGTTCTCTTTTCGGATTCGCCCCGAGTAAGGGGCCCGAATTTCAGTGCGCTCTAATTCGCGCTTCGCCTGGCCCAATCGCGACCTTGCTTCTCTCAAAACCGCGTTCGCGACGCGAGCCGTATTTTCGGCATCATCGATCCGCGCTTGACTGGCTACGGACCGATTGGCCAGAGTCTGCTGCCTCTCAAGCTCTTTATTCGCGCGGGCGGACTCGCTCTCGGCACGTGCTAAAGCCGCCCGACTTGTTTCTAAAGCCGCTTCATAATCCACGGGATCGATGCGAAGAAGGGGATCTCCTGCTGAAAAAAAACCACCCGACACCAAATCAGGCGAAACCCATAGAACCTCTCCTGAGACTTGAGGTCGCAAGACGCCTTCCCTGCGAGGGACCACTGTTCCTTGTGCGTCGATACGGAACTGAAAAGGCTGAGTCTCCACCGTTTGGATGCGTACCGAAGGTGGAGGAACAGCCACCTTCTCTTTCGTCGCTTCTGGGGCCATCCAGGCGATCACTCGGACGATTCCAAAAACCACGAGAAGAATTAGCAGTGGATATAAAACAACTCGCTTCAAGAATTTTCTCCCAAGTCAGACGGACCGATAAACGGCCCGCCATTCACCGCACACACACCCGCCGCAACGAATCGCACCGTATTTTCAAGTCGAGAGCCGGCCCTCTTCTTTTCATCGGAGGCATTCAAA
Organism: Deltaproteobacteria bacterium; assembly: GCA_002691205.1. Taxonomy (GTDB): domain Bacteria; phylum Myxococcota_A; class UBA9160; order UBA9160; family UBA4427; genus MED660. The sequence goes on from NZHD01000095.1 coordinate 23,813, forward strand.
TTCATCTCGAAAACATCAATGGCGGCGTGGATCGCAACACCCGTGCCCAATTGAAGTGCCTCTTCTAAGACACACGACGAAAATCCCGGCAAGGCCTCTTCTAACTCCGTAACGAAACGATGGTTGATCACCGTGAAGGCCTCCTTCCGAACTCTGGCGACGAACTCTGGCATATCTAAATAAAGTCTAATGGCGAGTCCAGCCGGGCTGACTCCTTGAAAGACCCACTCAGTCCGGCGCTCAAAAAAAGGCTGCAGGTAAGCCTCAAACACTTGCTCGATGCTGAGGGTCGCCTCGCCTGCTTCTTTCTTTGACTTCTGAAGAAGAGTCAAGCGACGATCGTTAAAGAGCTTCACACGCTGTTGGAGAGCCAATCGAAGAAGCTCTTCCTTGGTTCCAAAATGATAATTTGCCGCGGACAGACTCGTTTGAGCCTCCTGGGTAATCGCCCGCATCGAAGTGGCGTGAAAACCTTTCTCAGAGAAGATCTTCACCGCCGCATCGAGCAAGCGCTGCTTGGTATCCAAACATCCGGACACCCCAAACTCGGACTCCTCCACCGGAGATAACGTCATGGAATAGATAACACCTTGATTTAGTTAATAAAAACCTAGCCCTACCCGCAGACAAGAACACTCTTGAGCGCAGAGAGTGTCCATACTCTGCAATTCGAACAAGCGTTCGAAACAGATGTCCGACACTAGCCGACGCTCACCTTCATGCAAAGTCGAACCCTCTATACCGCGGTTGATTCGAAGTCATCCGCACCAAGTCATTTTGAAAAGGTGTGTATCCAAAATTCATGCTTAAAATTTCACGTCTGACACGCACGTGTCTCAGAAAAAACTGAGGAATTCAACCTGATTCCGAAGAACTTCCTTCTCCCTGATCATTGCGAGAGACATACTCCTCTCGAGATTTAGTGATGCACGAAACGCAATGATTTAAAGAGGATCCCCATGCTGAAGCTGAACAAAACGCTGCATTCAAAAAGCCTAAGGCTCGTCGCTCTATCCCTCGTAAGTCTCCTAATGATCTCGTTGAGTAGCCCCGCTTTAAGCTACTCCTTCGGACACTGGTTCCAGAAGATTGTGCGACTTTATGAGAAAGCGACTGACATTGAGTCCTATGCTTGGACGCTCAAAAATCCAGATGCTGAATGGTCTCCCCGAGCCGGACTCCAAGTCGTTGAATTATCCGGTGACTTTTTCCTGATGGGTGGCCGCACTCCCCGCCCACCGAGCTTCCCCCCCATTCCAGGCGACAGCGAAATTTGGGGAGATGTCTGGAAAAGCACCGATCGAGGAGAGACCTGGGAAGAAATTCTAAAGACGGACGATGACAGCCACTGGCCAGCGCGCGCTTATTTCCAAACGCTTCGCAAAGGCAAATACATGTATGTCATAGGCGGTCAAAATTTTCGTGTAGAGCCTAATGAGTGTCCGCCATTTGTTCCCGACTGCCCTCCTTTCGTCTCGCAGTCAGATTTTTTCAATGACGTTTGGCGCAGCCGAGACGGTGTTCACTGGCAGCAACGAACAGCCGATGCCGGCTTTGCCCCTCGAGCTGGGCTGAGTGCAGTGGTTCACCGACGAGCTCTCTATGTCATGGGGGGATCGGTGAACGATGATCAAGCCATTGTTGGGGGTCCTCCTCAACGCAAATATTTCAACGATGTCTGGAAATCCTATGACGGCCGACGCTGGATTAAGGTGACCGAAGAAGCCCCTTGGGCTCCCCGCGCTGGAGCCGTCGTTGTAAGCAAGGGGCAGTACCTGTACATGATTGGTGGGGAAGACGGCTTCACATGCGAGCCTCTGCCCTTCTGCACACCCCCTTATTTCAATGACGTTTGGCGTTCTCGCGACGGACGAAAATGGGAACAGATGACACCCGCCGCAGAATGGGTGGCGCGTCCTGGCCATCAGTGCGTCGTCGTGGTGGACCAAATCGCCTGTTTCGGAGGGTTTGGTCTTCTGAACAACCCGATGGATGTATGGGTCAGTCGAAATGGAGCCCATTGGGATCAAGTCAGCGACTCCCCGTGGAACGCAGTCAGTCCGACCCAGGTCAAATATGATTTCGACGCACTGGTCGTTCGCGATGGCATTCTGGGGCTGAAACCGAGTATTTACACTTTCGGAGGTGACCGAGAAACCTTCGACTTCACAGACCCCACCAACTACTTAAACGTCGACAATGACGTCTGGCGCTTCGCTCACCCTTAACAGGCGGGCGAGCGATCCGCGGTGAATCGTTACACTTTTCCTCATGGAACCGGGTAGCCAGAGTGGCTTTTCCCAATGGGAATTGCATATCATTTCCCCGGGGAATCACTTATCCCCTCTGCGTGAGGAATCTTGTGGGTCTTCGACTTTTAATTTGAGTTAGTGCGTCTCTCGTAATAGGATGAGAGAGTAGCTTGAGCGGTAGGCACCTATTGAATCTGTCCGGGTACGATATTGAACTGAGAGGGTAAGGTCGTCATGGGAACAAGGCACCTCAAAAAACGAACTGGGCTTTTCGCTGTCCTGGCAGGAGGGCTCCTCATAGCTGGAACAGCCCATTCCCTTCCGTCGGCCCCCAGTATTTTCTTTTCTTCCGAAGAGATCGCCCCAGCGGATTATCACTCGTACGGCGAAGGAACTTCGACCTTTACGACGGACAACGACGGGGTGCAGCACGAAGAGTACACATGGATCCTCTCCTCCCCGCTTATCTTCAATGATATGCGAGTGGACAGCTGGGAGATGACCTTCGACCCTGACCCATACGTGGCCAACAACATGACGGTCACCAACACAAGCTCAAGCAATCAGATTTTTTCGGCCAGTGCCCTCTTGCCCATTCCCGCATACGCCTATAACGAGGTGATCTCGTCTAGCATCGGAGTTTCAGCGACTGACGTGAATGGCGACGGCACGCTTTATTTTAGTAACTTAACGTCACCGTCGAGCACTCTGCCTCTGTATTCAGGCCAAGTGAATGGCGCTACTGCTTTGGAGATGAATCCAAACAGCAATGCGCTTCCCCTGACTGTGGCCGACTGCGGGGGACCGGGATGTACAGCGGTCAGCTCCGGATACGTTGCCCAACAATTCGTTCCTGCGGGTGTGGCCACCTCCATCGGATTAGAATTTAGGTTCATTCTCAGCCCAGGTGACTCCGCCTCGGTCACCGGTCGATTTGAGATTATTCCCGAGCCCGGAACCGCCCTGCTTCTCGGAGCTGGGCTGGTGGGACTGGGGCTCAGAGGACGACGAGCCTAATCAAGAGAAGAGGCTTATTTCCGAGGGGCATCGAACCCGGGTACTCTTGGTCGAGTTCATCAAAATCTGAAAGCCACACTGGTGGCTACACCTGCGCCCGGCGCCTGGTAACCGGATCCGTGCTCTCGGTAATCGGCGTCGGTAATATTTCGAACTTCAACAACCAGATCGAGGTTTTCACGTAAAGCCCACTGCGTACGTACGCCCAGGGTGGCCCAACCTGGGGTCCCCTCTGGATTGATTCGGGGGTCTTGAATGTCACGATTGCTCAGTCGATTCTGAGATGCTGCAAAACGGACATACGGTTCAATCCAGATCCATTCAAGAGGCTGGTAGGCCACGCCAACTCTTCCTTGAAAGGGTGGAATCCGGTCTGCCGGCTCAACTTCACCCCCTCGAACCTGTTGCTCACCCCACGTATAAAAAGCCTCTGCGACCAAAAACACTTCGGAAGACAGAAGAACGCGCAGTGACCCCTCGACCCCCGCGAGACGCGCCAACTTCTCATTTGAGCTCTGCACCACCGCGCGACCATCCGGCAGAGTGAGGCCCGTCAACACAGACGCGATTTTATCATTGTAATTTGAGTAGAAACCAAAGACTTCGGCATCGATTCGCGACGCCGAATAAGTGAACCCGAAGTCATACGTATAAATAACTTCGGGGGAGAGATTTGTTGTCGGGACGTTGTACCGATTGCCCGGCCGCGGCCCAATCGTTCCCAAATCGAAAACATTAGGTGCCCTGAATCCACGACGAAAACTAGCGATCAGACTTAACTCGTCGGTGGGTGACCATACAAAACCAAGTGCGCCTGTGACGTCCTGATTCACTTGGTTCTGGCTACGCTCGACGCTGGGGGCAATGTACGTATCAAAATAGCTGTACCTCAGGCCCCCGTTGACCTCTAGTGTCGGGAGAACTTGCATCACCACATCGGCGTAGACGCCATAGCTATTCATCTTGGAACCATTGGGAAAACGAGATATCCAAGGTTCGGTTGAGCCTGTGGCCACTTCCTCTCGGGTCCGCGTGCTTGAAACCCAGTCCAAATACGCATCCGCACCCCAGTTCAAATCGATCTGGTCCGTCACCTGACTCCGGCCCGCCAAAACCACGCCGAATAGCTCACTGGCATTCTGTTCTCGGAATTCATAGTCGTTCTCGGGGCTGGGGTAGGCTCGGGTAGTTCGATCATCACGAATTCGTTGAAAGGAGACATCGAGGTCGAGCGTGCTCACTCCAGGGAACGGCTCTACTGTTTCATAATTGAGATGAGCAAAGAGTCTTTCCAAAGGTTGATACTGAAAAATCAATGAAGAGGGTTCAGTCTGCCCAAAACCAGCCACCAACTCATCATAACGAGGTGTGTCGGGTTGCTTCATGAATTGAAAGTCCCCGTTTAAACTCTGGCCATCATCCAACGCCCAAGTAAACGCGGCGTCGGCTCCGACACTTTCAAAGGCCGTGGGGATCTGCTTTCCCGTGTCTCCTCCCCCGCGCAAATCACTCGTGGCAAGCCCGGTAAACCCACCCCTTAAGCCAAAGTCCTGACGCCCCACTTCGAATTCTGTTCGAACACCTCGAGCAAGGTTTGCTGATGCAAACATGCCCGAGAGGAGTCCGCGCATCTCCCAATCATCGCCCTCGAAATAAGGCCTACGACTCCTTACCGATACCACTCCCCCCATTGCATCACTTCCGTGACGGACCGAGGCGGGGCCACGAATGACATGAATCTCTTCGACTAAATGAGAATCCACAAGGTCTAGGTACGGATTCGGTGCCGACCGATAAATCGCATTATTCAAGCGCATCCCATCAACGACACTGAGCAAGCCTGAGCCTGTGAGACCTCGTAAAAAGGGGGAACCTTGACCCGCTGTGGTGGTTTGCATATGGATACTTCCCACGCCGCGCAGTGCGTCCGTCAACACCTCTGGGATCGCTCGGGTAATCTGCAACTCATCCACCCTAAAAAAAGAAACGGCCCCCTCGACTTGAGCGTGTCGCGATCGTGAACCTTCTACGCGGAGTGTCTCAATCGGGTCCGTCGCCTCAAGACCTCCTGCCGCGGGCAGCGAAGGCGAAACGGGCAACGGTTCCTCAGCTAAAAGCGAGGACGTCACGCAAAAAAACAAGGGAATCATCCAGAGCCCCGAAGCCCAGGCACCTCGTGGCCTCGCCTTCCAACTCATTCGACAAGCGTTTTTCTTCACTGAGACGAAAGCCCGTTCAATCCAGCCCTAACTCAGACGACGACAACGACGCTTCCGTTCTGCCAGCAAGGACAAGACACCCACGAGGAGCATGGCACCCGCACCGGGTTCAGGCACAAAGGTCGGCTCAAGACACCACGAAACCAATTCGCCATCATCACCGCCCTCATAATCGGAGACCGAAACTCGCCAGGTGCCCGTGATCGATTCGCCGTCAAACGTTCCCAAGGCGGCGCTAGGCTTCAATTCACCTGAAATCGCAGGCGAAGAAGAGCTGCACTCATCTTCTGCGAAAGAGGCTGCATCGTCTGAAAGAGTAATATCAATATCGTCGTTTTCGCAGCCCAATGTTCCTAGCGCAGGAACACCGGGCCGGTCGATCATATTCACCGAAGTCCCTGTATCGACATGGGTCAAAACAACACCTAGATCTCCTACCCAACTGTGCGTCACATTGAGCTGAAGTTTCAAATCTTCAATGGTCCCAGGGTCGGAAATAGCCAAGTCCGAGACGGCACTATTCACGCCCGTGTCAATCGACAAACTCGGGCTCTCACAAAAGAGAGTGGGTGTAACGACGTCGAACGACCAAGCGGCTGAAGTCTCTGATCCACACGGATTCGTGGCACGAACCCGCCAGAAATGAGTCGTGCTTGAAGCCAGAGCCGTGGACACCTCATGCGTGGTGGCCGAACCCGTCCAGGTGTAGTCGATACTTGCAAAAGTGGCGTCGTCATCGATCTCAAGCGTATAGCTCGTCGCTTGTGCCACCGGATCCCAAGTCAAAGTGGGCGATGAACTGCTTGAGGTGGAGGTATCTGCGGGCGAAATTAACGGAGGGGCCTCGCCGGAAAGGTCTGTCGTATACACATCGATACTGGCCGTGATGGTCGCTGCGTTCACGTCCTGCCCCTCGGCCACAATATTAAGAGTCTGTGAGCCTGCTTGGGTCGTGCCGTCCGTAGACAATTGCAAGTTCGCTGAATTTCCTGAGACCACCGGATTCGTGGAAAAAGTGCCCGAGAAGCCACTCGGCAAGTCGGCCAAAGAGAGAGTGACATCGCCGGAGAACCCCCCTAACCCAGTTACATCTAGAGCAATGGGGTCAAGACTCGCCGGTGGAACGCAGACCGTCTGGGTAAGAGGTGAACCTGCGAGACTAATACTGCCGCCTTCACATCCGTCAAACGAGAAACTGGCGAGCTTGGTGGCCCAATTCCCCCCCGCTTTCCCATACTCACTGGTGTACCAAAAAGTACATCCGTCCACGGGATCCACATTGAGAGAAGAATAATCGCCCCACCGCTCAGAACTGTGTGAGCCCGTTCCCGACACGATGGTGGTCTCTCCCTGGCTCATCACACCGGCTGGATCACTCGAAAGGCGACCTGTGTACCGCAACCCCGGGTACACTGCCGTGCTTGAAACGCTGTAGCCCAAGGCCAAATTTCCCGCTCGATCCATGGCGGCGCTCGACATCCAGCGGTTGAGGCTGTCGGGCGAATAGGTCCCTTCTTGATGAAGCGCCCAGTTGCCCGCTCCGGCCTTGCGAGCTTCCCACCATCGAATGCCGGCTTCATCATTGCCGCTCGTATCGGTCACGTGACTCCCGACCAGCGACTCGTATGTCCCCATGTTCCGATACTGGACCCTCCACATAGACACTTCACGCAAAGGGTCAAGGCCGGGGCCTCCGCCGGGCTGGTCAATGCAGCTAAATGAGGTGAAGCCGCATAGGTGAGAGTCGAACTCAGACATTGGAAGAAGAACGGGGCCGGACAATTGTGACAGAGCCGGATTCGTCCAATCTACGGAGAGCTCAAAAATTTCCAAGTAGTCTTCGCTGGCGTTCGAACTGCTCGAGTTGTGGGCTTCGTCGTCACGATGACGGACGAAGAGCCCTGGGCTCCCGACGGGCGGCGCTAAGGTTCCATCGTGATCGGCAGGCGTTACCATTTGAAAACCAAAGGCGGCAAGGGACGACACGCTAAAGGTTTGCATCGAGGCCGATGCTCCCACCAACATACTCGATCGATCGATGACATAAAGAGCAGGTCCCGAGCTCTCGTTGGTCCCTATGTAGTAGCCATCGGACCACACGCCGAACTTCGGATAGTCAGGAAATTCAGACGCTTGAAACTCATAAGCATACCAACCACCGCTAATCGGGTTTGATGTAATTGCGACATAAACACACAGCTTATTTCCAAAATCTGAAAATTCGGAAAGCATCCACCGACCGGCCATCTCGTCGAAAAGAATAATGGGATCACCCGCACCCGTGGCACAATCTGATCCGCTCGTCGCTAAGGACTGCATGGATAAAGGTCCTGCAACGAGACTCCCGTCTGATTTGTCGTAAACGTTGAACGCAGAACCTCCACTCGTATTGGTCGCCTGAATCACATAGTTGTTGCCCACATCGAGAATCGTATCCGGCGGAGTCGCGCCACTAAAGGCAAGCCCTTCTATATTGAAATCCGGTGACGTAAAGGCCCTGCGCTGAGGGTAATTCCTCTGAATACCCATCAAGGGATCTTCCACCCTGGGCGGAGGCTTCACCTCTTTTAGATAGGTCTCGACTTTGGGGGAGACGTAAAATCGCTTCGGAATATATTTGATGCCGTCGCCACGTCGCCAAGCACGCCTTCTCTGTTGACGTCGCAAATCGATCTTGCGAACCGACGGCTTGATTGCGGGCATCGATCGGGCGCCCACGGTGATACGCCGGGGCTTTAATTGGCGTTGAGCTTCCGCGGAGATGGGCACCATAAACGAATAGAGAAAGCCCAGAGCAACGAGCGCCCAAAGGCCGGCTCGAAAACGTCGTCTCCATTCTTCACTGAACCCGAACCCGTCCATCGCAGCATACTCTCTAAAACAGCAGAGGAGATTCAACTCCCTAAGCGGAAACACCTCTTTCCAGCGGCTCAGCCCAAGTGTAATGCCCGAACCTCTAAACCGCCTACCTCAAAACTGGCAAGCTCAGAGTCATCGTACCATTCGGGAAACATTTTTGAACGAACGAAATCCACCGCCTACGACTTCCCGAAAAATCCACACTCCCCTTGGGGAGCTCTTCAATTAAGCCCCGATTCCTCTACGATCCATCAATCAAGCCCGTCGCTTGAGGAGAACCACTCATGCTCAGCCCTCGAATGCCATCTTCCCCCGGCCCGATCAAGGGCCTGCTTCTCTGCCTCGTCGCATTGACCCTCGGTGCTGGCTCCAGCCCACCCATACCCACCCCTGAGTCCGACTTTCTAATCCAAACCGAGCGTCAAGAAATCATCCTCCCAGAACCCACAACACTAAACATTTCGAATCCTTTAGGGGATATCCGAGCGCGGCGCGCCAAGGACAACCAACTCATTGTGATCAGCATCATCCAACGATTCCAAAAACATCAAGATGACGCGAAAACTACGATCCAAATCGAAAAGAATCGTGGTGAAATCAAAACCTCCTATCCCAGTGCCCTCGCGGGCTCCACAAAAAGCGGCATCAAAGGTCGAATCGACCTGACCTTGCTCGTGCCCGACGGAACAGATCTCAATCTTCAAACACAGAGCGGTCTGATTGAGATCAAAGGGGTGAAGGGGAAATTAAAGGCAGAGTCGAAATCCGGCCGGATTCGAATCTCCACCGCTCACGCGGTGGAGGCTCACTCCGGCTCCGGCATGGTTGGCGTCACCCTTAAAGCCCCGTCTCAAGAAGAACCTGCTCTGATGTCCACCAAGACTGGAAATATCCGAGCGGATTTTCCAGAGAAGCCTCTTCCCAGCCTTCTCGCCATGACATCGGGGACAATCGACTCAAAGGGACTCAACCACGGTACCACTGCGCCGAAAGAAGACGCAGAAGTTCACAGAATTCAGATCGGCACGAAGCCCTTCATCGTACAAACGCGTAGCGAAGAAGGAGATATTGTCCTTCGGGCGCAAACGCCCGGCAGCCTACGCTGAAGTCAGAGAATACTTCTAGACTTCGTCGCGCAAGAATAAATCGAGTAAAAGATCGAAACGCTTCTCCGTCATGGCCCCTCGGAGTGAACCGTCCATTCGAATTGTAGGCGCCTGAGCGCATTGTCCGAAACAGCGAAAGGGCTCTAGGCGAACCGCTCCTCCCGGAGTCGACTTAAAGGCATCGATGCCTAGTTTTTCCCGAGCTTGACGCAATAAATTCGCGCCCCCTCTGCGAGCACATGTCACCCCCGTACACACCAAAACACGATGAAGCCCCAGCGGAACATCAAGGAGACCGTCCTCTTGGTCAATCGCCCTTCGAAGGTCTTCTTCCCCTACCCCCGCGACTTCGCAAATGCGCGAGACGGCCCGTTCGGGCACGTATCCTAATCGCTCTTGCACCCCATAAGCGAAGGCAAGAGCCGTAGACGAGGCCTCGCAGCGAGCAATGGCTCGATCGATTTCTTCTCGTTCTAGATTTCTCGGTTCTTTAGTTGTCATTTAGTGACCAGAGCATACAGCGACATGATTAAAACAGACAATTTATGCGGTCGATAAAAAGTTGACGCACAGAACCCGCCAACCAGCCAAAGCTCCGGAACCCACAAACCGCTAACCTTTTCTCCCCGGCGCTCTCGCTCTATGTTGAGAGCAAATTCTCGACTATGACTCGATTTTCAGGAGCTCAAACATGCAAGATCTCAAAGGCAAGGTGGCTGTGGTCACAGGCGGCGCCAGCGGCATCGGGTTGGCACTATGTGAGCGATTCCTCGAAGAAGGAATGAAAGTCGTCATGGCTGACATTGAAGAATCGGCTTTAAAGCGTGAATCAAAACGACTCGCCGCCCTGGGCGGCGATGTTCTCGGCATCCCATGCGATGTTCGGGATCCCGAGGCCGTGAAAAGTCTTGCTGATGGAACTCTGGCTCACTTCTCAGGAGTCCATGTGCTTTGCAACAATGCTGGCGTCGCTCCCGTGGGCCCCATGCTCGATACCAGTCCGGACGACTGGAGATGGATCTTTGATGTCAACGTTCTCGGTGTCGCTCATGGCGTGACGACCTTCGCCCCAATTCTATTGGAAGCGGGCGAAGGACATATCGTAAACACTGCCTCCGAAGCAGGCCTCGCCTCCAACTCCCTGCTCGGCATGTACTGCGCCAGTAAACACGCTGTTGTTGGCCTCAGTGAATCTCTTTATCGCGAGCTCGCAGACACGGGAGTCGGAGTCTCTTGCCTATGCCCAAACCTCGTCGATACACAAATCTTTGAATCGGAAAGAAATCGAGACGACCGAAAGGAACTTCTGCCGTCTCAAACAGCCACCATAGCCCCACTCCGCGAAGCCGTGTCTGCGATCGGCATCCCTCCCTCTAAGGTGTCCGGTGACGTGGTCGAGGCCATCAAACACAACCGCTTCTGGATTCTGACTCACGACACGACAGAAGCCGTTGCAGCCACGCGCTTTCATGACCTGAAAACTCAAAGCAACCCATCGGATCCCTATCAGTTGCTCAGTGAGAATCCGGAACTCACCGTCTTCTTCGAAACAAAAACATAGAAGCGCGAATCAAAAACGCCCACCCGACTCGAATTTTCACAAAGCCTGAGGCCTCCCTCAACCTTTCTCGTAGGGCGCCATATCCATGCCTAGAGGTCCATAACGGGCTCGAACGGCCTCTAACCTCTCGGGTGTCCAATGAGAGTGGCCGGGAGCTGGAAAACCCAGCACGCAACGCTGAGACACACTGGCATTGGCGATCAGGCGCTCCGTCGGCTGCCCCGGGCGATACATTCGCCACGCAGAACCCGGCTGAACGGAATGGATCCACTCTGCGTCGGCCCGTCGAAAACACAGATTCTGAGCCAGTCGTCGCCTCCCCTCGCGAAGCCAAGTCCCGCGATGCCATAAATCATGACGGTAAAATAAAACGGTACCGAGCCTAAAACGGGCTCGAACCTCACGAGAGTAAAGGTGCTCTTGGCGAAATTCGGCCACATCAGGCACGGCTTGCTTAAGCTCTGCTTCAGCAGCTTCTCGATCGTTCACCCAACGGAGTGCGCCAAAACCAGGCATGTTTTGATAGGGCCACGCGTATGCGGGATCCTCTTCCCCTTCTCGCGGAACCAAAGCGGTAGCCCCTTCGCACTCAGAGACGTCATCAAAATAAAGAATCATTTCGACTGCCTCTGGTTTCGACCAAACCGGAGGATGTGTCAGATAATGATTGGGGTAATCCATGTGGATTCTCTGATCGTCATTGCTTCTTTCGTTCCCATCCTTTTCGGCGTGTCCGTACTTGGCCCACACATCGGACTGAGTCAATCGTAAAGCCTCAACCTGTACCCCCAGCAACTGAGAAACGGCTGTAAGAAGATCAGAGTGCAACGTAATCGCGTCGATGGGAGCATGACCGGTGGGGAACTCAAGCGTCCCATCACTCCCGAAGTCTCTTATCTGGCCCTCGTCCCCCGCTCCTGCCACCAGGCCTTCGATCACGCTCCGCGCTTCCGCAACCATCGAATACGGGATCACACCGTCGACGAGCGTAAAACCACGCTCTCGCCAGTCCTGAACCTGGGCGGACGAAAGTACGAGCCCTTCACCGGCCTCTGTGCTGGGAACAGGAGTTGGCTCAATCCATCTCTCGGGCTCAGCGGCCAAGGCGCCTCCTCGGTTTGATAGACCTGTGGGTGTGAAAAAAATTCATGAGTGGCCCGATTACGTTGGCATGTTCAGCGCCCAAATACGCCAGTTCAGAAAAGAAGCAAAGCTGACCCAAAGAAGATAAGGAATCAGGAGGTAAGCAGCTCTTGGGTGCACGCGAAGAAAGACAATCAGATTGATCAAGATGGCAGCCCAGAGTATTCGAATTTCGATAAAAGCCAGGTCCGGGCGGTGCAATCCAAAAAAAATCCAGGTCCAAGCAGAATTCAGAGCAAGTTGAATCAACCAGGGAACGAGATACCGGATCTGTTGCGTCTCTTTCCAAACCCAAGTCGCAGAAATGCCGATACAAAGATAAAGAAGTGTCCAAACCGGCCCAAAAACCCAATTGGGAGGATTGAGGCTTGGCTTGCGAAGAGATTCATACCATTCGCCCGGCGAGAAGAAAGAGCCCACAGCGGCTGCGCCAAAAGCAATACCAATCAAGACAAAGTACGGAAGCCATACACTCATCTCTTGAACAATTCCTCCACGCCTCACCACGACAAATCTAAAAGAGAGCCGGTCACTCTGAATTCGATCGCAAGAAGTTCAAACCGTGACCTCTCCCCAAAAATGGAGCACATCAAATTCATCTAAGTGAAGAAATTCATCCATCAATTCTTCGAATTTGATTTCTCTCGATCGTCTTTCCTGCCATCCTCATGCCAAAAACTTGAAAAAACGATTCGCGCAGCGCTTCTCATCGGCAAAGGGAGCGAAGCAGCCGCGGGGGTCACGTTAATATTAGAAACGGCCTCAATGGCCCAACTCGCCAATAATGGGTGATCCATTTGCACAACACGAATATCTGAGATTCGTCGATCACCCGTAATCATAAACGTGACGACAATATCGCCGACCATTCCCGACCGCTCGGCCGTATCCGTATACCTGGGAGACGGAATCTTAATCTGCGATGGCATGGGCAGAGAGGCCACCTCGGCACGCAGTTGAGAAATCGAGGGTGAAGCGCCTTCTTTCGGCAGTGCATCTCTTGCGAGGGAAGCTACTGAATCATCGGGATAAAAGTCGAGAAGCATTCGGTAATTCGCCCAACCGCTCTGCTTGGCGCCGAGCTTCTCCAGACAAACCGCCCTCTGATATGTAGCGACAGCTCCGTAACGACCGATATCTTGGGCCGCTTCTGACCGATCAAGTTTTCGCAAAACGCGATCACATCGACCGTCCTTGAAATACGTATTGGCCTGAGATTGCGCACGAGATCTCTCACCCTCGCGAACGCTCGCCCAAAACGAACCGCACCCCAAAGATGAAATAGCCATTAGCAGAAGAAGAAGGAGGGGGGGAATACTGCGCAAAGACCGCAACCGAGACACTCAGAACTCCTCATTCAATGATTAAAAAAATTAAAATCGACTAAAATGATCGCAACGACAATGGTACCTAAGTTGTGCCATGCGACCTTTTCATTTAGGAATTACTTAAATCGAACGGGCCCGTAGCAAGATCCTAAACTTCACTCGCAATACCGAGCTTTGGCGACCGACTTCTGAAAATTCCGTCGTACTCTTGTCTCTCTCTAAACCGAACCTTATCGGCTTCTTCCCATCAGCATTCGGAAAACATCCCGCCTTTTCAGTCAATTTGGCTTCTGGGTTCACTCAGAGACGTAAATGGAAAGTATCTCGATCTGATCCACCCGTCGACCAAGAGAGTGAAAGGTTCGGCTCGCTCCAATTCTCATTGGCGAATAGGGCTAGATTCTGCCCCAGACTGCATTCATACACCCGCCCTCTCCGACCATCGGATTAACCCCTCTTCGACGGACCTCGCCCTTCCCATCTCAAAGGCGGTTATCATTAGAAATACACTCTAGACAAGGCGACACCGAACGCCATGAACGCATGGTCAATTCAAAAAATGCAGAAGGGGACTCCGTGAGCCAACGGAAAGACGGAGCAAAACGCGCTTCACCTCGGACTCGACTCGCCGTCACTTCGATGACTGCGCTAGGGGTGGTCTTTGGCGATATCGGCACAAGCCCCCTCTACGCCTTCCGAATGTGCTTCTCTGAACACTCCGGTATTTCACCGAGTCCCGAAAACGTTCTCGGCGTCATGTCTCTCGTCTTTTGGACCCTCACCATTATCATTACCGTGAAGTATCTACTCTACATCCTTCTCGCCGATCTCAACGGCGAAGGAGGCGTTCTTGCCCTCATGGCCCTCAGCCTCAATGGCAAAGTCCCGCAACAGACCGGTGGCTTCATAGTGTTTCTTGGCCTCGCAGGGGCAGCCCTACTCTATGGCGACGGCATGATTACGCCCGCCATCTCGGTCCTAAGCGCAGTTGAAGGTCTGGCCGTAGCCACACCTTCTTTCGACAGAGCTGTGATCCCCATCAGTCTCCTTGTTCTGGTTGGACTCTTCTCTCTCCAAAGCCGTGGCACAAGAACAATCGGTCAACTTTTCGGACCGATTATGCTTGTTTGGTTTCTCGTTATTTCGATCCTTGGAGCCGTTTGGATCTTCTCTCAACCACAGGTCCTCATGGCCGTTGACCCGAGGCATGCGGTGGACTTCCTATTTCAAAACGGCTGGGCCGGCTTTCTGGTTCTCGGTTTTGTTTTTCTTGTCGCTACCGGGGGCGAAGCTCTTTACGCTGATCTCGGACACTTTGGCATCAAGCCCATTCGGTATGGATGGTTCTGCATCGCAATGCCTGCCATCCTCATCAACTACTTTGGGCAAGCCGCCTTGATCCTTAGCCGACCCGAAGCGGCCTCTCAGAGCTTTTACTCAATGGCGCCAAGTTGGTCCCTCTACCCGCTTGTGGGATTGGCCACCCTGGCCGCAATCATTGCGTCACAAGCCGTCATCTCCGGCGCCTTCTCGCTTACCTATCAGGCCATCCGATTGGGTTTTCTGCCTCGACTGCCCATGAAGCACTACGCCGAAGAAGCCGAGGGGCAGGTCTACGTCCCAATCGTTAATGCCGTTCTGCTTCTATCCAGCTGTCTTCTTGTCATCGGATTTCGGTCTTCTGAGTCCTTGGCCGGGGCCTACGGGTTAGCGGTCTCAGCCACAATGGTCATTACTACAATTCTTGCGAACGTGACCTTCGCCAAACGCTGGGGCTGGTTCCTTGCCACCTTGCCTTCCATCGGTTTCCTTGTTCTTGACTCTACTTTTCTCGCAGCCAACCTCGTCAAGCTTGAAGAGGGGGGATGGTTTCCTGCACTTATCGCCATCCTCGTTTTTATAGTGATGTCAACATGGGCCATGGGCCGGCGGCTTGAAGAGGAACGTCTCAATCCCCTTGAAAAATCAGCGGGAGACCTCGTCGAAACAATTCGTCAAACCAAACCCTTCCGCACTCCGGGCACCGCTGTTTTCTTAGATAGTCGAGGTCTAGGGATCCCAAGAACCCTTTCTGCTTATTACGAGCACACACATGCCTTGCCGGAACACATTGTGCTGATGACTGTAGTCACGGACCCCATCCCTCGCGTCCCCATAGAGCAGCGCGTAACAACCCTTCAGATCTCCGATGATATCTTGAGAGTGAATGCCCACTACGGGTTTATGCAAACACCGAATATTCCCGCCGTGCTCAAAAAGTTAGATGACTCTCTCGTGGAATATATCTCTCAGGAGATCACCTTCTTCGTCGGTCGACAAACCGGCCACGTCACTCAAGCGAAGGGTATGTCTACATGGAGAAAGCTTCTCTACGCCTTTATGACGCGTAATGCGGAAGAACACATTAGGCATTATCACATCCCAGCTGACCGGGTATTGGAAATCGGCGTGCGATATCGACTTTAATCCCAATCTCTCGGCCGCAAAACTTGTTTCAGACCAGCGACACCGGCCGACTCAGATCAAGGATAATTTTTATTGGATGGGATCAACGGCAATCTCCAAGACAAAAAGACACCGATCATCGCCACACTCAAATACGAAACAGAAACCGATAGAAAGGTTCCGCTGCCTCGGCCGAGCCAAATGGGCAATTCCTGCAAGAGCGCTCCGCTAAGGCAGCCTCCCGCATTGACCAAGGCCACGACGGTGGCTCCATGCTTGAGGGGGAGTCCAAAAATCGCCACAGCAAAAGCAAGCGAGCAAGGCCCAAGAGCCACACCCAAACCCAACATCAGAACCAAGAGAAGATTCATCGAGGCCGTTTGAGAGAGCCAAAGAATAAACGAAAGCAACAAAAATGTGAGGATCGTTGAGCTTCTTAAGATCGGACGCCAGCGCGCAGGTCGGCCTCCCAAAAGGCCCGCCACTAACATTCCAAGTGCAAGACCGGCAAAGAGCGCCGTCGAAAGCTCAGAGACTTGAGGGGCCGTGCAGCCACAAGACTCTTGAAGTTTGACATTCCAGTAGCCGCCGAAACCAAAAGTTAACCCCGCCCCCCAGGCGTAAAAGCCAGCCCCGAACAAAACGTAAGGCCGCTTCAAAGAAGAGAAGAGGCCCTGGGTCAAATTCTCGTCCTTGCCACTTGTCTGAGAAGGGACCTTAAGTCCGCGCACACTCAACCAGAGAATCAAAGCGAGACCAAAACCCACATAGGCCTGAGCGCTCATGGCCTCTCTCCACGAAAAAGTATTCAAAAGCCAAGGCAAACCACTCGCCAAAACCGCTCCAACACCAAAGCACATGTCGGCCAGTGCCATGGCCAGCGCAAATCGACTGGCGGGCAGGCGCGCCTGTGCAATTTTTCCTGTGCCAGGGAAGACAAAAGCCATCACCCCACCGGCTAGCGCCCGAATCATCACGAGGTCAGAAAACCCTTGCGCCTGTGCAAAGAAATAAACCGAAAGGGCTGCCAACACGGCCGCTGCGGGGAGAATGCGCTTTACGCCAAAGCGATCTAACAACAAACCAGCCGGCAACTGCATTAATCCATATGCCAGCAAATAGACGGATGAAATCGAAGCCGCCTCAAAAGGCGAAAGATCAAATTCTTTCTGAATCGGGTCTGCCAAAAATCCATACACAAACTGAAAAGCGACTTGCCACAGCAAAAAGAAAACCGCCGCACCCCACGGACCCCACGCTCTCAGTAAGTGAAATCCTACTTTTTCAGGCTGTTGCTTCATGACTTCACCTGCAGCTTCTCCGGTCCACCGTTTCCCCGACTAGGAACTCTCTCACCCGCTCAAGGTGCTGAGGCCACAACCCCTGCGGATCGCAGACCCTCGATCTCAGATGGACTACGCCCCAGTTCCTCAAGCAATGCGTCGGTCTGCGCACCCGCCACAGGGGAAGCCTCATAAGATTCCATTCCACCATCACATGTGACCAGAGGCCCCCAGCGCAGAAAATCTCCATAGCGAGGGTGATGGACGGGGTGAGAAAAATGATTCGCGAGAGCATGCTCGCCCCAGACAAAGAAATCAGCGGGGTCGCCCTCCTCGACTTCTACGCAAGGAACTCCTGAAGGAGTCAGCACCTTCTGCCAATCCGAAGCCGTTGCCTGCTCAAAAATACGCTCGATCTCAATCGCCAGGACATTGTCATGAGCCCTTCGTGCAGAAGCTTTGCTGAACCTCGGATCCGAGAGCCACTCCTCTCGTCCAACTTTTTTACAGAAAGCGACCCACTCCCGATCTTTTACAAGGGCCAGGAATACCCACCCCTGACGAGCCTGATAGAGTCGATAACAGGCTGAGAATCCTCGCAAGTCTGAATCAACTTCAACTCTTTCCAATTTTTCATCGTACTGCACCATATCGTCGGCATTCGCCCAAGCATTTGCAGTCAACATATTGACGTGTACGGTTTGACCCAATCCAAAGCGCTTTTGGGCAAGCAAGGCTAACAGTGTCGCGGAAGCCAAAATGACTGCGGTGTTTGGGTCTGGGTTCGCTTCGTTGGCTTTGATCAATTGACGAGCCGCCTCGACTCTCTCTCCCATAGAGTTGCATTCTTTCGGAGGCATCCCTCGCCCTGCTTGAATCCAACTTCCACCCATCGCGGCTCCCGCAACCGGATGTGTTGCGGGCCTATTCGCACCGGGAGAATCCGGCCCGTATCCGTTCAGTGCAACCCAAACTAGATTCGGGCGAATCGCTTTTAGCGATTCATAGTCTACGCCCAATTTCTCAGGAACTCCCGGTCGAAAATTATGAATGACAGCATGCGCTCGCTTCACCAAATCTTTCAAAACACCCCGGCCTTCGGGCGACTTAAGATTGAGGCACATACTCTCCTTGCCTTGGTTCATCCGGTTCGCAAAGAGACCTCGAAAGCCTCCCACGCCGAGAGCCCGAAAGGGGTCACCCTCCATGGGCTCCACCTTAATCACGCGTGCTCCAAGGTCGGCCAACATCGAGACTCCCAATGGTGTGGCAATTATGGTTCCCAGCTCAATGATGATCACCCCATCCAGCGGTCGTCCCCGTGGCTTTCGATGGGCGGTGGGAGAAAGATGAAGTGAACGAAGCGCGTCAGAGGCAACCTCCTCGGTGTGCTCACCCGCTCGGGGCGCAGGCAAATCTATAAACCCGGGCGTTGCTCCCAACTGTGCAATCGGACCTATTTGCTTCAGACCACCCAGCGTGGGATGATGCGACTCCACGACATCTCCATTGCCCACCAGGTCGGGATGCCCCAAAGCATCGCTGGCGGGAGCCCAAATCTCCGCCGCAACGCCGCCCTGCTCTCGGAAGATTTCCATCCATACGTCGGCATCTTTTTCTAACATGCGCTCAAGGATCTGACATCGTACGTCTTCTACAAATTCGGAGGGCCACGTGACCGGATCGCCCATAAAGCGTTCATCCTGAATCAGGTCCGGAAGCAGATCAACCGCATCTAAAAAAGACAGAAAGAGATGTTCAAGCAAATTTCCAAGTTGAATCCACCGTCCGTCACGGCACTGCACCGGATGGTAATTGAGCGTGGGCAGCCCTGGCATCTGAAGACCGGTGCCTTCGCCGTACTTCAAAGGGTCGCGATCCTGAAGTTGCCGAATCAAGACAGCGCCTAAATCATAAGGCAGCGTGCCTTGAGCCAGACTCGTCTCGATGCGGTGCCCTTGACCGCTCTCCTCTCTCTCAAGCAAGGCCGCAAGAATTCCCTGAACGGCCCCCTGAGCCGCCGCATGGGAGGCCACACCCAACGCCGCAAACACTGGGCCCTGCCTTTTTTTTTGATCACTAAAAATAGAGAGACGTCCTGTTCGGGCCGTGACGATCCCCTCGTAACCCGGCAAATGAGCCTCGGAACCGCCTGGGCCAAAGCCCGTGATCGAAGCATGAATCAGCGCTGGGTTCTCGGCCATCAAAGTTTTACAGCCGATCCCCATCCGCTCGGCACGACCTGGAGAAAACGAAGATAGAACAACGTCCGCCCCCCTGACTAAGCGGATTAATTCGGCTCGCCCCGATGATTGAGCGAGATCGATTTCTATGCTTCGCTTACCTCGCAGCCACAGAGGCCAAGCGGGTAAATCTCGAAAAGAATCGCCTCCCGGCCTTTCTACCTTAATCACATCTGCGCCAAAATCAGAGAGAACAGTGGTCGCGTACCCACCTACGGGTCCCGAGGAAAGATCGATCACCCTGATCCCATCGAGCGGTCGCGACATTTTGTCTCCACCTATCATGAAAAACATTCACACTCAGCCCATGCGTCGATGGATCGCATGAATCGGGTTCTCTACAACGAAAGGCTGAGCGTACTCCTATGAGTCTTTAAGACCTCTTGGACCAGAGCCTAGAAGATACCGCTAGAATTAGTGCGTGGTTAACACTTTCTCTGGAATTACCCCATAGGCAGCCTCACTCTATTCTTCAATCTCTTTACTTTAAGAGGTGAATCCAGATAAAATAGAGTCATCGTGAAATGTATTCATCAGCGACCTCTATCCCGCGCAAAAGAGCAAACCTTGCTCAGTTCTCGATGGGCTCGCGACTCGCTGCTCACACATTTTTTTGGCATTCTCGCCCTCAGTCTCGCCATCCTATTCGGTGGTTCCTTACTGGCCTTTTCTGCGAACGCTCAAACCCTCTACCTGGATGAGCAGTTTGGCTTCACACGGACCACCGGAGTCACTTACGCCACTCAACTCGTAGGATCTCCCGCGACCAATATGGATCTTAAGCTCGAACTGTTTCAACCCTCTGGCGCTGGTGTGCCCGCCCAAAATCCTGGGCTCATCTTGATCCATGGAGGCGGCTTTGTTGGGGGAAATCGATTCAGCGGCAGACTGATTGAAATCTGCGAAGAAATGGCCAAACGAGGCTGGGTCTGCATCTCCATCGACTATCGCCTGAGTGGAGATGATCCGGTTGTCAATTCTAATTTTCAAATTATCGAAACTGTGGTGAATGACTCAGGCGAATCCAGTGAAGGCGCCGCAATCGCGGCCGCAAGCGAAGACGCATGGGCGGCCTTTAACTGGATGATTGACAACGCCGGCTCTTTAGGAGTCGACCCTGAACGCATTGGGATCGGTGGATCCTCGGCAGGCGCAGTAACGGCTCTGATCGTAGGCTACGTCCTCGATGATTTAAGCATTTCGGCCAAAGGCAGCATCGATGCCGTTTTCGACATGTGGGGAACCCTAGGCGATACCCCGGCCTCTATCCAAGCAGACGATCCCCCTCTTATGATTGCTCACGGCGAGGACGATACCACGGTTTCCGTCAGTGGCGCCTACGCGCTTCGAGACCAAAGCGATCTGGTCGGGCTCCCCTATGAAATTCATGTATTCCCCGATACTGGGCATGGTTTCAACATCTTTAATTATGAGGTGGCCCCGGGCGAATCAACATTCGAACGTTTTGTCAGCTTCTTCTACGTGCATGTCGCACTGGAGACTGGAGTCGAAGTTCCGCTACTGAGCGGATGGGCGGCGGCTGGCCTTGTGGCTCTTCTCACCGGCGCTTCAATCGCTCAGATTCAATCCAGAAGACGAGGGACGCTTCGGCGAGCCTCCCATCAGCCCACTAATCTTTGACGGACTCCTCCGACCGACTTCGAAGATACTTTCGAAGCATGGCGTCGTGCCGACTCGTATCACTCCGTACCCCAGGTCTCACAAAAGAAGGCCAACGCGGCTTAGCCCCTTGAGGGGTATCTCCCATGACGGTCACGCGCTGAATCACTCTCTCCTGATCAAAGTCACTCAAGACCATATGCTGGGTGCATCGATTATCCCAGATAGCGACTGCACCTTGGGACCAGCGGTAACGAACATGGAACCGCGGACTTGAAACCCATTGCTTTAAATAACCCAACAGAAGATCACTTTCAGTCGCACTGAGCTCAACAATCCGACGCGTAAAGTGTTCGTTAACAAAAAGAACTTTTCGACCGGTCTCTGGGTGAACGCGAACCATGGGGTGAATCATCATGATTTCGGGCCGTCCATGGGGCTCCGCATTGTGAAGCGCTGAAAGACCTTCGCAAAGGTCTCGAAGAGGCTCTGAGAGTTCTTCAAAAGCCATATAGAGATTCGCCCAAAGCGTATCTCCTCCAATTTCAGGACATTTCACCATCCGCAGAATTGAGACCCGCGCGGGCTCAGGCATGAAGCTCAAATCGCTGTGCCATTCGTCCGCTACGCCGCCTCGGCTCGCCTTCAACTCAAGAATCTTGGCCGCGTCGGTCTCGCTTTCAACATCGGAGTGCATGAGATGAGGATGGGCTTCAAGTTCACCAAAAAGCTCACCAAAGCGAACATGCTCCGTCGCTGTCAAACTCTGGTCAGGGAAAAAGAGCACTTGATGCTCCCAGAGTAAGTCTTCGATCTCACGAGCCTGCGAGGATTTTATATCGGTAAGCTGAACGCCTCGAATCTCGGCCCCAAGCGAATGGGCCAACCGCTTTACCTGAGCGTTTTTCAACATAGTGATCTCTAAACCTCTAGGCTTTGGTTTAAGAAAGAGCCGACCCGTCTCTGCCGCATCTGACTTGAGAACAACCTAGAGCCTAACGGCTGTTGGGAGCGACGAACAGGGCTAAACTGGCTGGGAGACCTTCACTCATGACCCTTCCCCCGTTGAGAACTCTAAAAGCCACCCTCGTACTCCTCGCCCCCTCTTTCGCGAGCAGTCTCTTCATGCCTTGGACCGCGCTCACTCAGCCAGACGATCCCACTACCGTACGGTTCAGTAAATCCTGTGCCTCACAAGTTCTCGAAGTCCAAATTTGGAACCGCATTCAGTACCGGTGGGATTCGCATCCGGAACACCCGTATATCCTTTCCGAAAGCTGTCAGATCGAAGATGCCGGCTACCTGATGAATGAAATCCGAGTTCGCTGCCTCAGAACAGATGCGCGTACCCTCGAGCCTTGGACAGAAGGAGTCAGGGTCTACGACCCTGGCGTCATCGATCGATGCACCCTTCCTAAATCGAGGAAACCCGTTCTACAGATCGAGTCGCCGGCCAAAGGCGAAATCATTCGAAACGAAACTCAGCTTGTGCACGTCAAAGGAAGAACCATTTTTGAGACCATTCAAAAAAACAGACCGCAAAGTCTAATTGCCGCGAAGCTTTTACAGCAGCTCCAAGAAACTCTTCCTGAAATCAAGTCAGCCCTCGTCGAGAACTTGACCACTGGAGACGATGCGATTGAAGTGGCCTTTCAGCCGTCAGGAGAGTTTGAAGCCCTCGTTGGCCTTCGAACCGGCGAGAATCTCATACGAGTCCGCATCACCGATGAAAACGGGCAAGTTGGATCTGAAGAGATTCTCGTAATTTTCGACATCTCTCTGTTGCGCCAAAAATGGCTTCAAGCAGAGCGAGAACGCATTCAACGCTTTCGAAAAANNAAGGTAAGCGGGCAGGTTGATGTTGAAGTCCTTGACCCCTGAATCCGTCGAGGCAGAGACCTCAAAACTCAAAACACACCTAGCCTTATGGTCAAGGCTAGCCTGACCACATTACGGTATGGTCGATCTAGGATCACGCTCCACGTGACTTGAACAATCCAGCCCATTCAGTGATCAAGCAAGCTCAAATCATGGTCACCCGCTAGATAGGGAACAGAATGAAACAACTCCGAGAATTTCAGACAGACTTCCTCTCCTTCTGGGACCTTTCATACCTTGGCGTAGACATAGGCATTTCGGTTGCGATCGCCTTTATTCTTGCTTTCGCTTGGCTTTTTCGAAAAAAGATTCCACAGTTGCTGCTCTGGCTTCTCAAAAAAGCTTTTCGTTCTGAACGCCACCCTCTCGTCGACGAGACCCTAGACGCCGCACGATCTCCCCTCGAAGTGACTATCCTGGCGGTCAGCGTCCTCATCGCTGTTCGCATAGCCGGCCTGGAAACTCTCGAAGGCGGCTTTCTTCACCTCTTCCTGCGTTCCATCATCATCATCATTGTCTTCTGGACTCTTGTTCGAATGGTGAACCCCATGCTCACGCACTCATTCGGTCGATTCTCCACGGGCCAAGAGGCTGTTTTGCGGGAATTTGCCGAGAAGGGACTGCGTATCCTCTTCGTCCTTCTCGGCCTCTCCGCCATTCTTGAGCAGTGGAACATTAATGTTGTGG
Organism: Deltaproteobacteria bacterium; assembly: GCA_002691205.1. Classification (GTDB taxonomy): domain Bacteria; phylum Myxococcota_A; class UBA9160; order UBA9160; family UBA4427; genus MED660. The sequence continues at coordinate 47,454 of NZHD01000095.1, forward strand.
GCCTATTGGGAAGCTTAGGTCTGGTTGGAGCCGCCGTAGCCCTTGGAGCGAAAGAGTTTTTCTCCGACATCCTCGGCGGCATNATCTTGATTCTTAATCGGATGGTGGATCGAGGAGATTGGATTCGCACACCTGACCTTGAGGGCACGGTGGAACACGTAGGACTTCGGTCAAGTAATATTCGCCAGTTCGATAAAGCGCTCGTCACGGTACCAAACTCGATGCTGGTCGATCGTGCGCTCATCAACTTCACCCGCATGACCAATCGACGTATCTATTGGAAGATCGGTCTGGAGTACCGCACGACGCAAGATCAGTTACGAGCCATCGTAAAAGAGATCTCTGAATACATTCACGAGACAGAGAATTTTGAAACGAANCCAGATCGCGTGCTCACNTTTGTTTTTGTCGANTCTTTCGGCGACTCAAGCATCGACNTCATGGTTTACTGCTTCACAAAAACAACCAATTGGGGCGAATGGCTCGAGGCCAAACAAGACTTGATCTACCAAGTCAAAGAAATCGTTCAAAGGAATGGAACCGGATTCGCCTTCCCCTCAACCTCCCTGTATGTCGAGTCTCTTCCTTTCGGAACACCTGAAGCCTTTCCCGGTGAGCCCAGTCAGGCAAGCCTCAGCCCCTCAGAAAGCTAAGGTCAATTCGCGTCACGAGAAGCCACCCAAGCCTTTCGCGTGAAGCTCTTAAAGGGTCGGTGCTTACAGAGGAGTCGTTTCGGCGGGCTCTTCGGTGGCGTACCGCTCCCGATAGAGTTCGGCTTGATCGTCCGGGAGACGACACCAGGTCGCCAGCCAGAAAATGAGCAAGGCGAAGATCACGACGCCGACTTCATCCCAAGGCAGACCCAACATCGCTAGACCACCTCCGAAACGTCCCAGATAAGAAAAAAGACCTGCGCCCACTAGATAAGGAAGTAACCAAATCGCTTCCCTCAAATCGAGCTCACGGGCATTTAATTGGCCCATCCCGAGACGAAACATAAAGACCAAAACGCCCACCAAGGTCGCTACCGATAAACGAAGGTACGTATCCCAGCCACTCCAGTAGACGATCAAGGTCGAAATCACAAAGGCCAGAGGCGCAGCGACATTCGCCAAGGGCAATCGAAATACACGGTCCGTGGAGGCCATCTGATAGCGCAAGGCCACAAGACAAATCGGACCTGAGGCAAAAGACAAAGTAATCGCGGCTCCATTCAAAGCCACCGCTTCTGTGAAAGGCATCCAAAGTAAGACGGCGGCACCGAAAAACAGATTGAACAGGAGCGCTCGAAAAGGTACGCCGCGATCCGAGAGAGTTGTAAAGGAACTCGGGAAGAATCCATTCTGCCCCAGCGCGTACCCGAGCCGCGCATTGGAACCCGTGGCCACCAACCCTCCGCCTAAAGGCGCCACGACTGCTCCGGCGTAGAGGGCCACATTCGCCCATCCGATGCCAGCCGCTGCCGCAACCGCCGCAACCGGGCCCAAATGATCAGGGAAATTAAGACGACTCCATCCTTGACTTAACTCGGCAGGCGGAATCGAACCAATAAAAGCTATCTGCAAAAGCATGTAAATGGCCACGCAGATAATGACCGATAACGTCAGCCCAATGGGAATCGTGACACGCGGACGCTTCACCTCGCCCGCCATATCAATGGCATGGCGAAAACCGATCAGAGCGAAGATCACTCCTCCGCTTGAAACCCCCGCCAGAACCCCATCGATCCCATAAGGAAGAAAGCCCCCAAATTCAGTAAAATTCTCGACCCGCATATGCCCTATGACCAGTGCGCCTCCTACAAGGAGAGGGACACCGAGCTTCACCCAAGTGAGGCTTGTATTCGCTCGAGCAAACACGCGAACCCCCAAAGCGTTAATGGCCACAAAGAGACACAACACTCCAAGAGCCACACCCCGACCGGCCAAACTCAACGTTTGCGCCTCACTGCCAGANTCGTAAAGCCAGGGGAAGACATGTCCGAGATAATCAAGCATGGCAAATGTCTCAATAGGCGCAGCCGTGTTGTAACCGATCCAAGCCGTCCATCCCAAAAGCATGCTGGTCACGTCGCCGTGTGTGAAGTGAGGAATACGGGCAATGCCTCCGGCGACGGGGAGCAAGGCCACGATTTCAGCAAAACACAGAGTCAGAAGCAGCATAGCAACGCCTCCGATCATCCATGAAATCAGCGAACCGGGCCCCGCCACCTGGGCGGTCAAAAGCGGAGCAAAGAGCCAGCCTGAACCAATAATCCCGCTCACCGCCACAAAAGTGAGCCCAGTGAGCCCGATGGATCGCTGAAGAGCCAAGCTTAAGGACCTTTCTGACACTCATGCCCTGAGGCTAAAACAATCAGGAGATCAACAAAAAATGTTCATAACCCAGTTAGGGTCACGCGACTCCTGCAGGATACCGCGTATGAGAGGGTTGTCATAGACAATTCCAAACNGTTCTCCACGACAACATCCTTGCGCTGAGCATTGCGGTTTCGGGTCTCAAACGACCCTCTCCCCACCAGGAGTCATCCATGCAACGACATGGCGGAATGCGCTCTCCGACTGCGGTAACCTCTCTCCTCAATGTTAGATTTTCTACGACGAAGTATGCGCCCCATTCTCGGTGTGGGTCTATTTACTGTTGCTCTCTTGGTATTGGACCGGCAGCTGCATGCTCATACACTCGCTCAAGTCACCGCACAGCTGTACTCGATTCCTAATGGGGTCCTGCTGATCGCTCTCGGTCTCACCATCGCATCGTACGTCACCCTGACCTTCTACGACGTACTTGCGCTTCGCTACGTCAAGGAGTCACTGCCCTATTACAAGGTCAGCCTAACCTCGTTCATCGCCTACGTGTTTAGTATGGACTTAGGTCTGACGGTCCTCGGCAGCAGCGCAATCCGATATCGGCTTTATACATTGTGGGGACTCTCGGCGGGCAACATCGCAAAAATTGTAGCTTTCTCTTCATTCACCTTCTTTGTCGGCGTGTTGGGCGTGGGCGGGCCACTCCTCTTGTTTCAGGCAGTCCCCATTCCTGCAAACCTGAATCTCCCCATTGAATCCACTTGGCCGGCCGGACTCCTCCTCACCAGTGCCTTCGTCGCCTTGATGATCATGACAGCCGTGCGTACAAAGCCAATCTCATTTCGCAGTTTTACTTTGACTTTGCCCTCTCCCAAATTAGCGCTGATGACTTTACTCGTTGCAGCCACAGATTGGGCTTTGGCCTCCGGCGTCCTCTGGATGCTCTTGCCTAAAGCCGAGGGGCTCGACTTTTTCACCTTTATCTCTATTTTCCTAACCTGCGAAGTCCTCGGATTGATCTCCACCGTACCAGCGGGGCTCGGCGTTTTCGAAGGAATCGCCATCGCACTCTTGGCTCCCTATATGGCAGCCTCAGACACACTCGCAGCGCTCGTGGCATGGCGAATCATCTACTTTCTCCTGCCCATCTTTGTGGCGATCTCAACCCTTGGCGTCATCGAAGCCCTCCAGCAGCGGTCCTCACTCACTCGAGTCCGTGAGCTGGCTTCTAAATTGGGGCCCTCTATTCTGCCGCGCATGCTTGCGGCCGGTGTTCTCGTCTCGGGAATACTTCTTGTGATTGCGGGCTTCGCCCCCGCGGCGACCTCTCACGTCGAAATACTCAAGCACGTAATACCGCTGCCTTTACGAGCCGTCTCGCACCCGCTCAGTGTCATCAGCGGCTTTGGACTGATTCTCTTAGCCCGTGGTCTCCAGCAACGGGTAGACACCACCTACTACGCAACGCTCTTCTTCCTCGCCATCGGTGCATCGACTTCGCTGCTTCGAGGCAGCCACTTTCTGCTGGCTACTGGATTGAGCCTGATCTTTTTATCGTTGATCCCCTGTCGCTCATTCTTCTACCGACATGGGAAGTTTATTCCCCACGCACTTCCCAAAGAACTGACTGGACTCATCGCCATCGGGGCAGTGGGCGCTATCTGGTTTGCCACGTGGACACATCAAGGCAGCTCGTATGCGGCTGATCTATGGACAGATGTGGGGTGGGATGCTGACGTTTCAAACTCACTAAGAACCCTCGGCTTGCTCCTTGTCTTCATCACCTCTCTCATCATCTGGCGAGTGACTCGGCCTCGCCCCCCCGGAGCGAAGACAGCCTCCACACAGGAACTCGATCGTGCTCAACCCATTGTTGAAGCCTCTCCTGATTCCGCTTCCTACTTGGCTCTATTGGGAGATAAAAAACTGCTCTTCTCTTCCGAAGGCGACGGATTTTTAATGTATGGCATCACGGGAAAATCATGGGTTTCTATGGGCGGACCCGTTGGCCCCCAAGCCGCTCGGGCTGAACTGGCTTGGTCGCTCCGAGAGCTCAGCGACGAATTTGGCGGATGGCCCGTCTTCTATGAAGTCGGCCCTGAAGACATTCCACTCTATCTCGACTTGGGCCTTTCTATTCATAAGCTGGGTGAAATGGGACGTGTCCCCCTCGAAGACTTTAATCTTGAAGGCTCGTCCCATAAAAGCATGCGACAAACGCTGCGAAGAGCTGAGCGTGACGGTTGCGAATTCGAAGTGCTTTCGCCCGCAAGCGTGCCCGAAGTCATCGATCAACTGGAGAACATCTCGAACAGCTGGCTCGAAGGCAAAAATACGAGAGAGAAAAGTTTTTCTCTCGGATCATTTCAACGTGACTACATGACACGATCGCCGGTGGCGATCGTAAAGCAATCCGACAAGATCGTGGCCTTCGCAAACCTTTGGGCCAGTGGCGAGCAGGAAGAAGTCTCTCCAGATCTAATGCGCTTTGATCCTGAAAATTCGCCCAATGGTGTCATGGACTACCTCTTCATCGAATCAATGCTCTGGTCTCAAAACCAAGGTTACCGTTGGTTCTCTCTCGGAATGGCCCCCTTTTCAGGACTCCCTGAACATAGACTCGCCCCTGTATGGAGCCGGATCGGGACCCTTCTCTTCCAGCACGGCGAACATTTTTACAACTTCCAAGGCCTTCGAAGGTATAAAGAAAAGTATCATCCCGTCTGGGAACCCCGCTACCTCGCCTCACCGGGAGGAATGGCTTTTCCCATGGCGATTAAGAATGTGGCGAAACTCGTCTCCGGCGGTATCACTGGGGTCGTCCACCGTTGACCACCCATCGCTTGATCGGCCTGCTCGTGGCCCTTGTACTCTTGATGGGTTGCTCACGCACGCATCTTCCCATTGTCACCCTGCCTTCGGAAGAGGATGGTCATGCCTACGTGGCCATCATCATCTCGGGAGATGGGGGCTGGGCCACCATCGACAAGGAGATTGCTCAGCACCTCGGCCGGAAAGGCATCCCTACTGTGGGCCTGGACTCTCTCCGCTACTTCTGGTTCCCTCGGACTCAAACCGAAGTCGGCCAAGCCCTCACCCAAGTTCTGGCCCAAGCCGATCTCTCATGGACCGATCGAAAATTTATATTGATCGGCTTTTCGCGAGGCGCTAACGCACTTCCCTTTATGATTGAAGAGATTTCGCCCACACTGCGTGACCGGATTGTACGAGTTGCCCTGCTCTCTCCCTCTGCCGGGACAGCCTTTGAATTTCGTCTCCGCGATTGGTTTGACAACAGCCCCGTCAAAAATGCTTTGCCCATGGAACCTGCCCTGGAAGCCTTGGGTGATCTCGACGTGCTCTGCATCTACGGCGAAGATGACCCGGATGCGGTCTGTCCACATCTTCCTCCAGGACTGGTCACCGTCATTGCTTTTCCGGGCGGCCATCATGTCCACTCAGAATACTCTGAAGTGGTGCGCGATATTCTCAGAGGCCTTCCTCAGCTTTCTGAGAAGCGGTGATCCTCTATGGGTTCATCTCATAACGATCCTGGAGAGGGAGGACATCCTTCGTCCAAACACGATCGTAACGCTCTGCATCCACCACGGGCTTCTTGATCATTCGAATGCAGTGATCCATTTGGATTTCCGTGCTGCTGGGCTTCCCATGCAACTGCAACGCGAATTGAGCGAAGTCCCGAATAAACACATCGAAAACCTGATCAATCAGATCATCTGAAATTCCGTAAATAGGAGCGTTCTCAAGGAACAGTTGAGCGTAAACCACGAGCGTGAAGAGTTCCCCCACCGCCAATAGGAAATCAACATCATTGCGTTGACTGTCACCCGGCGGAGAAGCAGCCAGCATTTCTTTAAAGACCGAAACCTGCTCGGAGAAGACCCCTACATTCGGCAGATCGAAATTCGCGAAAACGGGCTCGTAATCGTGGAAACGAATTTGCCCCAGCCCCCGAGTGGCGCCCTGAGCAAAGAGGTAGTCGTCATTCGTGGGCTCATCTCGACGCCCGACTTCCTCATACGTTTCTGGGTTGAAGAAGTAATTCGGCATAAACTTCACAATCAAGGCAATGTTCACATGTACTGTGCCCTCGAGTTTCGGTAAAGCGCGGATATCTCGCGCCGCCATCTCAAAGTACATGTCACTTTCAAAGCCTTTGGCAGCAATGACATCCCAAAGATGGTTGATCACATCCTCTCCTTGAGTCGTCACCTTCATCTTGACCACCGGGTTATAGAGCAGATACCGACGATCTTCTGGACCTGCTGCCCTTAGGTAATCCGAAGCTCGAAGCGCCACCAACTTCATGGCCACGAGCCGCGCATAGGCATCTGTAAAGAGTTGCTTCACATGCGGGAAGTCCGTAACTGTCTGGCCATACAGATGCCGATTCGCAGCATGTTGAACGGCTTCGTACATGGCATGGGTGCAGATTCCAATGGAGGCCCAACCCAGATTGAACTTCCCGATATTGACGGTGTTCAAGGCCGCATTCCATGCCTCTTTGCCCCGATGAATAATGTCCTCTTCTCGAACCGGGTAGTCGTTGAGGGCGTAATTCGAGACATAGGATTGAGCGTTGACTACATTTCGCTTGCACTCATAGTGCGGGTTCTGAGAATCTACGACGAAGAAAACGTAATCGTCTGTGCCATCGATCTTTCCGAAGGTCGAAACGAGAGATGCCTTATTCCCGTTGCCAATATAATATTTCTCACCGCGCGCCAGGTATGTCCCATCGTCTTGGGGAATGAGATGCATATCCGTTGAATACACATCGGCCCCATGCGCTCTCTCAGAGAGCCCGAAGGCGAATATCCCGCCGTCTTCAAGGAGCTGAGCAGTCTTTTTCTTGACCGCTTCGTTTTCACTCATCCAAATGGGGCCGAGTCCTAAAATAGAAACTTGCCAGGTATACCAATAGTGAAGTCCGTAGAACCCGAGAATTTCGGCGAACTCACAATTCCTCCAAGTGTCCCACCGCGCATCCTCTGCACCGTACTCGGCCGGGGTCAGCGTGGTCGCGAACAGCCGCTCTTCCTTTACAAATGACAGAAAGTCGTCATACCAAACACGCTCTCGATCGTCTGCTTTAAGAGCCTTCTTCCCCTTACGCTCGAAGAATTCAATGGCCTTAAGCATCACCTCGCGTGAACGTTCATCCGAGTAGGGGCGAGTGTGGTTTCGGGGGTCGAGAAGAATCATCTTTGGCTCCTTGAAAAGTGAGAAGGTCAATTGTGACAGATTCGGAGCGGTCTTGTTATCTGCTCAGAGTTCGGCGAAGGCGGGCCCCTTCAATCAACCGCCCTCTGTTTGCATTCTGCCGCCCAGCTGCCCCCCCGAGGGTAGGCCGTGCAGCTCCCCATCGACATTGATTCTTTCTTGAGCGAACGACTCTCTTCCTCGTCCCGACGACCTCGCGGCGAGTCCCAGGCCAGATTGTTAGTCTGAGGATGCTCATCACTAAACCCAATCCTCGACACAGAGAGTCACCTGAGAAATTCTGTGCGTTGTCCAAACCTAAAAAAGGAGTCCATGAGCATGTGTCGATGGCTTGCCTATAGCGGTCAATCTATCAGCCTAGAGACGGTCCTGATGGCGCCCGAACATTCCATCCTCGACCAATCCCGTCATGCCGAGCGCACTAATTTTGAGATCAACGGCGATGGTTTCGGGGTCGGCTGGTACGGAAGTTCAGCCTCCCCCGGAGTGTTTCATGATGTCCGGCCTGCTTGGAATGACGGGAACCTGAGAAGTCTGGCTCACCATATTGAGTCACCTCTTTTTATGGCCCATGTCCGGGCCACGACAGGCTCCTCCGTTTCGAGAAGCAACTGTCACCCTTTCGCGTACAACGACTGGCTCTTCGTTCACAATGGTCAAATCGGTGACTTTGAAAAACTACGGCACGCTCTTGATTGTCAGGTCGATCCAACCATTTATGGCCAGCGCGGAGGAACCACGGATACCGAGACCATGTTCCAGCTCGCTCTCACCTTCGGGCTTGCAAAGGACCCGATTGGAGGAATCTTGCGCATGATCGAAACCGTCGAGTCTGAACGAGAAAAAATGGGTGTCGAGGCCCCGTTTCATATGACGGTCGCTCTTGCCAATGGAAAAGACGTTTGGGCCTTTCGGCATTCTTCAGACGATATCCCACCTTCTCTTTACTACTCCACACCCGGAGCCTCTCTGCATGACGCCAATGGAGAAACTTTCACTCTCGATGCCGGTTCCTCCTTGATTCTCTCTGAGCCACTCGACCGAGATCCAGACAACTGGGCAGAAGCTCCCCCGGAGTCTCGAATTCACGTGCACGAGGGACTCCTCAAGGTTTCAACTCTTTTTTAACTTCTCCCCAAACGTTTTCACTCCCGTTGATTTGATGCCCCATCGAATCGACCTCGTTCAAGACCGCAAGCTCGGCCTCTTCGACGACTCATGCAAGCGTCGATCAAACTCGAGCTCACGATTCGTCTTCAAAGCGACAATCCAATCGCCAAAGGGCAAGCGCATCTGAACACTTCCGTCAGGTCGAGAAGGCTCCACCGCGCCCGGCCGAAAGCTGCGACATCGAACGACCTCAAGGGTGCCTGGACTGCTCCCCGTAGACCGAGAGGAAGTGGTGCGCTCTGTGCTGACTCCCCGCCTTACTCGTGAAGAGTTTGAGAAAGGAGTTTCGCGAGTTCGAATCTGATCGAGTGTCGGCGACCGATCCACCCGCCTATGACCACGTTTAATGAAAGTGGAAGAGGGTTTCTGGTTACGAATAACAACCCATCGTGTCTCTCCACCTTCATCACCGCCGGCGCCGACCTCAGAAGACGCTTCCTGAGCTTCGTGAGTTCTCCCGACAGTCTCGATTCTCTGGTTTTTATCAATTCTCTTTTCTCGCTCAACAGCCGTGCCTCGCTCAAGGCTGTGGCCTCGGGCGCCTCTCAGGGAGAGTTTCTTCGATCTTCTGATCATGGGCTAACTCCTCTTTTTCTTCTCGACGAGAGTAAAAGTCAACCCTGTGACTCATCCGGTCACGGCCGCGAAAACTGAAACACCCCTTACGCTTAAGCTCTAGTTCATCCTCCTGAATTTGATGTGAATTCACATCAAATCTATTTCTCAGCCGGCTTCACATTCCCGCCTTGATAGGAGAGCGTCTTCAAATCTCTCTCGCCGTTCTCAGCGTCTTCTGGAATCGATTTCATTTGAATGAAATACTCAGAATTCACCGCGTAAAAACGAATGTAAGCCGTTTCGCCAGCCTCTAGAGAAATGGTCGCCGGCTCCGATTTGATCTGGCCTCCTGAGTCTGAAAAGATTTTTTCGTCTCCCACCGTCACTGTGTATTGGCCGGCCGGTTCGTCCACTACGAGAAAACTTCCAGATCGAGACACCCCTACTTTTTTCCCGTTGACCAAAACGGGCGGAACGAAATCAAGAAAGAAATTCCGAATAGGTGTGTAGATATAAATTCGGCCGCCCTTCGAGCCCATCTCCGGCAAGCGTTCTTTTACTTCCGTGAATCCATTTGGCCCCGAACCAGCACATGCCACAAAAAATAGTAAAATCCCAAAACTTCCTAAAATCTTTAAACTTTTCATAGATCCTCTCCTCCACGCCTTGTCGCCAAATACAGGTTTTTTTCAGCCCGACTGCAGAACGAAAAAAACGGTTCCCGATCTCTCTGATTGGGCGAATGAGCCGTCTATTTTGATGAAATCGTAGAATAGCGCGACTCTGCGAACGAGCGGCTCATCGAGTCGTGTTAGCATTCCATTCCTCACCTAAAAGACCGGGAGCAGATCCATGGAGAACTTTGAAGGAAAAATTGCCGTCATCACAGGAGGCGGTACCGGCATGGGGCGCGAACTCGCCCGCCAACTCACCGCAGAAGGATGCCACGTCGCCCTGTGCGATCTCTCCATTGAGAATATGGAAGTCACCCGATCCCTGTGTGAACAAGAGGCGCCTGAAGGCACTCAAGTCAGTCTATTTCAAGCAGACGTCTCGGACGAAACGCAAATGATCGCGTTTCGAGATCATGTGGCAGAAACTCTGAAAACCGACCATATCAACCTCCTTTTTAACAATGCAGGCATCGGAGGAGCGGGCAGTTTCTTGGCCGACGATCGCCACGAATGGGAACAAACCTTCAACGTTTGTTGGGGAGGCGTCTACCTCGGCTGCCGTGTCTTCACTCCCATGCTGCAAGCCAGCGAGGAAGGTCACCTCGTCAACACCAGCAGCGTGAATGGCTTTTGGGCCTCTCTCGGCCCACAAATTGCCCACACCTCCTACAGTGCAGCCAAGTTTGCGGTGAAAGGTTTTACCGAAGCTTTAGTCAACGACTTCAGACTGAACTCGCCTCATGTTGGTGTGTCTCTCGTGATGCCCGGACATGTGGGCACTTCAATTATTATTAACTCCAGTCGATTTTTCGGGCGCGACCCCAAGGAGATGAGCGACGAAGAACTGTCTGCCGTCCGCGACCAAATTACAAAGGCCGGCATTCCCCTCGATGGTTTAGAAAATGAAGACCTTCGCCAGGGCATGATCCAGCGGGGTCAAGACTTCCGAGACAAGGCGCCTCTGAGTGCCGAGGACGCCTCAAAAATTATCCTCGACGGCGTGCGCGCGAAAAAATGGCGCATCCTTGTTGGGCATGATGCCGAAGTCCTCGATCGGCTTGTACGCGAAAGTCCCGAGGAAGCCTACGAGCCCGATTTTATGGTTCGGTTGCGCGCCGAAACGCCATGGGACCTCATCGGTTAACCCGGCACTCAAGCCGCTCCCTCTCCCCCCGATTGTCGAGGAGTACTTTATTTGCCAAAGCCGCTCACACAAAAACAAATTGATACTTTTCAAAGAGATGGCTTCCTCGTCGTCCCGGGCGCACTCTCAGCGGACGAAGTCGAAAGTTTTGGCACCGCGGTGGATTATGCTGTCAAGCAACGCTCTCGCGGAGACCACCGAAGCGTCGAAGAAAAGACGATCTATGAGCAATCGTTCATCCAGTGTATGAATCTCTGGGAAGATCATCCCGATGTGCGTGTCGCGACATTCAACCGAGGTCTCGCCGAGATGGCTGCGCTGCTGCTTGACACCCCTGGCATTCGGGTCTGGCACGACCAGGCTCTCTACAAAGAGCCTGGAGGACGCGAGACCGATGCCCATCAGGACCTCCCCTTTTGGCCGATTCGGCCGGCCCATCAAGTCACTGCTTGGATCCCTTTTCAAGGCGTCACCCAAGAAATGGGCGCCATGGCCTATCTTCCTGGATCACATCGTGTCGGCCTGAAGAAGTTTGTCGACATCACTCATCTCATGCATCCCGAGCCGTATCCCATTCTTGAAGATCCAGCCGTGGCCGCCATCGAACCGGTTTGGGTCGAGTGTATGCCGGGGGATGTCGTGTTCCATCATTCGCTCACGGTTCATCTCGCATCCCCCAACACAACCGATCAAATGCGACGGGTTTTCTGCATCATCTACTTTGCAGATGGTTGTGTTCGCGCTGCCCCGTGGCCTCATGTCTCCGTGGACCGACAAAACGTTGGCGTTGGAGAAATCGTTCAGGGCGAGGTCACGCCTCTCGCTTGGCCCAGAGCCGAAGGTGATATCCCCGAGACCCCTTCTGATTTTGGCCCCGCTGTCGGTTTCGCATACAGTCGCAAAGAAGAGTAAGTCGATCACCAAAAGCGACCCCACTCCCAAACTCGAGGGCAAAACAAAGCTACTGACGGACTTGCTCCGCGGTGGCCGAATTCGGAGTGACCCCTCCCTGATCCTCGTCCAGAGTCACGATCACTCGTTCCAGCTTGCCCGTAAATTCAAAGGGAGACTCATAGTCTTCCGTGACGGAGATCAAAGCATCGCGCCCAACATCGAGGCCTTCAAATGATATCACTAGAGGAATCGTCGCGACGGAGACAGGTTCCGTGACTACGACATCATCCACTCGAAGCTCAGCCACACCCTGGTGCTCCCCTGTGCGACTGAGTCGATACACCAATCGGTGTCGACCTGCGTTCACTTTCGACTCTGAACGTATAACGGTGTGAGTGCCTGCGAAATTATAATCGTGAATGAGATAGCCTGATTTCATATAAAGGCTCCAACCGCTGCAGCGATCGCCATGTGCGATCAGAACACCCTCATGTTCTACGCCTTCAGCGAGCTCCACCTCAGCCTCGACGGTATAGGATCGGTTCCGAATATCTGGAGCTGCGTCCGTTGGCAAGTGGCTCATGCCCGCCCAAAACTCAAATCGTGTACGGACCGTCTGATCTCCACCGCTGAGTATCCAACGCTCATTAAAGGCGCGATCATCCAGAGGCAATACATGATTTCGACGAGCCTCCTCCCACCACAAGGACTGTAACGCTGCCAGCTTTTCGCCTTCGCTCTTAGACAAGTCCTCAAATTCAGAAAAATCTTCCTCGAGTCGGTACAACTCCCAAACGTCTTCTTCAAAATCTGTACCGGGAGCATGCCAGGCCACCGCTTTCCAACCCTCATGAACGATGGCTCTGTGCCCGAATAACTCAAAGATTTGCGGACCTCTTTGAACGCTAGCGGCCGCGTCGGCAAACGTGGCACGTACACTCACGCCATCAAATGAAATCTGTGTCTCCCCCGAAATCTGTGAAGGGGGAGATACGCCAGCCAAGTCCAAAACAGTCATCGGCAAATCTGTTGCATGGACGAAATCATGTCTAAGCTCGCCCTTTGATTCTATGCCTGCTGGCCAGTGAACTATCAGAGGATCTCTAACGCCTCCCCCGTGTACATTTTGCTTGAAGCGTTTAAGCGGCGTATTTCCCGCCATGGCCCAGCCCAGCGGATAGTTGTTGTTCAAGAGAGGCCCGCCCATCTCGTCGGCCGCCGCAAGATTTTGTTCAACGCTATCGCGGACGCCATTGGCCACTCGCAGCGCATTGACAGTTCCAATCGGCGTCCCTTCTTGACTGGCCCCATTGTCCGAGAGCACAAACATCACCGTATTTTCCAGTTGGCCAATTTTCTCTAGAAAATCAACAAATCGTCCGATTTGAAGATCGGCATGTTCAAGCATTCCAGCATAGGCAGCTTGAAAATGAACAAACGATTCCTTCCGCTCAGTCGAAAGGCTGGACCAAGGCTTCACCGAGGCGTGCCGCGGAGTAAGCTTCGTTCCAGCTGGGACGATGCCCAGCTCAAGCTGCCGAGCCAGACGATCCTCTCGTATTTGATCGTACCCCACCGCGAAAACTTCCCGATACGGATCAATAAACTCTTTCGGCGCCTGATGAGGAGCATGACATGCACCAAAAGCAAGGTTCAAAAATAAGGGCTTTTCAGGCGCTACTGATTTTTGATCGCGAAAATAACTGATCGCTCGATCGACTAGATCAACACTAAGGTGATAATCAGGGGGCAATTCTGGCTCAATTCGATGATTGTCTTCCGTCAGTTCTGGGAACCAATGATTTGTTTCGCCCGCAAAAAAACCGTAAAACCGATCAAACCCCCGCTGAACGGGCCACTGATCGAAAGGTCCGGCCGCGGTGGTTTCTTGCATGGGGGTGAGATGCCACTTCCCCACCGCACAAGTATTCCAACCCTCCGGTCGCAGCAACTCGGCCAAGGTCGCCGCGTCTGGCACCAACCGCCCCCGTGAGCCTGGGTAACCTAAATCCCAATCCGTGAGTGTTCCTATCCCCACGCGATGATGATTTCGACCCGTCAAAAGACATGCACGAGTGGCCGAACATAATCCCGTCGTATGAAAATTTGTGTAGCGCAAACCCCCAGCCGCTAGTCCATCAAGGTGAGGTGTCGCAATCTCCGATCCGTAGGCGCCAAAGTCACTAAACCCCACGTCGTCAAACACAACGTAAACGACATTCGGAGTGCCCGGCGCAGCCTGAATCGGCTTCGGCCAGTACGGAGTCGAATCTTGAATGGTCTTTCCGATTTTAGGTCCAGGAGTGGCTTTTTCTTTGCGCATAGCGATACAACATGCCCTTCTTCTTTAAAACCTCTTTTATCTACACGTGCCACTTTCCTCGACCCATCCTTACGCCATGGCTTCAGGAAAATGGAGCCACCGAGTCCGAACCCAGTACCTCTCGAATTTTAGTCTGAAGATCATCTCGGGTGAAGGGCTTTTGCAGAAAAGCGGCTCGCTCACCCAATTCGAGCCCAGCTAAAATTTTAGGATCGGTGTACCCCGAGACGTAAATGACTTGAGTCAAGGGCCTCAACGCAAGCAGTCGCCCTGCCAACTCGGGACCTTGGATGCCCGGCATGACTACATCTGTTAAAAGAAGATCAATCTCACCCTCAAATTCAGTGGCACGCAGGAGTGCATCTTCACCATGCTCTGCAGCTAGAACGTGATAGCCAAGCTCTTCCAAAAGAGTCACTGTAAATCTGCGCACGGCATCTTCGTCTTCCACGACGAGAATCGTTTCCCCCGAAGCCAGGCTCTCACCGGGTAACTGAACCTCGACCGGGTCACTCACGCCTTTTTCTTGCACGCTGGGCAGAAAGACAGAGAACGTTGTCCCTGACGAAGGACTCGACTTCACTTTCACGAAACCTTGATGCTGGGTCACAATCCCATGAACCACCGAAAGACCAAGCCCAGTGCCTTTTCCAGTTTCTTTTGTCGTAAAGAACGGTTCAAAGATTTTTTCTCGAACCTGGTTGTTCATGCCCATGCCGTTGTCGACAAACCTCAGTCGAATATAGGGTCCATTCCCCACCCCCTCTTCCAAGGGAGAGGCCGTCTCTCCAACCTCATCGACCACGATGCGAAGCTTACCTCCGAGAGGCATCGCATCGCATGCGTTCAAAACAAGGTTCATCACAACTTGCTCGATTTGGCCTTTGCCTCCGAGGATATGACTCCGAATAGGTCTCAGATCCATTTCAAGCTTTACATTTTCACCCACCGCCCGCTCAATCATCTTTCGAACACCCCCAACGACGGCGAGTGGATCAATCGCTTCAAAAACCACGGGTTGCTTTCGGCTGTAGGCCAGCAATTCACTTGTTAAGACGACTGCTCGTGTCGTCGCATTTCGGGCCTCATCGAGCCAGGCCCGATTCCGCTCTTCGAGAAGGCCAGATTTTCGAATAACCAGATCAATGTTTCCGCCGATCACTGTCAGTAAATTATTGAAATCATGAGCAATTCCGCCCGCTAGTTGCCCCACCGACTCAAGGCGCTGCGCGTGATTCAGTTCACTTTGAAGCTCTCTCCGCTGATCTTCAAGTTGCGCACGCTCTTCAAGCTGGGCCGTCATACGATCATAAGCAATTTGAAGTTCTCGCGTTCTCTCTTCAACTCTTTCGTCAAGTTCGTGACGAACACGTTCGGCCCTCAAGAGCGCCCTCTCCAATTCCTTCTCGCGCACTTGATCACGATGGCGCAGGTGAGTGATTCGTCGAATAAAATTCACACGCGCCAAGTGAATCGTTACGGCGACCAATACAGCCGCAACTTGAAGAAAGACAAGGTTGACGAACTCCTCGGGCGTAGAAAAAGAAGTGGCCATCACGGCCCAAGCCAAAAGAACCAGGACCGCTGAAGCCGCAAACCATCGCGTCAGGAGCACAATATTGCCCGCCCCGATCAAAATGATGCCTATGTAGTACGTGTAGAAACTTCTCTCCGTCACCCAGTACGCCAATAAGACATTTGAAGCGATGACTAACACTACAAGCAAAGCACCCGGCCCGACGATCCGAAGGGATACCCAGTTCTCTCGCACCGAGAGGTAAAGCAACAAAGAACCCACGACCATAAACACATCGTGAATCACCACCGGGCTTCGAGCTCCCTCAGGCAGCTCTAAAATATTGAAAGGGATAAAAAAAGCCCACAGCACAGCCAAGCCGATACTCAGAGGACGAACCGCATCATACGTTGTGGCTAAGCGCGCCTCATTCACCAACTCTTCAAGTTCAGGTCCCTCTAGAGTGGAATGGTCTTCTGGCTTGACTTCATCCTGTCCGCTTGGCTCGGAAGCCCGGAAAGATTTGGATTCAATGGTCTTCGCGAGGCCTTCACGAGGCCGAGCATCACGAGCCATGGCGAAACTCCGAAAATTTTGAGCTTATCGAGAACGAACCGCCAAGCTCCAACGGGTCAGTCACTCTGAATGAACTCAAGAAAGTGCGCTCTAGCTTAGCGAGACAATGGAGACAACGGTGCGCCCAACTGCAATCATTTTGGCCTCGACTCCCGTTCCTCGCGTAATTTCAGGGGGACAGGGTGCCCTACACACTCTGGAGGGCACGAAAGGGCGATCTGGCTACAACTTCTTTTGCGTTGACCACTTGAGGTCTGCTTCAACTACGTCTCATGATCAACGAACAAGGCTTGAGCAATCGCGTGGCTCTCACTCACGTTCTTCAGGCCGGCTTTGGTTCAAATCAACCCAGGGGATTCTGCAACGGCGACAAGTAGAGGAGCCATTGTGAAAGGCCCCAATCAGCCACGATAATCAGCAGGCTCGCCCCAACCACAGCCCACGTGATCGCGCTGGGAACATCCCTTGGCTGGATTCCAGGCCGCATTCTGCCAGCAATTTCAGCCACTCCAAGAATAATCACCATGAAAATCAAACTGTGGTACATGCTGACGAACGGAGGGTATGCCCAAAGCGAAGGGTAAACGAGAGCTTTTTCGGCAAGGGCCTGCCAGAACTGCTGCGAATTATCAAAGAGGCCGTAAGAGCTACTCATGGCCACGGCTTTAGCCATAAGAATACTGGTCCCTACACCGATACCCGTCAAAATCGGAGCCGCGATCAAAGCTGCGATGGCCGCCGGCCCAAGCGTCCATCGTCGAGGCGAGACACCAAGCGTACTCAGGAGTTGATTCTGATTAGTCGCCTGCATCATGCTGATCTCCCCGGCATAGGAGCCTCCGATCCGACCCGCCAGCAAAAGTGCCGTGAGCATAGGGCCAAGTTCAACGATGAAGCCTCGCGAAATGCCGAGAGCAAACATCTTTCTCCGAATTTCCGGCAAATGTTGACTTGTAAGGTTGTCAAACTCATACCCCACAAACTTCTGAAAAATTTCGACACCCATCAATTTTTTAAAGAGCGAAGGATCCGGATCAATCATCTGTTTGCGAAGCGCGTCCACACTCGTCGCCTCAAGCAACTCTGAAAAAAGCATGCTGATCGCGACGCCAGCCGCTAAAAAAGCGAAAATAATGAGAGGAGTCGAGATCACCAAATAGTCAAAAAGTCGGAGACCCGTGCGAACAACAAAGTTCCAATGCGGCAACGACCGACCTGAAGAAGCTTTCTCCACCTGGGGTGATGCCGACAAATGCACGTCTCGACCGTTTGTCGCAAGGGGTTCGGCATACTGCGGTTCGTGCGAGATTAGAATAAAACTTTGCCCTTTTGTCATGAGCTCTTGAATCAATGAAACAATGCCGGAAGCCGCAGACTCATCTAACCCAACGAAAGGTTCGTCTAGCACAATCACGGGACGTCCCTGAGCGAGAACCTGGGCCAGGGAGGCCCGACGCAACATCCCCCCACTCAATTCGCCTGGCATCTTCGTAGCATGAGTCGAGGCCAACCCCACTTCCTCGAGAGCCTTGTGAATGGATTTCGCAGAAGAGTCGAGGCGGGCTCGCCGAAGAGCTAAACCAATGTTTTCAGCCACATTCAGGGAATCGATCAAGACGCCTTGCTGAAAAACCATCCCGATCTCAGACGGCTGAGAATCAAGACCCTTCCATTCCATCTCAATGACCGCATCTGGAAGCGTTCGCAGGCCAACGAGGTGAAGCGCAAGCGATGACTTTCCTGAACCGGAATCGCCTTGCAGCCAGAGACATTCGCCGCGACCCAACTCAAATTGGACAGATTCGTTCGCGAAAGGGCAGCGATCGCCTACTCGCTGGATCTCTACACAGAGTTGCATCGAAAAAACCTTTCCGAAATCTCGGAGAACTCTAGCCTCTCCATTGAGCGAGACGATGAACCGCTTCCTGCACTTTTTCGGTCGCTCCTGCATAGGAAAATCGAACATAGTGCTGACCACTCATGGGACAGAAGTCAGAGCCTGGCGCAGCCAGAACTCCGGCCTTGTTCATCATGTCGACGCAGAATTCAAGACTGTCTTCATGTAAATGCTGGACATGGCAATATAAATAGAAAGCTCCGTGAGGAGTCGTGAATCGATCAAAACCAAGCCGAGGAAGGCCATTCAGCAAAATATCCCGATTGTCTCGGTACCTCTCCACATGCCGATCCAGCTCAGGCCGACAATCAATCGCATGAAGGGCCCCGATCTGAGCAGGGGCCGGAGGGCAGAGGTAAAGGTTGTGAGCCAAGTCTGAAATCGGAGCGATTAGGTAATCCGGAACAACCATCCAGCCCAATCGCCAGCCCGCCATGGCATAATATTTTGAAAAACTATTTACGACAATCGCTTCCGGCGAATACGAGCAGGCGGTGGCTTGTTTAACCTGATCATCATAAGTAATCCCATGGTAAATCTCATCAGAGATAAACCGAATGCCTAGACGTTCGCAGTATTCGGCCATTTCCCTGATCTTCTCAGGCGCAAGCATGGAACCCGTCGGGTTTCCAGGGCTCGCCACGATCAAGCCATCAATGGGTCCTTCGATGGCTTCCAGGTCCGCAATGGTGGGTTGAAGATCATTCTCCATAGACGTTTCGAAGAGAACGCATTCCACACCGAGGGTCTCGATGGCATGTCGATACCCGTAATAGAAAGGTTGAGGCAGAGCCACTCTCTGGCCTACATCGAAGCAACCAATAATCGCAAGGAGGATTGCACCGGAGGCACCGAAGGTGATGATGATCCGCTCTGGTTCAACCTCTGCATTGTACAACTCAAGGTACTGTCGAGAAATTCTTTGCTGAAGTTCGGGAAGCCCGGCTGCACCAGAGTATCCCATGGGCGATTGCTCGCTTGCCCGCGTGACCGCTTCAACCACTCCAGCCGGAGCACCGGTGCTGGGCTGGCCCACCTGCATATAGATAATGTCTCTGCCCGCTTCCTCAAGCGCGCGAGCCTTCCCCGCCAACTCCTCGGCAATGCTCGGATGGGCTCCACGAAGAGACGGCTTGAAGTTAGGGGATCGTACAGACAACAGAACCACTCCTCATCAAACATTTCCGAAGGTCCACTCGAGTAGTTTATAAACTTTTCAACATCATGCTCAGGGGGCCCTGCAACCTGAATAAACGAGAACTCAAAGGCCCTCAGCCCCAAACGGTTTCTCAGAAACATCCTTTTTCAGCTGACAGCAAACTACAATTCAGAATCGCTTCTTTCTTCTCAGCCGCGGGATTCTTCGCCATTCCGAGTCGTTGCAGAAAACGACGGAACCAACTCGAATCCTCACTCTCGGCTATGGGGAGACAGTTCGAATACAACTCTCTTTGGCGCACTTCAATCACAGAGAGCGGATCTTTTTTCACCTTGCAACTCACCGTCATCTCGTCGTCTAATTTTTCAAGAGCCCGCGCCATGCACTTCCATTCATCCAGAGAAATTACTTTCTGAGCCCGAAGTTCTTCAATTCGCTGGCGCGACTCCTTGTGAAAAGTGCCCACAAACCGGCATGGCTCTTCCACCGCCAACGCAGAGGGTGGCCTTGAAAAAGGAGAGCGAGACTTCTCCTCCTGCGCGAAAGCGATTGACGCGGACAGAAGAAAGATAAAGAGCAAAGTCCCCGTTCGAAAAAAAAACATTTTGGCATTCTCCAGATTTCTCTGTGCCACACAGCTCCAGCCTAAGCTCGAACAACGGGACGACAGTCAGGGCAAAGGAATCACATCCCCTCTCCTGTCGCAAACGAAAGCCGAGGAGCCAAAGAGATCTTCCATTCAAAGGCTCTTCTCGAAACACGCGCCAGCTTCAAGATCTAAGGGGCACGAAAAATAAAGGGGCCACAGTATTTAAAACTGGGCCCCTCTAAATTCGATGTCAAACGTGATGACTGCGGTTCACGTTACTCTTGGTCGAGAACATCGGCAGCCACTAGCTCTTCGAGATAGGGAGTATCCCACCATGAGAGCTGCAGTTGCTTGGCTCGACGGAAGTAAAGCTGGCAGTCGTACTCAATGGTAAACGCCACACCACCCCAAATTTGCGCACAAATTCGAGTCACTTCTCGATAGGTCTCGCAAGCAAAAAGCTTGGCCATGGGCGCGAAACGAGAAATCGAACGCCCTTGAGCCGCGTTCCAAGCCGCTTCGTAGACCAGCACTCGACCGCCATCAATGTTCGTCACGCAATCAGCCATATAGTGGGCCAAAGCCTGAAAAGCGCCGAGCGGTTTATCAAACTGAATTCGCTCTTTTGAGTACTCAACGGTGATGTCCAGAACCTTTTGCGCACCACCGATGGCCTGCGCGGCCAGCAGGATGATGCCTTCATGAAGAACCTGGTTAAACGTTTCCCAGCCCGTTCCGGCTCCACCCAGACGTGCACTGGAAGAGACGCGCACATTGTCGAACTCAACTCGATATTGTGCGTCACCAGATTGAGAAAGCTGTTGCCGCATGGCAACGCCCTGGGCAGTGGGGTCCACAAGGAAAAGCTCAATCCCTGCTTCGGTTCGCGCCAAAACGATCAATTGACTGGCGGCACTCGCAAAATAGACATGCTGCTTAACGCCCGAGAGCAAAAAGTCTCCGCCGTCGGCCACGGCCGCCATCTGGACACCCTTTTGGCCAAAACCACGTTCAGGCTCCAACCAGGCCACGCTTAGGATCGCGTCCCCGTTGGCCATCTTGCCAAGCCACTCTTCCTGTTGATGGTCGGTTCCCACTTCAAGCAGCATGCGGGCGCTCAGAACCGAACTGACGAAGTGGGGCACGGGCGAGAGATAGGTTCCAAACTGCTCGTACACCAAGGCCGCCTCCACCAAACCTTGGCCGCCTCCTCCGAAGCTCTCAGGAATCAAAAGGCCCGTGAGCCCAGACTCAGCCAACTGCTTCCACAGTTCATCCGGATAGCCTTTCGGGTCGTCTTCCAGTTGGCGCACCACTTCAATGGTCGAGTGCTCCTCAAGAATTCCCTGAGTCATATCAACGATCATCTGTTGTTCTTCAGTCAGCGCGAGGTCCATATCGGATCTCCTATAGGCATGCGGGCCTCTTCACTCCCGCTTCAAAAGTATGGCGGCCGATCCAAACGGCTCCGCCGATCACTTAGAACGATTTAAAAGTTCTTGGGCAATCCCAACTTACGTCGAGCAATGATGTTCTTCTGAATTTCAGAAGAGCCACCCCCGACCGTTTCATTAAGGGTCGCCCGGTAGGCCCCTTCAAATCGACCTCGAAGAGGCGCATCGTCTTGGCCTTCACGGATCTGACCCGCCGCACCGGTGACATCCAATGCATCTTTACAAACCCGCTGCGAGAGCGTCGTCGTAAAGAGCTTGTACTCCGAAGATTCGATGGTCGGAGGCTTTCCGCCCGACATCGCCGCACTGAGAAAACGTTTGCTCAGCCCTTTCGCGACATGCGTATCCGTCACGATGTGAGCGATCGTGCGTCTCACGTTTACATCCGCACTCAGCGGCTCATCATCTCGCTTCGCTTCCTTTACCCATTCAACCAAGAGATTTGAGCGATCTTCAATGGGTGAAATCGTGAACATCGTAAATCGTTCAAGATCTAGAGCCTCGGCGATATAGCCAAAACCTTTCCCTTGCTCGCCCACGAGGTAATCATCGGGCACGAATACGTCTTCAAAGAAGACTTGATTCGTCGTGTCTTTCCCAATGGTGGGCAGGCTCTGGACCTCAAGCCCCTTGTGATCCATTGGAATCATGAACAGAGAAAGACCTGCGTGCTTTGGCTTATCAGGGTCTGTCCGAGCGCCGACCCAGTACCAGTCAGCAAAGTGCGCCGAGGTCGTCCACATCTTTTGACCGTTGAGCATCCAACCGCCATCGACCTTCTCGGCCTTGAGCTGCATGTTCGCGGCGTCTGAACCGGCTTGCGGCTCGCTATAGCCTACGGCGAACTCAACCTCTGCATTCAAAATCTGAGGCAAAAATTCTTCCTTGAGCTTCTCACTCCCGTGCCGGATCAACGTCTTTCCGATGATTCCAACACCCTTGCCGATCTGGGGCGCACCATGCCGTGCCAGAGCTTCGGTCAAGATGAATTCATAGACGCCTTCGATTTCTTGCCCGCCGTACTTCTTTGGCCAAGACATCCCCAACCAACCCTGCTTGGCTAATTTCTTCATGAAAGCCCGCCGAGCAGGTGTATCCGACAGTTGGCTGAAATTCTCTCGGGTCAAATCCATGACCTCCGGGTCGTGGTTGTCCACAAGCCACTGTTCCACCTCATCAGCAAATTTCTGTTCATCCGGCGTGAAATCAAAATTCATGGGTCACTCCTTACTGGACCTTCGTCTAACGTTTCTGGGACGTTGGGTAAAATCGAGATACGATCCGTTGCGTATCGAAAGTATAGACGGAGCCTCCATTCGGGTCAAATGAAAGGGAGAAGGAGGAGCCCTCTCCAGACTGGCTCGGGTAACAAATGGGAGCCGACGAGCCTTTTGGCCCCCGAGGGGTAGGCCGAATCGCCCTACAGGCCATCCGGCCGTTTTCAATCGAGGCCAAAATTCGGCCCCAAGACACCCTCAAGCTCTTTCTTCTCTTTATAAAACGAGTCCGGCGGCCTCATCAAAGGCCGTCAGCAGAGCGCTGGTCCGAGCCTCCACCATGGACTTCATCTCTGGGTGGGTCAGGATCCAAGCGTCGTTCGCCTGGACGCCGGCCAAAATTCGCAGAGCGGCCTCCTCGGAGGTTTGGCGCCCCTGGGCAGGCGCCGTGTTCGGATCGGCTTGGGTCGGAGTCGGGCCCTGCCCCGTCTCAAGCTCTTTGGGGCGGTTTCGTTCGCTTTGCGCGATCCGAGTGGCCACGGCCCCCGGACACACCACCGAAACTCCAATAGGCGCGTCTTTCGAAGCTAACTCAGCCCTCAACGACTCTGAGTATCCCACCAATGCAAACTTACTCGTGGTGTATGCCCCTAACCCCCTATGCGGCATGCTCACCAGCCCAGCCATAGAGGCCATGTTCACAATGTGCCCCTCCTCACCGCTCGAAAGCATCCTAGGTAAAAAAGCCGAGACAGCATGAATGGGTCCCAGCAAATTCACCGAGAGACTCCAATCCCAATCCTTTTCCTCAAGATCAAGAATCGGTCGAGTCACCAGCACTCCCGCATTATTGCAAAGCAAATGACAGGCGCCGAAATTCTGATCCACCTCTTGGGCCAGTCTTTCAATTTCACTTAGCCGTCTCACATCCACGACGCTTGAGAAGGCTTCGCCACCGGATTCATTAATCTCGGCGGCCACCTTCTCGGCCGCATCTCTTTCGACATCGACGACCGCGACACGCATTCCTCTCTGGCTACAGGCGTGACTCAAAGCCGCACCGATGCCACTCCCTCCCCCTGTCACCACGGCGACTCGGCCTGTAAATTCCTTCATTCGGTCTCCTGCCTTTCTGATGATCGTTTTTGACCTTTCGTCAGAAAAAACCACCCCACGCGTCAAGGATCAAAACTAAAACGCCAAGGAATAGCTTTTACGAATTTTCATCCGCGCGGGCCCCTCCTCCCTGACCAACCACCGTAGACTCCGGGCGATACCAAATAGGCGAGGTGTAAGCCCGCTCCTGAATCGAATCGGGGTGCCCCGTCGACTTCGGGTCCTCGCCAAGCGCCAAAGCATCGAGCAAAGAGTGTCGAGGGGTAGGAACCTGAAGAACGCGCACATAGTAGAAGGCGGACTGCGATGGATCGAAATCAGAATCTTCCCAAACCGCGGCCAACTGCGAACTCCCAAATTCATTCGTATAAGATCCCGTCTTCACATCCACTGTGTTCTTGACACTCGGTAGAGCACCCTTTGCGTCCAGGCTGCGCTCTTCTGACCAAGCGACATTATAAATTTTCTCGTGAGTGTCCCCCGATGCATCGATCCATCCTTTCACGATCTGTACGCGGTCGAGATTCGCGTGCTTTGGATCTTTCAGCGCTTCCACCCAAAAACGGGGCACTCCGCCCGACGGCCCTGACGGCAACACCGACCCCATCGGGACACCCCGCGCATAGCCCACTTCTTGCATATTTTCCGACGCCATTACTTCCGGCTCGAAATCCCAGCCTCCAAAAACACGAACCTTAATCCGAGGCCCCGTCGTCGCGTACACTTCTTTTCGCTTAAACGCTTCCAAAATCGATTCACGCGTATTCTCTTCCGCCCAGACTGCCGCCAAACCTTGGGCCGACATAGACCAACCCGACGGCCCTCGACCTGTGCGCCACATGGCATTCTTATTCTCGGGCACTGAGTCCCGCGCCATCTTGCCCCAGAAATTAGGCTCTTCGGCAGACGATAAACCCGTATGGGAATCCGTCGAACCAATCAGCCCGAACGCATACGGGTTCACGCCCGTTTTTTCCTCGATGGAGAGCCCGCGCCGCAGAGCAGGACGAACGTAGTCGCCCACCTGAGCTTTATAGGGTGGTGCGTCTTGTTGAATGTAGAACGAATAGATTTCGAAGTTTGCGAAGGGGTCCTCGGGCGAGAACAATGAAGTCGTCTCCGAGTCTCCCTTAATTTGAGTAATCTCTACAACAGGCTCCCAGCGCAATCGAAGACTTGCGTTGTCTGCCGTATACGATGTTCCCTTAAGCAACTTCTCTGGGAACATATACCCCTTCGAAATATTTGAGTTGTGGGGGATCGCGACAAAATCAGCGCCCGTCTTCTCTGAAGTTTTCTCAAGCCAAGTCCATAAATCTTCGGGATACATACTCTCGGTCGAACTCAGCGGGTAAAATTCGGACGCGACTTCGGCGTCTGCGCTAGTCATGACCACCCTATGCAAGTTCGCCCCCGAAGGCACCGAACTCCACTCCCAACCAATCATGGCTGTAAATTCGCCCGGCGTATTGTGCTCGTCGGCAATTCGCACGGCCTCCTTCCAAACTGTGGACTGCATCAATTGTGAGTTCGGAATTTGAGACGTGGGCGGATTGGCGGCCGCATCCTCGACAGTGGTCGGCTTAGGCAGAAGCGACGCAAAAGCCGCCATGCCATTATCTTCCTCGATCACCCCTTCGAGCCAATACTCAGCGTACCAAGCTCGTGCCAAATCCACCGCGCTGAGGCCGTCTTTGGGAATGCCACGCTCTATCACGTGCCGGATCACGCCAAGGTATTCGGAGTGATCAGAGACCACCAAAAAATCAAGCGGGGTTTCGATCTGAACTCGAGCTCGGTGATAGGGGTGAATGACCGGCAATCCCTGGGCATAACGATAAGCCGTCGCCGGATCAGCCGAGTAGTTGCGGTTCAAATACGCATCAAATGAGTTACTTGAATGAAGATGCGTGTCGCCCCAAAGAAGCTCATCTGGATTTGCGTAAGTCAGATTCGAAAAAAGAAAAACAAAAGCCAAGGTGGGCATCACGACCCAAGCGCCCAACGACCTGCGAGCTCGACCAAGAAAGCCTTGAGACCCAAAACGATTTTCCAGGTGAGTCGGAAAGAGACTATGCACGACGAAGACCTCCTGATGCAATTTATGACCGACTCATTGGACGATCGTCAAAGTATCTAAAATCAATTTTTTATAGTACATCAGGTTTCATGGGATGACGCTTAAAACCTATGCCGCCGTTCGTCTATGATCGTGCATCCACAGGCCTAAAACACTGAGGAGCGCACCGCTCGAACCAAGAAGTGCCCACGGCCACCAGGTGGGCCGGTAGCGCCAATCCACTTCGTGCAGACCCGCTGAAATCAAGACGCCTCTAAGAGCTCCCTGGACCTGAAGAGGTTGGGCAGAATGCCCATCCACTTGAACTTCCCAGCCCGGAAAGAACAGTTCAGATGTCACCAACACTCCGCCCGACGACTGAACTTCCAGCTTCTGCCGATCTGGCTCGTCGATCAAAATCTCGATTTCAGTTTCAAGTGAGACCCCAGAAGGTTCAGGGAGAACCTCAACAGGCACGCGAACCAATGCATGGGCACGCGGGTCCCAGTCGGGCGAGACCAATCGTTGATAAAAAAGAGCTGAGTTTTCCTCGACTTCAAGTTCAGGGACCAAACTAAAGCGGTCCATGGCTGTCTCACGCCTCTGACTTAAAAATACTCCTCCTCGAAAAGACACCACCGTCTCTAACCCAAACGCATCCCAAATGGGTGCGTTGGGGTTCACAAAAGGAAGTGCGGCCGAAACGATGGTCTGATCAAAGACCTCAGGCGGGTTCAAAGTGCCGTACTGACCGGCGAAATACGTTTCAAAAAATGAAGCAGGAATTAGAACCTCGCGCATAAGAAGGGTTGGCACACCCACAGCCAGGCCCGCATTCAGAGCGAAAGAAGGCATCCGATGAGAATTTCGAAAATCCATCACCACCCGGCCCCCGGCGTTTTCCACGGACGCGGGAACCGCGTAGGCGTCGTGCGGAGCATAGTGATCAAGGGGACGCTTCAAGGTCCAACCCACGACACAAATCCAACCCACGCAGAACATCGCGAGTAGACGACGCTTTTGAAAATTAGAATCCAGAACCCTTTGCAGCCCCAAGGCCGCCATCCAAGAGATAAGGAAAGCCGCCGGCACGATCATGCGATAGGGAGCGCGAAGCCGATCAACGAACGGAAAGAACTCACGAAGCCATGGCGTCACTCCCCCTTCCTGACCCAGCATCCCGAGAAGAAAGAAAACAACGCCCAACGCGGGAGCCCAAGGACGGGGTCGACGGACCAGCGCCAAGCACGCAAGCCCCACCGTCAAAAGACTCAGCTGCGGTTGGTTTCTATAGGGTGCGCCATGCTGAAGGACTGGCCCCTGAATAAAAGCGAAACTCTCCGCTCCCAAAGCGAGAACGAGCTCACCCGGCGACGCACGAAACAGACCACTAAACAGATCAGGATCATTCAACAGGTTCCGATGAGACTGCTCCACCATCTCAAGAAAAGGCAGCAATTGCCAGCTGCCGATTCCAAACCCCACCCCCATCAGTCCAAAAACGAAGCCAATGCGCTCAAACAACTTCTCCCTGTGATTAATGGCGGCCCAGATGTCTCGCCCCATCCAGAGCGCCATCAAGAGTCCGTTATACACGAGGTACTGAGCTGAAGAGCCAAAACACTGAAACGCGAAAGCCACTCCGGCCATCACGATAAAACGAGCTTGACGATGACGCAGAGCCAGTTCCCAGAAGAACAGAGTCAACGGCAGGAAGAGCAACGTCTCGATCACCGCTAAATGCTGAACGTGGGTTAACACTCCACTCACCGTCACCCAAGACAGGGCTCCAAAAAGCGCAGGCCATTGAGTCACTCCTTTGACGCGAAACAGCGCGAAGGTGAAGACAGATAAAAGACCAAGTACCAACGCCGGATAAAACTGAAACACAGTCGCCGTAGGTATGAAATAGAAAAGCAATGACAGCGGAGCGAAGCTCCCACTCTGAAGGTTCGCCAATCGAGGTTGCCCCAAACCCGGCAGGGGATCCCAAAAGCTGAAATTCCCTCTCATCGCTAAGTCGTAAAGAGCCGCTCGGTTCGAAAAAAAGTAGGCCAACGTATCTTCAGCGACATACACCTGCCCGCCAAAAACACCTGGCGCATGCCAAATCAGAAAGAAAAAAATCAGGGAAAAACAAGATATGACATCTCGTCTATGCTGAAAGATGAATTCTTGCCGAGTCTCTAAAGAAGCCCCCAAACTCTTTCGACCGGAAATGAACGAGATCATGCCGCTCGCCTGCGTTCAACTCGAACGTGACTGTGTAAAACAAAGCATGCTGTGCCTATGCGTCGCCCCGCTCGGCTGATTACACTTTCCATCGATACGTCTTTAATCTTCGTACTCGCCATTTCTCAGGTCGTATTAAGAGGCTTTCTGGCCGGTGGGGTCTTCACTCAGCCCGACACTTTACAGTTATATGGAGATATACCAAGCTCTTCGANGCACGTGGTCAAGAGTGAGCACAAGGGTGTAGGCCGGATGTATTTGAAGCTCATCCAAGCGGGCTTCCGGCTCCACGGATGATGACCCCCAAGCGAGGTCGACTCGATTGAGGAAGAAAATCAGGAGGCGGGGACTCCCCGGAAACCAGAAATCGCTCTAAAGCCTTCAACCCGCCCAGTTCATGCCCGAAANAGGGGCAAAATCGGTCTCTCTGCCGGCTGGCAAGCCCCCTTGGGCCCCAGAATCCCGCTTCTGAAACCTCTTCTCACTCAGGCGTGAAGACCCAGCCCCGCCCATTCGCCTTTCCCCCCCAAAAAAGCACCCCTGGAGCACTACTGGATGCATCTCGGCGAACCCTCGACCCGGCCTCTGAACGGAGTGCCCCGGCTCGCTTAAAGCCGATCCTAAAGGACACGCTCAAAGACAAACGGAGAGCCCTCTTCATCTCTCAGAAAACGAAATCGACTACCCTCTTGATTATGAAGTCAAAACAAATGCCCCGCCGCTCGATGGCCTGTCTCAGCCTATGGCTCTGTGTGTCCGCATTGTTTTTTTTCGCCTGCGCGAATCACGACGGGCCCGCTCAGGACGAAGAACCCCAAATAACTTTTGATTTTTCAAAATTTGTCATCTGCAGATCACAGCCGGGNGTGTCTGAATACGTTCACGCTATTTCGGTGAAAGCCAGTGATCAAGTTCTCAACCTGACGAGCCCCCCCATCAATGAGAGTGCCCAACTAAATCTTTGGATCAATGCAGAGGGAAACGTCGANACCATCAAGACACTTAACGCAACCTCTCCCGGATTCGGCCCCATCGCCATCGCGGCCGTCGAGATGTCAGCTCCCTATCCTAAGCCGGCAAAAGAAATTTCGCGTTGCATTATCGGGAAGAAACTTAACGTTGAAGTCAAAGCCAAAGCGGATGCTCGCTGTGAACATGTTGAAGAATCCACAGAGTGGGTCCTCGCCGTGCGAGACCAGATCAACAGCGCCCTACTCGCGCCCGAGTACGTCACTGCTCCGGGTCAAGGTTTTGCTTTCTTAAGACTTCTTTTTGGACCCAACGGCGAGGTGCTCGAGAGCAACATCTACGAAGCTTCTAACCCGGCGGTCGAAGTCAAGATCGAGCGCGCGCTTTCGGGGGTCGAAGCCTCGAGCGCTCCGCCCAAATGGCAGAGCTGCTTTAGCGGTCAAGCTGTTACCCTAAAGTTAGAAGTCTTCTCCAATCAACCCAGTTCGTAAACTCAGACTTCGACCGGTCGTCACTCCCATGGCTCGCAGTGAATCACGAGACCCCACACATCTTCATTTCTGTTTCAGACTTTAATTCCACAACAAGCCCAAGTAGCCGATACGGCATGACCTCATCGTCCCGTCTTTTCTTCACCTCAGCTCCGNTTCGAAATCAAAACCCACTACGCAGACCCGCCCATCAACATTAAGTAGCGAGAGCTTTTTAATGGACGCTCTGGCCCTCGCACTTTTCCCTAAAGCGGGCCCCGCTAGGATGCGGAACCCTAAAGAACACATGCTCGACCTCTCTTTGATAAGGGCCCTACCCGGGTCAATCGATCCGTAGAAGCCACGAATCTGATTAAAACCCAGGCCCCGTCAGGCTGGGCCGTCGCTGNAGTGCTCAANACGTTCTGAGCCACTTCTTAAAATCAAAAAACCTATGTTTTACCTGCTCTTAAGAACAGAGCCTCACCTAACTTCGACCCTCTCAAAAGACTCAACCCCTGGACCNCATCNCCCCTTGCCACTGATTGCGAACTTAGAATCATTTGCGATGCTCGTCCCTCGGGCACCATGGGCGCTGCGCTCGCGGCGTCACTTCTCTCCACTTTTATTGCACTCTAGGACGCAGGCGTAGGCCTGGTTTGGAAAGAACCACAAACGTGAACAAACCACGC
Organism: Deltaproteobacteria bacterium; assembly: GCA_002691205.1. GTDB lineage: Bacteria > Myxococcota_A > UBA9160 > UBA9160 > UBA4427 > MED660. The sequence continues at coordinate 77,716 of NZHD01000095.1, forward strand.
GTTCTCCTTACAGGCGCATCCGGTTCAATGGGGCACGAAGCCTTTCTCGAACTTTACAGAAGGCGCCATCGCTACGATGTCAAACTACTTCTGCGACCTTCTAAAGCCAACAAGAAAATGTTTGCGCCGTACTTGAATGCGCCTGATTCAAAGTGGATCGACATTGTGTGGGGAGACATTACCGAAGCTGGCGATGCGGATCGTGCGGTAGATGGCGTGGACTTTGTGCTCCATCCCGCAGCCACGATCCCGCCCTTCGCAGATCGACACCCCTCCGTCGCCAGGTCGGTCAACGTAGAAGGAACCCGAAACTTACTTAGAGCCATTGCCCATCAACCCAACGGAAATGATCGCATCTCTTTCGTGAACGTGGGCACCGTTGCGCAATATGGCCACCGACTTCCCCCCGTCGAAACGATCCAGGTCGGTGACCCGATCAAGCCCAATCCGTTCGACTACTACGCTGTTACCAAAGCGGCGGCCGAACGCATGGTGGCTGAGTCCGATGTATTGAATTGGGTCAGTCTTCGACAGACGTTTATCGTCTTTCCGAATTTGCTCACACTCCTAGACCCCATTCTCTTCCACCAACCTCTTGATCAACACATCGAATTTATCACGAGTCGAGATGCGGGATATGGTCTCGTTCAATGCATTGAAACCGAGAAAGATTTCTGGGGTCACTTTTATAATATGTCCGGTGGCCCTGAGTGCCGGGTGCTCTTTACCGAATTTCTGGATCGTATTTTCCGAATCTTTGGCCTGGGTGATTACCGTAAAATCTTTGATCGTAACTGGTTCACTCTTTATGGTGCCCACACGGGTTACTTCTCCGACAGCCACACACTCAATCANCACATCGGACACTTCCGAGACACNCGCGAAGACTTTTATAAGAGCGTTGAAGAGGAGTCCGCCGCTTGGATGAAATGGGGAGGCACAATCGCGCCGACATGGATACTCCGACTCATCTCTCGATACGCAACGGAACCCCTGCAGTGGATTCAAAAAGAAGACACCGAACGGATTGAGGCCTTCTTCGGTTCGCGAGAAAAGTGGGCTCAAATTCCCAACTGGGAGGCACCACAATGAGCCACGCCCCTTCAGAACAGACACTCGATTTATCAAGTCTCCAGACCTACGCAAATTCCCGCGGGGGGTCGTGTTTGAGTCCCTCTTTTAAGGGCGCCCGGGCCCCACACCTATGGAAATGCGGGCTTGGGCATGAATTTGAGGCCCGTCCCCAGGTCTTGATCGAAGGAGGTTACTGGTGCGAGCGCTGNCAGCCCAGCTTNGACACCCCAGGCGCCTGGGATTGGGGTCGAGTGGCCCAAACGGACCCCGCTGTCGCGCGCTTCCATCGCGCAGAGGATGCCCCCTCCTCAAAAAATCAAGAAACCGACTGACTTGTCTGCCGGCCAACCGTCCCCCATCCTCTCTCGATGACCTTCTTGGCCGCAGCCTCACGAGCTTATCGCCCAGCGACCCCGATAAAGGCCGGACTTCTCATGGGCCTGCTGTTCCTCGCGGCCGAAATCGGATTTCCATCCTTCTGTTTTGCAGCGGACTTAAAAGTCTCCCTGTCGGGCGCNGATTCGCGCGGAGAGATACGAGCCGCGCTTTTCAAAAATCAAAAGGGATTTGACACGGATTCTCCCGTCGAACAGAAAAGTGTTCCCTCTGCGAGCTCACTTGAAATCACTTTTACCGGCCTCGCGCCGGGCCGATACGGTGTCGCGGCTTATCAAGATCTCAATCAAAATAAAAAGCTCGACACAAATTTTTTCGGCCTTCCCACCGAACCCTACGGATTCAGTCAGAATGCTCAGGGNAAAATGGGACCGCCCTCTTTTGAAGACTTTTCCATCGAAGTCCCAGAATCCGGAGCTCAAACACAGATCGAAATCGATTGAACTAACCCTCTCAAAACCCGTAAGTAGGGCCTGATTCACAGCTCTGAATACTTCCTTTAGGATGATAGGCAGATTGGACTCGGGCTTCGCGAGGGCGGCAGAAATCAAGGCCTCTCCGGGACTAACTTCCTCGATCAGATGTGGCCTGGGGCCACAACGGGTTCATCGCCCTGCCGGGCACACATTCACCCGGGCGCGGCTACGATTCCAAGAATGGTGCCACCGTTCGTCATAGCACTGCGCTCGCTCGATTCAGTCCAAGCTCCATTCAGCCAAATCACCCTATCGCGAGAACCCAGTGCAGCGTCAACCACAGAAGCTATCATGCGGACGAATCAAATATCTAGATAGGCCTGAATCAAAATGTTTGTGGTCGCTATCATCCCCGTTTACAACAGAAAAGACATTCTCTTCAGCGCGATTGAATCCGTAGTCAATCAAACGCAATCGCCAGACCATCTTGTTGTCGTGGACGATGGCTCCACCGACGGGTTGCCCCAGGAGTTCGCCGATTGGGAAGATAAAAGGTCGGACTCGGGCTGCCAAATCACCTTCATTCATCAGCCAAACCAAGGCGCAGCGGTCGCTCGAAACGCAGGGATAAAGGCTTTCCCAGATGCGGATTGGTACGCATTCCTTGATTCCGACGATCTGTGGCCTCCTGACTTCCTTGAGCGATGCCTGAAGCTCGTTTCTCATTCCCGACATATTGCAGCGGCAACCCTGGACCGCGAAGAATCCCATGTAGAACAAAAAACAAGTCAGATTATCGATATGTCGGAAATGACAGCAGATCCCCAAGTGTGGATGTTCCGATACGGATCAGCCTTCCTCTCTGGAAGTCTGTTGAACGGAGAACTGGTCCGAGAACTCAATGGTTTCCCAGAGGACGAATCATTCGCGAGCGGCCAAGACCTTTTTTTCCTTCTTCGCTTGGCGGCCGCAGGCCCATGGATCCATGTACCGGGCGCTCCTTATCAGTATAGAAGCGGTCTTGGGTACCCCCAGCTCCACGAGTCCTTCTCGGACAGTCATCATCGATGGGCAATCATCTTTGAAAAGATCTATAACGAGATGGTCGACATGGATTCGAGCAGAGACAAGCTTTTCAGGGAAATACTCGCCACGCGTTGGTGTGAAGCTGGAGATCAACATCGGTTGCACTACAGAAAGGCGCTGTCAGTCGAAGCATACAAACGATCCAACAGCTACCGCCTTAGCATAAGGGCCTTGTATGGCGCTATTCGACGTTGAAACCAGAGAAGCCGCAACCCCTATTGCTGCCGATCCAGTAAAATCTATCAGCCAGAAAAACCTTACCTCCAGGAACCGAACCCCTTACCGCGATACAGCCCAAACGGCCTCACACTGCTTCAGGAACGGCTCGCGGCGAAAGCACCGAATGCGTAAGTGCTTGATTCAAAAAACCTTCAATGCCCCTCCACATCTTCGGTCCGCTGAACTTCCGATTCCGGGCCAGAGGCGATACCCTTTCCGTGTTTCCAAGGCACGCAAAAGTTATTTTGTCTAAGCTCTTCCAACACAAAAAACCTTTCCATTCGGGTGAGATAGGGATTTAAAATGATCGAAACGGTAATCGACAACTGGGTTATGTGGGCCAAAGGCGAGATGCCCGGTCCTCGATCTGAAACCCTCGCTTCTCTTCTCGCCGAAGATGTAGTTTTCTACTCTCCGGTCGTCTTTACACCACAGCACGGAAAGCCCATCACGCAGTTGTACCTCATGGCCGCCTTTGGAGTCTTCGGAGAAGGCGAAGAAAAGCTTGTGAAGCCAGAAGCGGTGCAGAGCGAAAAAAGTCAGACCCAAAATGACTTTCGATATGTCAAAAAAATATTTTTAGACAAACAAGCTGTTCTTGAATTTGAAACCACCATGGACGGGAAATACGTGAACGGAGTCGACATCATTAGCTGCAACGATGAAGGGCTTATCAACGAATTCAAAGTCATGGTGCGACCTCTGCAAGCCGTACACACACTTCATGCTCAAATGGGGGCCATGCTCAAGCAGCTTGAAAATAAGGGATAGCCAAACCGCTGCCGCTTACTTTAAAAGCTCACGCAGTTCCTCGAGTTCTCCAGGACTCTGTCCCGCACGGGACCACGGACTCGCATTTTGGATTCGGCGCGCTTCGAGAACCAAAGTTCGATTCCCCGGTGCGCGGCCTATCGCGACCGTCGCAAACTGCCGCGCCTTGAACCAATCTTCCTCGCCGAGATAGTGACGCGCCAGTAGTAGCGCAGAGAGCCCGATCCTCGGATAGCCCTTAAAGCTTCGCTCAAGCCAGGGAACAGGATCATTCCCGTTAAGCTTTTCTAGCCAACCTCGGTAAGCCAAAATCTCCACCGCATAGGGGGCGACGCTCTCCGAACGCATGAGTAAAAGTCTCGCAGAACGCTTGTCGCCCTTTTGCAACGAGCGACCGATGTGATTCCAGCTCTGGCACCCCATGAGCTGCAGCTGATCATGAATCTCTTTCCATGACCGGATCGTGGGCTGAGCGCAAAGCTGCGCTGCTCGAATCATCTGACTCTCACGCATTCGATTAAAAAGATAGGGTCCCAGAAGCTCAAGCGCTGAATCGTCGAGTTGCCACAATTTCTGATTGATCCGAATAAAATTAAGGGCCGCCTCTTGGTCTCTAAATTGGATGGCGTAATTCGACTCCACCAACAAGGCGGAGGTCATCACCATCGGGTCTTCTGATACACTGGGTTCAGAGAGAAGGGCACGAGCGCGCGCGTAGTCCATGGCTCGAGGCTTCGAACCGTCGATCCCCACGGTCGCCAGCGCCCCTGCGTAGACACGACGGTCCTTTGCATCACTGCGCGCTTCCGCCGGCCAGTATGCAAGCAAAGCCACCGCTACTAACGCAAAACCCGCAAAGCATTTTGCCCATACGCTTCGAATTCGAACCGGCTCACCTCGTGGAAAAGTCAAAACTCTAAAAAGCCCAAATCCCCCCAAGATCGCCAAGGAGGGTGCGGCGGGATTTCTGTACTCGGCGCTCACGAAAAAAAGCAAACATGTCAAAAAGGGAGCGAGGACAAAGGGCAAGAGTGCGGAAAGAATCCGAACATCTGAAGATCGTCGCAAAACAACACCGAGAGCAGACAAGAAAAGCAGGGCTCCGAAATTAACGGGGTTCCAACCCAGTACGGGCGAAATCGATTTCATCAGCGCGAGATCGGCGTTGGTTCGCGGCTCATGATGATTCATGAGCACCTGCCCCTTGCGGCCCATGAGCTTGAGCCAACTCAGCGGATCATGAGCAATCTCTCGCACAGCCTCTCCAAGCCAAAACCAACTCGACGCGCGAAGCGACAAATTCGGATCTTCCGTTCGCTTTCGGGCCTCCGCAAGAAAAGCGTCGCGCTCCAAAGGGATCGTATGCTCAAACTCCTGAGTCGATGGAAGCGGGCCAAAAGGAGAAACCTGATAGGTCCCTGAGGCCCCCGTATGGTTGCCGGTCCAAAAATTCATTCCTGCGTTGGCACTCGCCGGAACCCACTCACCTACGCGAGACTTCTGCTCCATAAGCAGCGGCGATAGCCCCAGAGCCACACCCGTCACAATCACCAACCCTACCGAGAACGTGCGGCGCCACGTCAAAATTAAGGCAGGCCAAATCAAAAATAAGCCGCAGAAAGGAAGCAAGAGAAGCTGCGAAGGCCGTAAAGCTGACGAAAAACCGATACTCAGACCCACGACCATGGCCCAAAGCAAGATGAGTTTCCCGTTCTCAAAAGTGCGAGCGAAGGCGTAGACGCCCAAAGCAGACAACAGCAAGCTTAAACTCGGAGTCAAAAGCAGAGCATCGAAGTGAATAGAAGGAACATAAGTCGCCAATAATGCCGCGGCCAAAAGCCCCACCGCATCTAAACCAAAAAGACGGCGCGCCGACAAACCGACCAAAAAAACCGAGATGGACCCAAGCACGGCCTGCAGATTTAAGACCGCCGAGATTTCCGACCCAAAGACGCGGTAAAAGGACTGCAAGAAAAGGATGTAGCCCTGATTGGCGAAGGGGACACCGTCGCCGCCTCCCGCTCCGCTCTCTCGGGCCAAGGCCATCTCGTGGTAATAGGCCGCATCGTGAATCTGAGTATCACCAAGCGCCTCACTCAGCCAATGAATATGAATCAAGCGCAATGCGAGGGAGAAGAGAGTCAGCAGAAAAAGCCAGCCCCGAAACCGCCAAGACGACGGAACCGTTTGAGAGCCGAATCTCTTCACAGGACTTTCGCTCATGACCGCGAAGTATACGCCGGGGCAACGTTAATCGCCTCCAAGTGCGATACATTGGAGTCTTCCAATTACGCAAATCTGACTGACTAAGAGGAACTCAAATGACCTACTTCGGCGTAGCCTTCTTTCCAACCGACTACTCGATTCAGCCAATCCCTCTCGCGCGCGCACTTGAAGAGCGCGGGCTCGATTCTCTTTACGTCACAGAGCACACCCATATCCCGGCCAGCCGAAAGTCCCCGTGGCCAGGTGGACCCGATTTGCCGAAGGAATACTGGCACACTCTCGATCCGTTCGTCGCACTCGGTGCAGCGGCAGCCGTAACTGAACGACTCCGTCTCGGAACCGGAATCTGCCTCGTCGTCGAGCGGGACCCCATTCAACTGGCCAAGGAAGTCGCCTCTCTCGACCTCATCTCCAACGGTCGCGTCATTTTAGGTGTTGGAGCTGGCTGGAATCGCGAAGAAATGGAAAATCACGGTGCCCGGTTTGATAAACGATGGGCCATTGTCCGCGAAAAAGTACTGGCCATGAAAGCCATTTGGACCGAAGACGAACCTGAATTTCATGGTGAGTTTGTCGACTTCGATCCGATCTGGTCTTGGCCAAAGCCCGTCCAAAAAGGCGGCCCCAAGGTTCTCGTTGGCGCTCAGTCTCGATTTACCTGGAACCGCGTGGCGGAATGGGGAGACGGATGGATGCCCATCGGGATGCGTGGCGGGATCGAAGAGGGCATGAAGAGTCTGCGAAACGTCTGCCAGGAATCCGGTCGTGACTTCGAAAATCTTGAAAAGGCCATTTTTGCCCCGACCCCTGAACTCGATCACTGTGAAAAATTGATTGAATGTGGGTTCACCGATCTTGCCTTCTCTTTACCGTCGGTCCCCGAAGACGAAGCGCTTCCTATCCTGGATCGCTATGCCGAACTGGCAGCTCAACTTCGCTAAAAATTCTTGATCACTCTAGCCTGGCAAGAAGAACCCCAGAGTGTGGGGACACTCTGGGGTTCTCGATGGGTATTTCAGTATCTCGGGGAGGCGTTGGGGGTCGCCCTACCCCTTGTGCTTGAACACTGTCCAGCGGGAACTACTGGAACAGTGCGTACGCCGAACTTCCGGAACCCACCACTAAGCCCCGTTGGTTCGTCACACCAAGCTTCACGATATCTGAAACTCCACCTATGTTGATTGAGTTATCGGTCCAAATCCCACACCCAGGGCAAAACATCTTTCCTTCCACTGCATGCAGGGTCGTTGAGCCATCGCCCACATAAATAATGTTATCCACATCGACCACCGGAGCATCGTAAGCGCTGACGGTAAGTGGGTAGTTCCAAATTTCAAATCCGGTGAGCAAGTCAATGCCGTAGAGGAATGCATCGGTACTCGCGAAAGTCGCATGGAAAGGTGAGAGATTATTCATTGCGGTCGTCGGTACATCGGGCAAATCAATGCCACCCCCGAAGCCACCGTTGCCGTTAGCGTCCTCAATCATGCCTCCCCCGAAGTCATCGTCGCCGCCTCCAGGATTTCCATCTCCCGGCTGTGTATTGAAATTCTGTTGGTTGTGAAGAATGGCCACGCTCCCCTCGATGGCGTCTCGAGAAACAACGGTTTGCGAGGGCACCATCTCCCACTCAACGGCCCGAGTGTTCAAATTAATCGCACGGACCTTGCCTGAATTTGGAGACGTCCCGGGTGCACCGTCAGCCGCAATCGGAAGCACCGCGATGGGATCGAAGCTCCCCCGCTCAGCCACCGTCACACCGGCGTAGTAAAGGTCACTGGTGGGCGCACCCACTGTATTGCTCCAGAGAATCATGCTCAGGGTATGATCGAGGACGTAAAAATTACCGTCCGTGGTCGCTACCAAAACTTCTTCATCGGGAAACTGAGGGTCTACGTCGTAGAGTGCGATGGCTCCAGTCACGACTTCACCCAATGAAAAGGTACTCAATCGGCTCAGACCCGATGCCGAAGAGTAGTCGTAGCGAACGATATCGCCCCACTGGCCCGCAATGTAAAAAGTCTTATCTCCAGCACGCTTTGGTGAGCTTTCGCTGGTCCCGAGTGTCAAATCAGAATCGGCCAAAGTCATTGTGAAAGGCGTCGTCGTCTTATCCACATCAATGACATGAAAGCCTCCTCCCTCTGCACCCGTGAAAATCCTTGCGCTACTCGCCGACGTCATGGGCTTAGTACTCACGTAGGGTGCAGCCCGAGGTCCGTCAAAACCAAAGCTATAAACGCCCATCCAGGCTCCGGTATGGTCGTAAGCATACAGTTCCGATTTGTAGGAACTGACATAGTAATCCCCGTTGCGATCCACCATGACACCGACTTCAGCACCGTGACTCGCTCCAGTCCCAGACGGCAGGAGGTCGTGTTGGACATTCAGACCACCCACCGGCCCCTTTACAATCGTATTGTGAGGATTGAGAGGGCCGTTTCCGAACTCATCCCAATTCCCACAGGCGGTTGACAGGAAGGCGGTCAAAACCAGACCTAGAAGAGGCCATGAGAAAAAAGAAGGGCTGCGTCGCGTCGTTTGGGTCTGATCCATTGTGTGTCTCCTTCGTCGTTCAGCGGTCTTGCTTTTTGGCTGATTCGGGTCGGCTGAAGTCCCCCGTGGACTCACTGTTGTTTCCGATCCCATTGAATAGACAGTCGGGAGAACTCCGAGAATTGGATCACCTCACAGACAATTCATTTAAAATGACACCCTGGCCCACGGCCTCCACGGTGTGAAATGGACCTAAGAACGCACTGGGGGCCTCTAGATGCCCGGTAACCTTCCGGGAGGGCCATGAATGGCTCGGAAATCCAACTGGCCACTCGGTCAGGCGAGTCTCTCTGGACAAACGGACGACCACCGAAGCTGATCTATCCATTCGCGCGGCTTAAGCGCTTTGACTCCGCTCCTCGAGAGCGTCGACCCAAGAGACGATCTGCTGATTCAGTTCCTGCTGGATATCAACCAGATTCAAATCCATATCTTGGGCCACTTCCTGAGAGAACCGCGAAGCGCCGAACATCCGGAACATGACATACGCATCCGGCTTCTGCTCTCGAACCCGCATAGCCGCCTTCAAGTTCGATTGATCATCATTCGTTCCAAGAAGGACAACCAGCTTGGTACCGGAACGCATTCCGGACTCTTGACGATTGAGCACCGAATGCCAGAGCCGCGGGTCTTCTTGCAGGCCTGTCTTTCGCTCCACTGGAATTCCCTCAATTTTCGCTCTCTGCTCTTCTGAGAGTTTATACAAGAAGCGTTGCCAACAGAGCTCGGCATCTTGATCAATGATCACCATCGAATCGATCTGATCAACACCGCGAAGCAAAATGAACTGTCGCAAATAGGTTTGAGAGAAACGTCCGAACCCCGTGAAGACCAACGTCTCCTTACCTTCGGTTTCTCGCATGTAATCGATACTGTCTCGACAAATCTTCTGAGCTACGGATCGGTGAATGTTCACGCAAGGCTCCCAGGCCTGAGAGCCTAAAATTGCGTTTGCCCTTTCCATTAAATCCAGATCCGCCACTCGAACCAACATGGGCAGTCCCACTCTCCCTGAAAAGGAAGACTTGTATTGAACCGCCGTCTCAACATTCGCCAATGCATCATTCGTAATCAAAAACAGGCACTTCGCGTGGTCGATCCGCATCGCGACATTGGTCTCAGGCTCCGTCATATCCCCGCTAATGAGATGTACACGCTTCATATCGCGAAAATGCGCCATTTGTGCATCCGTCACTTCCTTCTCTACGACAAGAATTGAAGTTTTCGGAAAGACGTGACGCAAACGTTCAACGACAGCCCGAGCCACTCGACCAGCGCCTGTCACGACGATGTGATTTCGCCATGGCCAATGAAAAACTAAGCGCTGCCAGATCAAACGCGAAAAACCCTCGATCACGGTGAAGGCCGCCAAAGCCGGCGCTAAAAAATAGGTCAGGACCAAAGCCGCCCGCCAAAAAGCTGGGCCGTCTGTGGGCATCCCAAGATCCATTCCGCCTAAGGCGAACAGCCCGATCGAATAGTAAATCTGAGTAATGAGATCATCGTCTGGAATATCCTCACGATCGCTGACATTCACTCCGTTTTGAAAAGCCAGCACCGAGATCACGAGGACCCCAATGACAGGAATCACAAGGCGAACAACGGTTCTCAACAGACTTCGGCGGGGAAACATAATCAGTGGCTTTCACGAACGTTCTCAAGACGGGCCCGTTCAGGCAAACTACGAAGGGTGAGCGCCTCTAGGCGAGGCCCTTTGATATCGCAAAGGCTCGACTTGATTCCGCTTGGAGGTCAGGATTCAATAAGTACTCGGCCGCCGTCATCGCTAAAGCCTTCGCTCCATCCACTGCGGCTTGGTCCCCCATTTCTGAACCCGCCCATTGTGTGAATTCCGGATTGTGAATCACGACTCCCGGTGGCGCGCACGCGAGCATCGGGTGAATCGAGGGAACCCTGTGGCTCACGTTCCCCATATCCGTACTTCCACTCGCGCTCGAATCCAACAACTCCATTGGGATAAACTCTCGCCCCAGACTCTCCGCGTGAGCTTGGAACCGATCCGCCAAGGGCCAATTCGTATTTAAGTCGAGATAGTCAACGCCCGCCCAAAGCACCTCGACTTCACAGCCCGACGCCTGAGCGCCGGCTTCAAAGCAGGCTTGGACCCGCGGCTTGAGTCTTTCGAGATCGTCCGCATCCTTAGCCCGAGCATAGAAAACACCCGCCGCTCGCTCGGGCACGATATTAGGTGCTTGCCCCCCGTCGGTCACGATGCCATGAATGCGCTCTGTCTGCTTAATGTGCTGCCGAAGATTCGAAAGAGCTTGGTAGGCCAAAAGCAAACCATCCAGCGCATTCAAGCCCATGTGCGGAGCAGCAGACGCGTGAGCGGACCGGCCGTGATAAATCACGTCGACTTCCGCCACACAGATGCTCGGCATAGTGGCCAGGTTGACCCCGGCCGGGTGAATCATGAAGGCGGCATCCACCCCTTCAAAGGCACCGCGACGAGCCATCAATTCCTTGCCCCCGCCCTTTTCTTCAGCGGGCGTCCCGAGAAAAGTAACCGAACCCGGCAAGCGGTCCCGAAATTGAGCCAAAGCCAATGAAGCCCCTAAGGCTGCGGTCGCGATCAGATTATGACCACACGCATGGCCAATACCCGGCAAGGCATCGTACTCGGCGAGCACAGCCACATTCGGCCCCGGTCCCCCACCGCACTCCACCTTGCTCTCAAAGGCTGTTTCAAGCTCGTAGACGCCGGCCTCAACCTCTAGCCCAAAGTCTCGTGCTGTCTTCACAAGAAGAGAACTCGCCTTTTTTTCTTCAAAAGCCACTTCTGGGTGAGCGTGAATTTCGTGGGAAACCGTCAGCAAGGCTTCGGTCATCCCGTCGATGTATTCCCCGATTTCATCATTCATGATGAAATTCCCTCTCTCTTCAATTCACGCGCTGTACCCGAGCACGGAAGTCAAAGAGTCTCTATTCAAAAATCATGGCGATGATTTCAAAAGAAATCTTATGCGCGCTCTCTGTGATGTCGTCACGCTTATAGTCACTTCGACTGAACTGATAGCGAGCACCCAGGGAGACTCGGTCCATCACCGGGTACTCCGCACCAAAGCCCACACTCCATTGAAAATACCAACGAGATTCTCTCTCCGCACCGACCTGGTAGATACTCCGACTGCCGTCTAGGCCCAGGGTCGCATAGGGATGAATCTTCCAATCACGACCGAAATAACCCACGCGAAAACCGGTTCCCAGGCTTAAATCCGAAAAATTGAACCCCACCGCATTCCCGCCCACCTTGGACTGCCAGGCATTAAAATATGAGAGCTGTAGCGTGTCCCAGCGAAAGAAATCGGTGGGCTGAATCCCGATGGACGCACCAATGAGAAGGCCATTTTTACCACCCAGATCCGACCCACCGCCTGAAGGTGAAAATTCTGGAAGGGCAACTCCGGCTTGCAAAGAGGCATAGGTCTTCATCCCCGCGTGGACATTCGCCTGCAGCGAGAAAAAGAGCAAGACGACTCCCAGTAGAACGACGGCTAGACGCTTCACACGCACACCTCCCTTAACATCAAAAAAAGAACATTGAGATCAAAATATGCTCGCTTGAAAATCTTGAGCCTACTTAAAGAGCATCACGATCAGCTCGGCAGAAATCTTATGCGAACGCTCCTTGGTGTCATATCGCTTAAAATCTGTCTCGCTAAATCGGTACCGCGCGCCTAGGGAGAAATTCTCAAAAATTTCATACTCCACGCCTGCACCGACATTCCATTGAAAGTACCAATTCGACTCGCGATTGACCCTCTGCTCGTAAATGCTCCGATCAGCCGCCACGCCGAAGGTCAAATAGGGATGCACCTTCCAATCGCTGCCGAAGTAGCCCCAGCGCATGGTTGTCCCAATGGCCATATTAGAATAGCTGAAGCCATCGGCGTACTGATTCGGCAAACCGGGGAAGCGATTTGGATTGGATTGCTCACCGCTGAAGTAGGTAAAGTCAACAAGGTCCCAACGAAAGAGGTCACTCGGCTGGATACCTAGAGTGAAACCCACGGTGGCCGCGCCTTTTCCCGTCGTTGACTCGCCTTCTGAGTCGACAAAATTAGGAAGCGCTTCTCCCACACGCAGCGAGAGAAAACCCTTGGTCTCTGCGGAAGCATTGGATTGCATCAACATCAACAGACCGCCCACTCCAATCAGAATCGTGAGTAAACGCTTCACGTTCGCACCTCCCTAAATTCAAAAATGATTCACACCCGAAATTCAGGCATGCCCCGCTGGGCGGCTCAATGAAAATTCGACACCGCCGGTCTCTCTGTTGAGCTAAAAACATTTCGCTCGGCCGAAAGCATACCCCTTCGACGCCCGGGAGCAATCAAGTGCCCCGACTTGAAGAAAGTGGCCCTCTCCTCTTTTTCCGCTCCGGACCCCAGGCCTCCGGTGAATCCTCCTAAAGACACTTCAATCGCTTGATTCCGCTTGCTTTAAGAGTCTCTGAATCTCCCTCGAAAAGAGCCAGAGGCGATCTTGTCCCCAGAGGCCCAGCACTTCTTTTCCGCTTGCATCCAAAAGACGAAAACTCGGCACACCCCACGAACCGAAGGCGTACATGGCCAACCGATTCTTTTCCATATCTTCTTCCCATTCGTCATTTCCAAGCCGAGTCTGTGCCTCGCTCCAAGAAAGGCCCACTTCCTCAACGACTTTCCGGAGGCCCGCCTCGCGATTCAGATTCACGCCCCGATAGAACGCGTTCTGCAAAAAGCTCGAAAGAAAAGCATGCCCTTTTCCCCCTTGACAAGCCCACGCGTACAGTGAGTAAGCGCGCCGAACAGGCTCTCCAATCGGGTCATAAAAAGGTCCATACGAAAGACCCAGGGCCGCGGCCTCTCGAGCGGCATCCGAAAAGATATATGAACCCTTCTGCATGGTGGCCGACACCCCCCTCATCACCATAGGGAGAACGGGTCGCACCACGCAGCGCACGCCCGTGGATTGAGCCAACGCTAAAGCCTCATCAAAGATCACCGCAGTGTATGGACTGCGCAGAGAGGGGTATATCTCAAAAGTCAGCGAGCCGTTATCTCGATAAGGGCCATGCTCGATTTCGGGACGCGGGCAAATCAAGGAATCCCGCTGCGTTTTAGACGCGCCGTACCCCATCAACCTTTTCTCTAAGTGATAAAAACGGTCGGCCCCCCAGTACCACTCATCGCCGTAATAAAACATCGCTGCGGAATAATGCTTGAGTTCAGCTCTCCGTGTGGTCCCCAGAGAAATCAGAGCCGAAGTCTCGGCCGAGGAAGCAGAACCGTAGCGCGCGGCCAAAGCTTCCAGAGCCTCTTCATCGCCGGACCACAGGGCGCGACCCACCTCCACAGCTGCTGCGGGGAAGTCCGACTGTGAGACGGATGCCAAGATCTGCTCCGCTCTCTTCACACGAAGGGGGTCTGGGGCATCTCGGCCCCCAGGAAAGTCGAGCCCATAGTGAGGGCCCACCTTCGAGGCATCAAAACGAGAAAGGGGGAGAAGCAAATCGGGTTCAGGTAAATTGAGATCATTCTCCACCGTCACCAGATGGCAAATTAACTCCACCTCGTAGTTTTCAAGCAAGGGCTGAAGCAACTGTGCGGCCAGGTGACTATACCCGTCCTCGACCTGATGAAAGTATTCGACGCGATGAGGAAGCCCGGACTGTTGGCGTTTCTTCTCGGCCTTCGCCCGACGCTTCTCGACCAAAGGAACAGACGTCCGATAACTCATCCACCTCGATGTCAGCCATCGCCGAAACGGCGAGGGGTCCATCTGGGCCGCTCCGCCTTGATTTTCGAATTCCGTTGTCACGTGGCCTCCCCTGCCGCATCAGAGATTTATTTTGTCCGAGCGCGCACAGTATCAATGAACGCTCTTAAAATCAAAACCGAATCAGAGGCCGACTGTTCCCGTTTTGAACAGAGTGGAAACCCAAGCCTAAATCCGAATCTAAATAAGTCGGTTAGCGAAGATAGCCCAGGTACTCGGGCTGCAGTTCAAGCATTCGATTCACTAGCTCTTCGGCGCCACTGACCTTATCCACAATCGGGTCAACGAGGAGCGCCTGCACAACGAGGTCCTTTGATCCTTCGATAATGGCTTGCGCCGAAACATCATGGACCGCCACTTGATTCGCAAGAAGTCCTGCAAAACCCAGTGGCATCTTTTCAAGAGGAATTCCCGTAACCCCCTTCTCATCGATCCAACCCGGCACTTCCACAACCATCCACTCGGGCAGGGCCTGGATGAGACCCTGGTTGGGCAGATTGACTGCTGATTCCTCGTACCCCGAGTGAGTCAAAATAGCTTCGACGATCTTCACCATGCGCTCGCTGCGTGTGGATTTGATCTGGGGATTTCCGCGGAGGGTCCATCGCTTGTAATAGACGTAGAACTCCAACACGGCGCGATGATCCGCGACTTCATGCCCCCATTGCAGATACTCGCCAATATGACTGTCCGTCGTAATGGGTAAACAATGAAACTTTTCAAGCAAAACTCGGAACGCCCCTCGCTCCGACCAGGGATGCTTGACTTCGGGGGCAGCGTCTGACTCCTCATCTTCTCCCTGAAGCGCGATCCACGCCTTCTTCATCATACTGCCAAAATCGGGAATGGCTTCAAAGTAATCCGGCGCCTTCTCAAGAACGTCTGGATAAGCGTCCCGGCCCGAATCGAGATACTGGATCTCAGTAAGCACGCTGAAATGGTTGAGCCCGCCCGCACGGAAGGCCAGGTTTGAAATCGGTGTGTCTAAAAGGGGCGGCAAATGCTGATAGAGAGATGCGATCTCATGGCAAAGACCCACAAAGCGCAGCTCTGGAAAGGCTCTATGCACCGTCGTGCAGATGCGGCTCATGGGATTGCTGTAGTTAAACACCCAAGCGCCAGGACAAATCTTTTGAATGTCGGCACAAATCTCAAGGATAGGCGGCACCACCCGGAGAGAATGAAACAATCCACCGGGCCCTCCGTTCTCCCCAAAGACCTGTCTAAACCCAAGTTCACGGGGTGTACGCTGATCCTGCTCCCAGAGTGCAAACCGGTCCCCCACCTCAATCGCAATCACACAAAAGTCAGCGTTGGCCAACGCCTCGGGGCGTGAGAGCGTCGCCGAAAGAGTCACTCGAAGTTGATGGGACTCAATGTATTCTTGTCCGGCTTTACGCACTCGCTCAAGCGCCTGGGGGTTAATGTCATGCAAGACAATGTGACAGTCGGCCAACACGTGACTCTGAAAGAGGTCGCCCAACATATCGAAGCCAAACTGCGCGCTGCCCGCACCAATCAGAACTATCCGTGTAGACATGTGATTTTCTCCCGAGCGCTTTAAAGTTCCAAGAACATATTCTACTCCCGCCCTCTCCTGCAAATCGGCGTGCTTTGCCAAAAGGCAGTGCCAGTGGAAAAATCCGCTGTTCGCAGAGCCCCCTCGTGCTCATAGAAATGAGGCGTGGGCAAATAGTCCTTCTGAGTGCAGTTTGAAAGTCTCTCCGTCTCCTCAAAGCGTTCTTAAAAAAAGCCAATAAGGCCTTTATTATTGGGAATCCGTCGGGTTAAAATAGACCCTCTCATGTCCCTTGGAGAACCCTAGATGAACGTTTCATCCCAAACTCCCAGCAAAAACCCCATGGCGGGCACTCGGCGCCATCGGCTCTTCGGGTTGATTCGACTTCTCGTGCCGAGCTTGCTGTTCTTTGTGGGCTGCGGCCTTGAAGTTCAAATGAAACACGAGCCTCTCCTGGCGCGTTCAAACGATACGGTGGTCTTCCGGGCTGAAACCGAAGCCAGTGAATACCTGACTTCGCAAGTGATCCGAATGTACGTCGACGGCTCGCTGGTCAAAACCTGCTCATCCTCGCCCTGTGTTTACACGGGCGGTCCTTACGCACATCTGGAGGATGAATGGCTGATGTACCACGCGGAGGTCGAGGGCCAATTTGAAGCCCTCGCTTTCACTGGCAGCAATGTGGCCGTCAGTGTTGGGGCCACTGGAATTAGCGATATCGACCGTACATGGCGGGCGGCCAGCGGCGTGACTCATGTCCCAGCACGCTGGGGCGCCCATAGCTCAGTCACAACCAATGTTCTCTTTCAGCGCTCCGACGACTATAACACCACAAGCGCTGCGAACGGCATTGCGCTTTTCGCCGACGATCTCTCTACAAAAATAAACGACATTCTCATGGATAAGGAAGAGATCTGGGGGCGTATGCACGACATCAACATCTACGCGTACCGGCGCTCCGCCACCACCGACTCTGGATGCCCGGGTACCCCTCACTCTCTCACACTCAGCGAAACCGGCAGCTTTGTTGATGACAACGGGATTCTTCATATTGACAACTTCACGGACTGCACAGATTCCTTCAACCTTTTCTCCGCCGAAGGCTCCACCAATACACAAGCGTTTCTACATGAATTCAGTCACGCAATTTTTGAATTAGGCGACGAGTACGACGGCCAGACTTATTACTTTGAAGCCGACGACGAGCCCAACATCTTTGACCTGGAGAACACCTGCCGAGTCGAGCAAGTCACCAAGGGGCGAGAGCCCGACGATTGCTACGAATTTACGACTCGACAAACGGGTTGGTGGGGGACCCATACCGGAACCACCGTGATGAAGGCCGGAATGAAAAACGACCCTTGGTCGCTCGAATCCGTGGAGCGGCTCCGCTGGTGGTTCAGGAACCATTAAATGAAATCTTCTTACTCACCGCGAAACAAAAGCGTCCGCTCTCTGAGAAAAAGAAGAGGCCTCTGGCCCCTTTCTTTTCGAGGCCTCTCGGTCATCGCTCTAAGTTGGCTACTTATTCAAGGTCAAGCCGCCGCTCAAGACGCCCCTAATTCTTCAAGCCATGAAATTCACCCCGAAAGCCTCGGCACCGTCATCACCGTCGAAATTGTCTACGAGAACGGCGAATGGAAACAGCGGGAAGACGTGCAGATCATTTACTGCCGCCCGCCTCTCAAAACTCGAAACCCCGTAAACGCTTCGAAGATTGAGCTCTTAGATGATGGGGGAAACACGCTCAGCACCGCCTTTATCCATGATCCTCGGGTGACTCTGCCTGAAGACCCACGGGTCCCTTGGGCACGCCTTGACGCGGTCCACATCGGCCTCGCCATTCCTCTCACTGGAAATCCGGTTGAGCTTACCTTTACAGAAGAGTTTGAAACACGAGCCGCTCCGAGCCTGACCGTGGACCTCACCGCCGTCATGAATGACTTTGCGCTGAACGGAGCGAAACATATTCCTAATTGCGAACAAGCCGACCCGCCCTTCGCTTCGATTCGGGAGCAGAACCTTTTCATTTTGCGATACGCCCTCGAACGAGCCTCGGATGAAAGTGACCTCCCTGAATCAGAAATCCTTCGAATTCTGAATAAGTATGGCCCCGGCGGAGTCAAGAAAATGGGCCTCTCCCGAGCCACCGAAGAGCTCATACGTCAATCGCTCTTTCAGAGGCGCTAATCTAGACCCGTGCCCTTCATCCAAAAGGGAATCGTCTCGATTTTTATGATCCGGCAAGCGATCAAAGCCCGGTGTCTTAACGGCGTGGCACTCGCGAGCCTCATGAGCGCTCTCATGGTGTCTGCCGCAGGCGCTCATCCAAAAGACATGACGCTCTCCACCCTCCACGTAGCGCAAGAAGGCCTACGCATAGAAACAGTCCTTCCAAACGCCTTCGTTCAATCCGTCATGACCTCCGACTCAGCCCAGGACTTCGCGGAGGTCGTGGCCCGGGGTTACCAACTCCACTCGGAGTCTGGCCCGTGCCCCATGGTCGGCACGCCTAGGGCTTGGCAGCTTCACGATATCGATGCCCGTCGCTATGTGGTGGATTACGCCTGCCTAGAATCGGTGCCCAAGGAACTCACTCTTCGTTACATGCTCCCCTCGCAAGGACAGCCCCCCGACGAAGCCCATGAAAATTTCATGAGCATTCCGATTCTTAAACAAGAGGGCAGCCTCATTCTCTCTCTGACCCAAAATGAGACTGTTGTCCCCATCGCCCGCGCGGCGGCCGAGAGTTCTCTCGCACTGCCTCTGAAACTGAATCAAACCAAGATCGCCACACCTCGTCCCCTTGATTTTCTATGGCTGGGCGCTGTGCATATTCTTTCGGGGCTGGACCATGTGCTTTTCTTGCTCGCCCTGCTGCTCATCGGCCTGAGCGGTACGGCATTGCTTGCCGTGGTCAGTGCCTTCACTGTGGGCCATTCAGTGACTCTCGGAATTTCAGCCCTTGGAATATATAGTCCTCTCGCCTGGGTGGCCGAGAGCATCATTGCCGCCTCCATCATCTACCTGGGCCTCGAGAACCTTTACGCACTCTTGCGCAAAGACTCAAATCGAACTGAGCAAGAGCGGCGCACTCTCACTCGACGACGCTGGGCGGTGGCGGGCCTCTTCGGTCTCGTTCATGGCTTTGGCTTTAGCACGGTGCTCCGCGATATGGGTCTGCCCGAAGGCGCCATGGTGTCCTCCTTGCTGGGCTTCAATCTCGGTGTCGAGATCGGACAATTGCTCATCGTGGCCACCTTAGTGCCCCTCCTGGCTTGGCTTTGGCGACTCATGGGTTTTCGATCCGTCTCCATCAGCCTTTCCATCGTTCTTCTCCTCCTCGGGTCCTGGTGGCTCGTCGAACGCACTCTGTTCATGTAGACCCCTCCTCTCATTGGACGAGGGGACTTCGGCTTCAAAACCTCTACGCTCTACCTTCTCTACCTTCTCCACCTACGGAAGAAAAGTGAACCCGGCCCGGGGCCAGAAGATTCAGACACAAAACTAAAAAATGACCGAAGCCAAAAATAATCTCGAAAACAACCAAACTGAAAAGACGCTCTGGAACGCGTACCGAGCCACCGTCTTTGAGGCGGAGACCTCCATGGGAAGACTTGCGCTTCGCGTCGACCAAACCCACATGGAACTGGATCGTCTCCTTGAGTCCGAACAAAAAAACACTTGGTGTTTCATCACCGCGTGGAACCCAGGCTCCCAGCCCTTGAATGCAGACCTCAATACGCTTCGTAATCACGTCCTCGAAAACGAGATTCAAAAAATGGGGCATCCCTATTTCTTTGGCCAAGGTCGGGGACCCGATGAGAGATGGCCAGCAGAGCACAGCTTTCTTGTGCTGGGTCTCTCCCGCGAGGAAAGCATCGCTGCCGGAAAAAGGCACGAACAAAACGCCGTCGTCTATGGAGAAATCGGCTCGAAAGCAGAACTCATGGACACACGCAAAACCCCCGAATGAAGCCTCCGAACGCCATCCCAAATGACGAAAGGTCTTAAAGGGCCAGCCTTCGCCCCGCTCCCCAAAAACCCTTCCACGCTCAACAGCATAGACCCACCGCAAACGCTACCCTCGCTACCGCCCCGCTCAATCTTGAGTTTGGCTCGATTGAGTCGACATACCATTGAACTCGCGAGAATCATCGCCTCACGATCAAGTCAGGAAAAATATGCTTACCGTAAACGAATACTTTGATGGCCACGTGAAATCCATTGCTTTTCAGACCGCTACCCTGCCCGCCACCGTCGGCGTCATGGCACCGGGCGAATACGAATTTAGTACGAGTCAAAAAGAAGTGATGACTGTGGTCTCCGGCGCACTCACTGTGAAGCTTCCCGGGGCCGACGAATGGGAGACCTTTTCCACCGGAACGGCTTTCACCGTGGCGGCCGATCAGATTTTTCACCTGCAAGTCAAAGTCGACACCGCTTATTTCTGCACCTACGAATAAGCGCGACTGGAACCCAGGGCGCTCAGCGCAGCCATCGAGAATCGACAACGCCATCCACTGGTTTTCCGGGCTCAAGACCAAGCACATGCAGAACCGTCGGGTGAACATCCACGGCACGGACTCGGTCAATCTCACGACCGGGCGCGAAGGCATCGCCCCGCACATACAGGATCCCCTCGATTCCAGGAGTGCCCGTGGGATAGCCGTGAGTGGCCGATAACACCGCTCCGGAGGGCAACAAGTCAGGGCCCACATAGGCGAGCCATCGGACCCAAACCGGCCAAGCCTCTGCATCCTCAATAAAATAAGGGGGCCTGGCCGAAAGAATCAGCTCGCCCACTCGAGGGCCAGTGCCGATGTGCCAATCCTCGGGCTGAGCGTCTCGGCGCACCACCTCAAACGCGTCATAGGCGGAAAGCTTACGAACCGCCTCGGACAAAACGGCCTCACTGGGATCATCGAAGTAAAGAAACGAACTCGTGCCCGCCGAAACCGCTCGGGCCGGGATTTCTTGCCTTCTTAGAATTCGCTGAATATTCACCAGCTCTTCCACCGGCTTCATCCCGTGATCGGTGGTGACCAACAGCTGAATCTGAGCGCCATCGGGTTGAGCCTCGATGGCGTCGAGCAAAGCAACCACGATGGCATCCGCCTCCATGACCGCCTGACGGGTCTCATCCGCTTCCAGCCCATACGTATGACCGGCTTTATCGGGGCCCTTAAAATAAGCGAGGATCAAGCGCGGCCGGCTTTCAGGAGGCTGTTCGATAAAATCGACGAGCTGCCCGAGTCGGCCCGCATCGTCTGGAAAGTCAAAGAAGTTCTTTTCGCCCGGCGGCCCCTGGCTCGCGAGTGCCCCGCGCGTGGCCGAGTAGCGGCCGTACCAGCCGAGCGCAGCCGTGGGCACCCCTTGTCGCTCTGCGGCTTGATGGAGATGTTCGCACCCGATCAACCAATCCGCGTCACTTGAGTGATCGTAAAGACCCCGCTCGGGATCCATAAACAGGTTTGAGATCACGCCGTGGTTCTCCGGCCAGCATCCGGTGGAGAGGGTCACGCCGCCGCTTAATGAAACCGTAGGAAAGGCCGGGTCCATGGCCCGAGCCGATACGCCCTGCTTGGCCATCCGGTCTAACCCGGGCGTCGGAAATCCATCGACGTAGGCGGGCGGAAAGCCGTCGAAGACCACCACCACAAAGGTTCTCTCCTGTGCCGCGGATTGAGCAGAGGCCGCCAAAGGAAAACCCACTCCGCCCGCAAGAAACACCAGACTCAACCAAAAGCCCAAAACCAAAAGCAAAGCCGGAAATCCGGGCCCCCATAAAGATGTTCGACTGAGATCACTCACACTAAAACTCCCGCGCTCCTCAAAACGGACCTTTCTTTCAACGCACATTACACCCCCTGCCCCCAAGCGGCCGCAATGCGACACAAGTCTGCTTTTGCGAACGCACCGAATCGTGCTGGCTTTGCGCGCCCTCGCCGTGGGCCTCAGTCTCCTGAGTCTTGCCTCTATATATACGTAAGTTTTGAGTCGGAGTGCCCCCCACCCGTTTCTTAAACCCGGATCCCTTGGGGGCTGGTAAACCTTCTCTCCCACAGGAGACACCCCATGCCCCATCCCAACGAGAAAATTTTTCGCAGCCGATTTTCCGTTTTCTAAAAAAAAGAGTGAACCCCTCGGGCCAAGACGGGGTCTCTCTTGTGTATGAGCGAAAACAATCCACATGGTCACACGCACTTGGCCGCAGCCATTCGGGCTTATTTTTCCTCCTTGTTCTTCTCTTTCTTTGCCTCCTTGTTTCCATCGACGTTCTATGAAGAGTGGGTTCCCTTGCCTGTCAGTACTCAGAACCTTCGTCCCAGGGCTTCTCTTCGGCCCGCCATTCGGTCACCCACTTGACTTTGTCCTGCTCGACGAGCCTCTCTAGCTCATGTTCTTCTGTTCGTGTGTTTCGTATTTCTCCATAATCAGTCCATTCTTCTCCCCCAAAAAAAAGAGCTAGAGAGGCTCAGCGCGCCGGATGAAAACCCAACGCCCTCGCACCGGGCTCCCTCCATACCTCAGCTCGGTGCTTACCCTCCTGATCCTCGGTGTTGGGTTTTCTTTCGTTGCGGACGCAAATGCATACGAGGGAAGAGAAGAAGACAACCCGCCAGAAAGTCGCGCAGACGACGCCCCCGATCCCCTTTTCTACTCTGCGCCCACCTCAAAAGAGAGCCCTTTTCACTTGGCTTTTATGAAGAATGCGCCTCGTTGCCAAGACGATCGGCTCTTTCTTTTTTTAAGGGTCGGCTCTCCCTCTGACGATCTTCACCTCACTGAAGCGACCCTCCAGTTCGACATGGGCGTGATTCGACACACGATCTCCCTTGTCATTTATGTCTATCCCCAAGAGGGCGTCGGCAGCGAGATCATTGCCTTCTCGTACCCCGACATTCATCCAGATTTTTTTCGGTTCTCGGAAAACGAGACGGATATACATGTAAAGATCATCGCACCGGGGCCTCTCGTGGGTCAGCTCGAATCCATCGACGAGCACTTCGATATCAGTCAGCTGACTGAAAATCGAAAACGCGCCGAGGCCGAATGTCTCAACTTCTTGGGCGAGGAACCCCAAAGCGAGTCCTTCGCGGGCGAATCCATCACTTTCTAAATCTCGTCAAAGCCCGAGTGCTTTTAAAAAAATTAAAACTGAAAAGATCTGAACCGTTTTAAAAAACTTGGTGTCATTCAAGTAGGGGGGTCAGGGCCAAGGCCAGACCGAGGGGCAAGAATCACCGCGTCGTCGTCATTCTCCGCGACAAGGACGGAACGATCACCGCCTGCACCCCATTGCAGTGCGGTGCGGCCGCCCGCTGCGATGGTGTCGTCTCGATCAAAGAGCCCTGACCTCTCACCAGGATCTCCCGGCTCGAGAAAGTATCAGCTCATCAATGTTGAGCCATTTCTTGCGCCCCAGCCCCGCCGTGAGCCCTGCGGAGAACCGGTTCACTTTCGCTGTTCAGGGACTCGACTGCGAGCGAGTGTAGTTAACTGTGGCTCCCGAGACGGGCACGCACGTTTCGCTTGTCGGCGGGGTCGTGGGTAGAGTCAACGTGATCTGGCTGACCTCCAATGTGCCCGCAGTCAGAGAGGGAATCGTCATGGTGATGGGGCCCTGAACCCCAACGCCATTCGTAATGGGAAAAGATTCCTCGGTGTTTACCCCAATCCGCTGCGTCTCCGGGTTGGCGCAGTAGCAGGTTGAAGTTTGGATACCCGGATCCGAGCAAGACCATTGCGCCTCGGCGTTCAGATTCGAATAGAGCAAGTAGCCCTCCGTGCATAATTCACCCTTGCATTCTTGGGGGACGCCCACAAAATCATCGCCTCCTCCATTGCTTCCACTGTTGTGGTCGTCTGAACAGCCCATAAGAAAAACCATGGCTATAAGTGCGAGTCCTAGAGTCTTCATACAGTCTTCCCCTTTATGCTGTAGGCAAATATCCTATGCCAGTAGGATGCGTGGAGTGGCTTAAAGAGTCAAACGTCTCCGAAAAGGCAGGCGCGCCCCGGCGATCAGCGCTTATGAACGATGACATCGATCCCGCCGGCGGGAGCGAGTGTGACGTTACGCAGCTGAATGCTCACCGGATCAGGCGAGACTAACTCAAAGTCGAGCTCAGGCAGAAGAGTGCCCATGACGATGTTCATTTCGGCGAGAGCGAATGCGGACCCCAGGCAATGACGGTGTCCGCCCCCAAAAGAGACGAATTCGTGCGGGGCAAAGCTCCGTTCAAGAAATCGACTCGGCCGAAACACCTCCGGCTCGGGATAGAGAGACTCGTCCTTGTGGATCTCAAGCGCCGTCGCCGACAGGATCGCACCTTCGGGAACGGTGAACCCTTGAAAGGACATGCTCTCACGCACCGGTCGAAAAAACTCGCCAATGATCGGGTGCAGGCGCAGGCTTTCACGCGCGGTCGCTTCGAGCACAGAGATTCGAGCGCTCTTCTCGGGACCGGCGGACGGCTCTTTCATCTCGTCGAGGAGCCATGACTGAACATCGGGGTTTCGGCTCAATTCGTAGAATGTCCAAGCCAGGGCAGACGCCGTGGTTTCATGGCCCGCGACCAACAACGTCAGCAGGTGGTCGCGAATTTGAGCATTCGAGAGGGGCTCACCCGCTTCCCCAGAGGCCTGAACCAATCGAGACAGGATATACGGATCTTCATCGTCGGCGTCGAGGCGGGAGATTCGAATCTGCTCGTCCATCAAGCCATGAAGCCGATCGCGCTTCTTCAGGAAACGGGCCCAGGGCCCCACGCCCCCGAACCCATGCTGCGCGGCCTTAAAAAAGAAGAGCACGGGGTTGGCGTCTTGAATGGCCTCGCGGATCGCGATCCGGAAACGGCCGCTCAGTTCTGGGTCTTGGATGCCCAGGACGGCTCGAATGATGACGTCCAGTGAAATGACTTGCATCTCTTCAAGGAGGTTGATCTTTTCTCCAGACTTCCAGGTTTGCATGCGGTCGAGGGTGGCGGATTCCATAGCCCCGGAGAGCGTACGCATTCGGTTGCCGTGAAAGGTGGGCGAGAGCAGCTTTCGCTCGGCTCGGTGGCGGCGTCCCGTGAGCAGGAGCAGCGAACCTTCTCCCAGTACAGGCGACAGGGTCTCTGCCCCAAAGGCCTCGCCGAATCGCTCCATGGGAGTCGCCAGGATCTCTCTAGCGCCTTCAGAGGTCATGGACAAAATGAGCCGGCCATTCATCGTAGGCATGGTCACCACGTCCCCGTACCTTTCACGCAGTTTTTGGATATAGCCGCGCGGGTCTCTCATATAGAGGGCCGTCTGAAGGGGAGCCCAGCGAGGGCCCGGGGGCAATGGGCCGGGTCTGACGTCGGTCTGTGGCGATGCGGACATACTCTCTCTCTCTCGTCTTTTTCAGCGACTCTGAGGACGTAAGCCTTGAACCGCCAAGAAGATAAACCATTCCATCCAAATCGCCCCGACCCTGATTTCCGGCCCCCGCCTGAGCTCTCTTCTGTTTTTTTCACTTCACTCGATTTTAGTCTGGCTTGTTTTATTCAAGTGATCTTGACACAAGACTGCGTCGAGCTGTTTTAGCGAGACATCAAAAAGACGCTTTTTACGGCAACCAATCCAAACAGGGCAAAGGTGGCTACGGAATTGGAGCCTGTGGATCTTTGAATCAAATTTCAGCTTGGTCGAAAGACGAGGTCAATGAGAACCGAGCGATCGGGGAGCAGGTGCAAATTTGGGGCTCTGCGCTCCGTAACCAACTACCCTCCGGGGCTAGGCGCATTCAAGACAGCATTTTTTTATTTTTTTTTGACACGCGGAGGGTATTCGAACCACCTATCACTGGGAGAGCTAAATCTTCAGCCGCGTGACACTAGACATCGCGCCCATTTTAGGAGCTGACTCCCCCATGCCTTCCCAATCTATACGACGTGTTTTTTTTCCGGCCTTTCTCTTAATCCTGATCTCAATCTCCACTCAAGCGTCGGCTCTTCCTCTCATGTTCATGGATATCGGAGGATCGGGTTCGGGTGGGCAGGTACAACAGGGCGAAAGCGTGACCATCAACGTACTGCTCTCCGATGTGCCAATTGGGACCGATAGCAAAGGCCTTTTCTCCTTCGGATTCGATATCGCGTACGACTCTGCTGGCCTTAATGCAACAACGCATGATTTTGGCGCCCTTTGGCAGTCGACGGGGATTGATTCCTCTAAAAACGATCCAGGTGATGTGGGCCTGAGTGCAAACCGCTTCTTTATGAGTAGCGGTCCTTACGGCGACAACATCCTGCTGGGGACCATCGAATTCGTCGGTCTCACCCCGGGCACATATAGCCTCACCCTGGGCCACTTCACCGGCACTGGCGATAATGTACTTTTCGACGGCAACAGTATAGATGATGGTCCGGCGTTCTTTACGAATGGCAGCCTTGAAGTCGTACCAGAGCCGGGCACCTTTGTTCTAGTCTCCATGGGCATGGCCCTTCTTGGACTGCGCTCAAGACGCCAGTCTTCCGCTGGGTGAGCGCCGAGCGAGAGGCTCTGTTTGGAAGGCGGTCTTTTCTTTCCTCTCTCGGAGTCTCTGTCGTTTCCGGACGTGTCTTCAATCTCTTTAGACAGTCAGGTAGGCTCTAAATATGAAAGACTGGAGCCACTACGCCATTGAGTTCGGGGTTCTGCTCTATCTTCTTCTGATCCCCTTCTCAGATATCTTTTCGGCTGAAGCCCAGGCATTGCCCCTGGCGACCATCCTCGTCGGAATCGTGACTCTGCGAATCGCAGTCTATTCCTCAAGTGAGTTTGTCCCAGGCACAAACCTGATTGGCCTCGGGCTTTTATTCTTTCTCTCTTTTGCGGTCTCCATCTGGATGTCCGACCTGTGGGAACTCAGCCTAGAGCGGGCCTACTTCCTTCCCATTGGACTCCTGCTTCTCATCGCCTTCCAAGATGCCTTTCAATCTCAAGCCTCCTTGTTACGCCTCTCGTTCGTTTTCCTGGCAATTCTGGCGGCGCTAGGGGTCAATGGGACCTACCAAGCCTATACAGGCCACACTCTATTTCTGGGAGAGCCTCTGTACGGAACACGGGTCGCAGCGGGACTCCCGCATCCAAACGATCTGGTACTCGTCCCGCTTTGCTTACCTCTCGCATTGGCGGCAGTCGCCCAGCAGAGAAGAATCTGGCTCTTTTTGGGGACAGCGGTCATTGCAATCTTGAGCCTGTTTACCCTCGCTGTCAGTCAAAGTCGCAACGCGCTTCTCGGCCTTGTCGTAGTGCTCGGCGTGACGTTGGTTCTGTCGAATCGGAGGCGTTGGGTTCTCGTTTTCTTACTGGTAGGAATAGCGGCCATCGGGCTCGCCGCTTTCTTCGGTTTGGATAGTGTCACAGACCGACTTTCCAAGATCAGCGTGACTCGACTGCAAGCTGAGGGGCGAGTCGGAATCTGGATTGCGGCATGGGAGATGTTTCTTGAATCACCTTGGGTGGGAAAGGGTCCTTTTGTGTACGGCGATCTCTACCACATTTTCTTAGAACGCGCGGAGCTTCCAGACGGGTACCAGCCTGAGGATGCTTTCATCCCTTGGGCACATAGTCTCTATCTGGAAGCCTTGGCGGAGCGAGGAATCCTGGGGCTCGCGACTTTTCTTTTGCTCAGCGGCACGGCCTTGTGGCTTGCCTTCCGGACATGGCTTCGAGCTTCTTCCGATGGACAGAAACTCTACGCCGGAGCCCTAGTCGCGACATGGCTTGGGTTCCTAGTCATGGGAGTAAGCGATCTGACTTTTCTCAAGGACTGGGTCCTCATTTTCTTTTTGCTGCTGGTCTCACTCAGCGCCCGGATGGGTATGGGGCTCGTCACGTTCCCGCCGTCGGATAAGGAATTGTGCGAAGATTGAAAAACCGGCCACAGAGAAAGAGGCGAGTAGAACAATCCCCGCCGGCTCCCGAAAGATCATCAAATAGTTAGCGAGATAAGGGTAGTTATAGGGGTTGGACTTCGGTCCCTCGCAAACCTGCCCAAAGTTTCGATAGAACTCGAGCCAGTCCCGATTGTTTACGCTGCCATCGAGGTCAGAGTCGCAGCGTCGGTCGCAATCCGGACCCTCACATGGAAAGCAGCTCTTCAGCAGGAGGGCATCAGCGTTGTTGACCCGGTAATCGCCGTTAAGATCACCGAAGCAGCGAGGGATAATGCTGAATCGAGCGGATTGAACTTCAGTATCCGCAAGTTGCCAGGCCTCGAAGTCAACGGAAACTCGGATCGCAATTTCCTGGGGCGGGATCAAGCTCAGGTCACTGCTCAGTAGGCAGACGCGAAAACTGGCCTCGTCGCTCTCTGGCGTTTGAAAGGAAAGCGAAGCCTGACTGGAGTAAACGAAGGGGGTTAGGTGACTCGTAAAATCGAGTTCGGTTTCGGGGGCGCAGCTGAAATTCTGATTGAGGGAAATACCTGTGCCGGGTTGGTCAAGGAAATCGCGTAGGCCAGCCCCTTCGACGATCACCCGGATGTGATCCTCTCCGCTATTGAACTGGAAGTCATCGCTGCTGGTGCAGTTTCGACTGCGGAAGAAGAGACCGCCATCCGGAAAACCGGAACAGCCGCCACGCGGCGTCAGCGTGATGGGGTTGGAAGCGAAGGCGAGGCGATCGCTCGGGCCGGTGTTTCCGGCCTGATCGGTGACGCTGTGGCTGCCTTGAAAGAAGACACCCGAAACGGTCTGTGCAATTTTAATGGTCCCCGACGTGTCGATGGACTGGCGACTCAAGCTCTCCTCATAGCCCACCTGAACACGTAAGCTCCGTCCGGATTCGCTGAGTACACCGGAGAGGTGATCCACAAGGATCGATCCTGAATCAAGCGAGACAAGGTCACCCTCCTGAACGGGTGCGAATCCTGTTCTGGGCGTCAGCAGATAGGCCAGCACCGAGTCACCCGGTAGGCCTTCGGCCATTTGAATCTGCCACTCTCCTGCGGTTCCTGCGTGTAAAGCGCTTCC
>NZHD01000096.1 GCA_002691205.1 Deltaproteobacteria bacterium
TGCATCCCGAGTCGGAAGATGCTTGTGGATCGCCTCTATCCCGCTCTCAGCCGCCATGAGATCGCCACCGCACAAGGCGAAGCCATCCAGCTGCGCTGGGAAAGCCAAATGAAACAAGCCGCCGATGAACTCCAAGCCACTCTCACTGGTCACGCTCTTCGATCGCGCCGCTCTGCCTCACGAGAGGGGTCAGATCACCGCCCACACGAACGGAGCTAGGCTGGTCTGCCTAGCTACTGGCACATGGACAAGCCGTAGGTTATGCCATTGGGTATATCAATGTACGGAAAGTCGGCTATTTCGAAGTCACCTATGCCCGCATTCCAGATCTCGTTGCCCGTCGAGACATTACATCCGGCACTCAAAGCAGGCTCGGTGGTCTGTGTATCCGCTCCGAATTTATTGATATATCCAGAGGTCTCCGGTGGGAATTCAACGGCGGCCGCCGAGCAGTACCCTCCGACGAAGCAGTTGTAGCTTGAAGCGGCCGTGCAGGTACTCGTGCCCGCGTCCCAAGTGCCACTGGCCGCCACGCAATCGGTCTCCCGATTGGAAAGGGCCGTATTCACCCCTTCAAGGAGGGCTGCGAAGTTTGCATTGACTTCGCCCGCATCGGCCGCTGTGCCGTTTTCAAACTGATGGAGGCCCGTCACGCTATCCGAGGTGAGCGCAAGGTTCAGTCCGTCTTGCACGGCTTGGAAGTTCTCATTCATGGCTCCCGCGTCGGCTACGTCACCGTCCGTAAACGTATTCGGAATCGTCATCTGGGCCTCGGCGAAGTTCGCACCACTCCCCATCAAAGCCAGCAGCAAAGCCCCTGCCGCCACCCGTGCGCGAAACGCCCAGAGCACCACCCCCAGAAGGCCGAGCACAAGAGCCAATACACCCAACTGGCCTGACAGCGGCACCGCCGCAATCGCCTCACCCCAGGTCATCTCCCCCCAGTCCTCGCCCCACGTGCCCGCGAAAGCCGGAAGCGTTATCAAAATCGAAACAAAGAAAAAATACGGGAGCCAAAGCAGAGACAGCGGTCGACCACGCATGAAATACACACTCCTAGGAAGACTCAAGAAAAAAACCTCTAAGAGCGTCTCATAAAAGATGAATAAAATCGACCCCAAAACTCGACCACGTCGTAGAAGTGATTGTCAACACAATGAAGTGTGCAATCAGTGGCACATTCAATAGCTATACCCACATGTACGAAGGTCACATCAAGAGAGCAGAGTCTACATTGGGTGCGGGACGCAACTCATATCCTCATTCTGCTCAGAACTCAAAAAAGTCGTATTCTAGCTTGAGGCTGTCGATGAATCGTAAGGCGCGTCTCTAGGTCAGGGCGCGGTTCCCCCCGTAAAGTCGTCGCCCCCAGATACGCAGCAAGAGAGAGCACGCGCCTCCCCTGTCGTACGGATTTGAACGAATCGTCCGATCAGCCCTGAAGCCGCGCTTTGTCTAGGCGCGAAGACGGAACCGAAGGGACCTCAGGTTCCGAAAGAGCCGGCATCACGAAGGGCTCTGGGTGGATGAACCGATTCAGGACGTTCTCGCTGATACGAGCCACATCATTGTCGTAGTCGTGATGCTCCAGGGCACCCGACCAAGCAATGGAACTCACGGACAAGACCGCCCCACCCGCTGCGGTTTCGAAAAAGACCAGATCGGCCCGAATGGAGGGCTGCTTCTCCACGGGCACATGCACCAGCATCTCTTCCTTGGCCAGAAGCATGTCGGATTCGAACTCGCTGGCGGTGGCCACGGTCAACGCGTGAATGGGAGAGCCAAGCGCCGTGTCATAGGCGTCGATTTCCTCACCCACGGCCCCGCGCTGGCGCCGACCAAAGTCTCCAATGACCTCATTCGCAACGCCCTCGAAAATGAACTGGGCCCTGGGATCCCGACTGTCATCCGTCCTCGTATAGGGTTTGTGACGAAAAAAGCCCTGAGCGACGAAGCCCGCCCCCACGAGACGGTTCGGAGCCCGCCCTTGCCTCCGCCAGAGTCCTCCCAGCCCGCCA
The DNA here is from genome assembly GCA_002691205.1 of Deltaproteobacteria bacterium. GTDB lineage: Bacteria > Myxococcota_A > UBA9160 > UBA9160 > UBA4427 > MED660. Next base: position 2,019 of record NZHD01000096.1, read on the forward strand.
TCAAAGGCGTGATGGTACTCACCGGGGTCAGAGGCCCAGCTTCGGGTTCCGTCTTCCGCCCTGCGCAATTCGGTGGCCGCGGGCCAATCCGAGCCGAGCGCCGTCTTCCAATAGAAACCATTGCCCCCCATGTACATCAGTCGACCGCCGGACCCGAGGAAGCCCTCGTACGCATCATACATCTGGGATGTGCAGTACTCGGGATGGGTCCCGGTCATGAGGACGCGGTAGCCCTCCACCGCTTTCGCACCCCGCGTGTGAAGATCGTGATCGGTCACCACGTCGTATTCGTACCCCCGAGTCTCCAACCAATGAATGAGATTCGTGTCCGCCGAAAAACCCCACGCGCGAGAATTGGGGCCGATATTCCAGGTCGGACGCAACCATGAACTGAAATGAATCCCCGACCCGTCCGGGTGGACTTCGTACTGCGAGCATCCGAAGGCATTCCGGTCTTCATGAAAGAGCGCCTCCGGAAAAGTCGGGGGTGTCACATCATAGAGTTGCTGGGGACCCAGGATATAGATGCGCTCGTTCGCATACGCCAGATAGGAAACCGTCGGCATGATCAGGGCGATGGGAGGCTTCTTCCCACGATTCCGACCCGGGGCGGGCGTCACAAAAAACGTGACGTACTCGACTTCCTCTCCCCTTCGCAACCGCGCCGCATAGGCGCCGCTTCTTAGATCCTTCGGAATCTCATAGGAAAAGGAAGCAGGCCAGCCCATGTCGTAGACATCGTCTTCATGGAAATGAATCGCACCGTATTCCTCCGGAGCCTGTCTCCAATCATGGCACTCCCCCGACCAACGAAAGCCGCGTACGGCCCGCGTAGGCAGGTTCCACAAACGAGCGTGCGCTTTTCGCGGCCCCAGATCCCGCACGGTGGAACGGCCCATCTCATCCGAAAAATCCCAGAATCCAAGAACCGGCACATGGACGGACTCGGGCCTCTGAGCTCGAAAGACAGCCTCGGACTCCTCGAGACCCAAAGCGCGTGCGACGAGTCTCGGGGATTCTAGGCGTCCATTGAAGGTCTGCTCCGGTGCAGCGGGTTGTTCGAAAGAGGATGCCAAAGTCAGAGTGGTGCAATTCTTCGAAGGCACTTCGCCCGGGTCCCAGTGAGTGTGACAGGCATAGGATGACGCCTGGTCCGAGACGCCCTGGGACTGCGGGCTTTGGAAAAGAACCGCCACGCCCTCATCCAACGAAAAGCCAACCAGGCTCCACCGATGAAGCGGAATCGATCGCTCAAGGGCGCATCGCTTTCCGTTGATCTCCACCTCGATACGCGCCTGCCCATTGAGCCTCAAGCACGCAAGACGGCTGCCATCCGGTCGAGTGAGGTCGGCCACGGTTTGATCACGCTCCAGCAACAGCGTAGGAAAAATCGCGACCACGAAAGTCAGAGCCTTGACCGGCTCGGCTTCCGGGATTTCAGCCCTCAAGAAAGAACCGATGCGCAGGTCCTGCCTAACACCGGGATACTGGCCTGAAAAAGGAGCGGACAACTCTTCCACCACTAACCCCGGCCCGCGAGTTGCATTGGCCTCGCCATGGATGATCCGAACCAAATCGGCCTCAAAGGCTTCGCCGCGATCCGAGTGAACCATAAAGTCCACCGCTTCGCCTGCAGTGGCCGTCAATCGGGAGCGATAGCCCACTAAATTCTTCTCTTGCAAACGCCTACTCATCCAAACTTCCCTTCCACACCCCGTTCTTTCCAGCTGTGCGGCAAGGTCGATCATAGAGAAATTCGGCACGACCGCGACCTCTGTGGACATCCGCCTCAAGGCACGATCAGAGGGCCACTGACCTAAATTCCCATGCTGGATCTTCCCTTCGGAAACAGGAACCGCACCGGACCCAGAAAACGTGAGCCGGATAAGGAGCCGAGTCTCAAGAGAGCAGAAGCAGAGGGGCTCAGTCCTCCGAGCCTCCATGATGCCCATCAGATCTCGGCAAATTCACCGACTCAGCGGGCGAACCTGGGTGCCTTCTGTGGAACCAGGTTTGCTCAGAATTGTTGTTGCATCAGCGGATCGATGAACAGGTGTGCACCAGAGCAGGACACGGGCCCGCTCGGTGACACGGAATCGTCAAGCAAACCGACGGCATAAACGAGTTCGTCGCCGACACGTCTAGGCTCAATAAGTTCCAAGGCATAGTTGACGACCTCGCCACTCGCGGTGCAGGTGAAGTCGGCATTCGGCGGATCCTCGGCAAAAGAGTTCTCGCCTTCCTCCCATTGGGAGAGGAACTCCTGGGTAGGGATCTGCCCCGCTTTTCGGTATGGCCGATCCGTGAACCAGCCCGTCTGGGCACTCACCCCCGTCAACGTCAACGTGTCCCCTGAAAGCGTAGCCCCGAGGCTGTACTGCACAAACAAGACCGACTCCGCCTGAAGACCGCGAGCTTCCACAGCCACACTCTCTACATACGCACGCGTGCGATTCAAGACTTCACTCATGTAAGGGGTACATTGGTCTTCCCCATACCGATCCTGAGCCAGACCCACCCGCCTGTTGAAGTTGATCTCGCATCTCTCCTGCTTGGCTAAGAACTTCTTCCCCCGTTGACCCTGCTTTCCGTACATGGCCGTTGCTTTCAAGAGGCACCGACTGTAGTTCCCCGCCGCCTTGTCGATGGCCGCTTCGCAACGCGGAGAAATGCCTTCCGCGCCCGGCGCGCTGCCTCCGGCTGAGAACGCCGGTGAGGCTAAAACAAGAAAAGCCGAGAAGAGTAGAACCGAGAAGGAAAAAAGTACCTGCATGAAAGCATCTCCGAGTCCAAGCGTGAGTTCGCATTCTCTCACAGACCGAGAGGCCCGTATATGAGGTGCGCGCATCCTATCTAAAAATGCTCTCAGACCGCGTATCGCCGCCTCATCGCAGGGCCCGACAAGGCCGAGGCCGAACAAGGTGACTGTTTTCGGTTCGGAGACAACCACCATGCCCGCAGCGTCACAATAAAGTGGGTCCATGCACCTGGCCGTTGGCGTCTTGGACCAGAACCTGAAAGATCGCGTTCCCCTCGCCCTCGTCCGTCGGGATCCCGGTTGAAAAGCCATGCAGCCCGTGAGAGAGACGCTTTACCCACACCGAACGCCACAAGATCAGACGCGAGGCGAGAAGCAATCAAAAAGTAGCCACATCAAAGATCAGCGCGTGACCGTGACCGCCGTTTCCAGATTGAGATCTTCTCGAGGATCCGTCACGAGTCCGCCTGGAAACGCGACACGAAGTGCCGGGTCTTCTGTGTCAAGGCAGAGCTCGTGATTATTATCGCCATCGCCAAGGTCCCCGATGGCAAAAGGTGAGACCTCCCTCGCTTCGCCGGCCTCATCTTCAACCAGCACCCGGTACGCGCTGCGTTCGACGTCGTCGATCTCGTCGCCGCCCGGCTTGGTGACGCCGCCGTTCCAGACGACACGAACGACTTGGCGGGTGGAAGCGGGGCAGCCGCTCCCGCCACCGAATGGAAAGCGTGTGGCCGACTGATCGAGCCCCCACTCCTCCACCGGCACGCTCTCCGCGAGAACCAGACTGGGTCCGTCCTCCAGTCGCGTCACGTCAACCTGATCGCCACGAAAGTTAAAGCGATGATCCATCGATAAAAGATTACCGGTGATCTCCACACGCAGCGGTGGATCAGCGGCGGAGCCGAATTCTCCGACCATCAAGATCGTACGAAGCTCTCCGGTGTCGTTCGCAGGCGCGGGCGTGACACACACGATCTCTCCCTCGCGATCGTCTCCAAGCACGACCCGAAAGTCGCCGGCCTGCATAGTCTCAAGATCAATCTCTTGGGAAAACACCACCGGCATGCCGTCGCTTCCCGGCAACCCCCCACACACCAGGAAGCGTGCCAATGGCGGCAATCCATCATCGAGCCCGTAGAATGCCGAGAGAAGGGACACCTCGCTCTCTTGAGCCGGAGCCACGTTTGTCGTGGTCGTGTCCTCTGGATCCGAGTTCGAAAGGCCGAGGACCGAGCAGCCAACCGAAAAGGCCAACGGCAGCAAGACCATAGAAACGCGCCAAAAATGAAAGCTCGCCAACCGGGCGCTCCCGTCGATCGTTTCTAGAATCTGCACAAATTGCGCCCTCTTCCCTGTTTTCATGGCCTGAAGCCCCCCCTCGCATGCTTTTCACTCTTCGTTTTAACACTAGCCGATGGTCCCTTCGGCTGATTTCGAGTCCAAGTATAGGCCCTCCTGACCAGGGAGGTCAGCTGGCTAGGCACCCCGAGCCTCGTAGGGTTCTTTCAATCCTTCAGAGGTCATTACGAAGGCTACCTCTTAGGAGTCATCGAGAATTTCATAGATCGGGTCGTCAGCTGAGTAGGGTCTCAAGCTGAAGAGAATCAACACATCGTCATCGACGTTCAAGATGGAGCACGCAATCGGGTGAGCAGAGCTTCCATCAGGACCCGGAAATGGTGGCCAGCCTATTGTTGCTTCATCAAAATTACTAGTGTCAATCACTTTTCTCTCTCCAAGTGCGTTAAGGCTATCCACACGAAAAAATCGATGAACGAGTGGGGGAATTCGCGATTCACAAGGGCACGAATATTCGCTGGGTGTACGATCAGCTTGGCCAATTCAACCGGTTTCCGTGTACATTCCTGGGTCAGCAGAGAATCCTTAACAGCCGTGAATTCCCTTCAGACTGCATCGACGGCTGCACGATTGGAGGCGCCCCCGACTATGACTGAAAGCTCCGACCTGAAGGCCTCGCGCCGCACCATCCTCCGTGCCTACGCGTTGATCATTCCCTCCGCCCTAGCCAGTTGGTGGTTCTGGCCCGCTTCTCCTCAAATCGCTCTGGGAGCCGGCCTCGCCGTCTCGGCGGGAGTCGCCTTCGCATTCATTCTGAAGCTGGACAATGGCTCCGTCTTCGATGCGTGGTGGAGCGTGATGCCTCCACTGGCGGCTCTCTCCATGGCCTTCAGCGTGGGGGAAGACGGCCCCCTCAATGCGCGGCAGACGGCCGTACTCGTCGTGACAGGGTTCTGGGGTACAAGGCTCACACTGAACTGGTGGCGCGACTGGCCAGGCCTCCACCATGAAGACTGGCGATTCGGCTTGCTAGCGTCTCGCTGGCCGCTTCCGGTCTGGGCCGTGCGGCTGATTGCCGTCGTGATCTCGCAAACCTTCCTCGTCTACCTCGGACTCCTGCCTCTCCATGCGGCCATGACCCAGGGCGAGCCGGGGCTGGGCGTGCTCGACGCCATTGCGCTCATCGTCGGCGTTGGAGCAACGACCATCGAGCTCGTCGCGGACGAACAGATGAAGATCTTCGCCGAGCGAAAAGCACCGGGTGAAGTGATGGATCGCGGGCTCTGGCGCCTTTCACGCCATCCCAACTACTTCGGCGAGATCGGCTTTTGGGTCTCGCTCTGGCTCTTCGCCCTGGCGGCCACGCCATCCGCCTGGTGGACGGGGATCGGCGCCCTTACGATCACGGTGATGTTCGTGAGCTTCAGCATCCCGACACTCGACGAGCGCAGCGGCGAACGTCGCGCGGGCTTCAAGGACTACGCGGCGCGAACGCCGGCGCTGATTCCATGGCCGCGACGACAGAGTCCTTGACCGTGCAGTTCGGTGCGCGATGACCCGGCCAGGGGCCCTTTTTATCTCGTGGCATTCCGCGTTCTTCCAAAGTGAAGCGTTCAAATAAGGAGCAGCCACGATAGGCCCATGGGTCTCAGAAAATCCGCGAGAGGCCGTTAATGAACCTAGTTCGAGTTAGAGCTCTATCGGGTGGCTCTTCGGGCTCAAGCACACGCTGACTCGGGGTTTATTCGTTTTCTTGGCTTCCTCGGGTGTGGGCTGCTTGGTTTCGTTCATCACGTGTCGTGCCACGGGTTCCAGTCATCGGCCACCGGAACGATTCCTTTTTCCTTGGCGTATCGCTCATAGGTGGCGATCATCTTCTTGAGCCGTTCCGGCTGGTCGGCCTCGAGCGGACGAGTCTCGCCCGGGTCCTTCTTGATGTCGTAGAGATGCCACTTGCCATCACCGTACATACCGGGACGTACTCGCATAGCCTTGTAGTCGCCGGCCACGACGTAGGCATTGCCGAACAGCTCGAACGCCACCCACTCCTCTTCGGTTCGTGGACTGGGCTCTTCTCCCGCGAGGAAAGGTCGAAGGGAGACTCCGGATGGCGGGGTGATCGTGCGACCCTTGAACTCGGTCTGCGGGTGGTCGACCCCGGCATAGTCGAGGATGGTCATCGGCAGTTCCTTGACATATGCATACGCATCGGTCCCCTCTCCCGATCGATGGAATTCCGTGTTCTTCGGCGGCACCACGATGAGCGGCACGCGGATGCCGCCCTCGCCGATGAACCATTTCCACCACTGCAGGCTGCCGTTGGCGGCTCCCGCCCAGTCGGTGCCGAGGAAGACCATGCTGTTGCCTCGGCCGATGTCATCGAACTTCTGGCTGAACGTCGCCCTCGCCCACTTGGTAAAGGCAGCGTTGCTCAACTCACCGCGAAAGTCCGTTCCCTCGGGTCCGTTGTCCGGCGCGTAGATGATGAGCGTGTTGTCGAGTTGGCCGGTCTCCTTCAAGTAGTTAAGAAGCATGCCGATGTGGTAGTCCTGCGACTCCATCATGGCCGAGTAGGTCGCCATCGTCCGCGCTTGCAATCGCTTCTCTTGATCATCCATTTCCGACCAGGCGCGGAGAAGCGGGTTCGATGCGCGCTCGGGATAGGCCGCGTCCGGCGGGATGATGCCCATCTTCTTCTGAGATTCGAAGCGGGCCCGATGAAGACCCTCGAAGCCAAGTTCGAGATAGCGCTCGTAGTACTTGTCAATCAGAAAGTCAGGCGCCTGAAGCGGGACGTGCGCCGTCGTGTAGGCCACGAAGGCGAAGAACGGCTTGCCGGTCTCTCGCCCTTCCTCGAGGTATTCCATCAGTTTGGAAGTCCAGAGATCATCCGAGTAGATGCCCATCGGGCGCTTCGCAGGCTTTCCGTCTTCGTGATATGGCTCCTGCGGAATTTCGCCTCTCCTTATCTGCGCCATCACTTCCGGATCGCGAGTATTGATGTGAAAGGGGTCTTGATTCCAATGGTTCGCGCCCCCGGTGTAGATCCCATAGCTGCGATCAAAGCCCCATTGCTCCGGGCCCTCGCCTCCGTGACCGGGTCCACCCAGGTGCCACTTGCCCACTGTGTAGGTGCGGTAGCCGGCATTCTGGAGGATCTCGGCGATGGTCGCCGTGGTGCGGGTGAGATGCGCCTCGTAGCCGGGCTTTCCCTCGGCGGGCGGATAGATGGCGTAGTCGAAGGCGGCCAGTCCCACCTCAATCGGGTTGTTTCCGGTCAGCATCATGGAGCGCGACACCGAGCAGACCGGCGACACGTGGAAGTTGGTGAAAAAGGTGCCTCGCTTCGCCAAGCGGTCAAGGTTGGGAGTTTGCGTCACCGAGCCACTGATTCCGAGATCGCCGAAGCCGATGTCGTCACCGACGATGAACAGAATGTTGGGTCTTGACGCGTTGGTTTGCGCCTCGACGATGTTCGCGTGCCCGAGCGCCATGAAGATCAGGAGAGGGAGAAGGAGTTTCCTCATCGGTTGTTCGTTCCTCACGTGTTCGTTGTTTGATCCCAGCCGGTGCGACTAATTACTGGAACATACGGAGATGTCACTTAAAACGGTCGCTCCATTGTTGATTCGTGTGCCAGAGAAAGACTCTCTCCTCTCCACGTTGCCGGTGACATGCCCGCCAAATCATGATTCGAAAGGCGAACTTACTATTGCACCGGAACACTCCGTTCTTATTTGAAGTACAGGCGCCCCCACTTCGCTTATTCTACGTACCCGAGCGCCTTTAGGTCATCGATGATCCGTCGCTCCACCGCTTCGTCTTTTTCACCCAGGTATTCAATGGGCGTCGTGTCGTAACTCGCGATCGGAGTTGGAGTGTCGGTCTCCATGAAGACTGCCGGCACGCCATCCATGTCTGTAGCTGGCGGCATGCCGAGCCAGGCGAGGATCGTTGGGGCGACGTCGACCATATTCATCACCAAGTCGGAGCGTCCCTTCGGAACCCCACGGCCGCGCATAAAGAGGATTCCGTCGCGCGCTGCTGGAGAATCGTGCACGCCTCGGAGCACATCGCTTTTGGGGTCGATCTCAAATCCGTGATCGGACATTACGATCACAAGGTCTTCTGGGCTTCTGTTCTGAACCAGCCTCCCGATCACCTGGTCGACGTACTCGTAGTACGCAATTAATGCCCGTGCGTGCTTCACCACCACTTCGGGCGGGCGACGTAAGGCTTCGGGAATCGTTTCGATGGGCTCGACTGCGTCCCACAAGAAATGTGAAATCCGATCGACACCGGGCAGGTAGACCAGAAGCAAATCCGGTTGAATCTCACTCTCGATGCGAAGCGCCACCGAGGCTGCGAAATCGTCATTGTCGTAGACCTGGCGCATGAAGTCGCCCAGAAACCCAAAGCGTGGCCAATCTTGAAGATCGGCAAATGGGTTCGAGATCTCGGTGAAGGGAGGCGCGGAGCGCTCTGCCTCAACTTGGCTGCGAAATGTGGAAGGTGAGACAAAACTACCCGTCGGCGAATCAACCCGAACCTCACCTTGGGTTCCGTCGATTTTGTCAGCAAAAGTCTGCGCCAAAGCGCGCTTGTCTTCCATCATACCATCGGCCGCATGGTCACTGACCATGATGCCGTTCACGACTTCTGGCGGATGAGTCATTAACCAATTCACAACCCCCACTTTGAGTCCGGCATCACTGAGAATATTCCAGAGCGCATGGGCCGTGCGATCGCGGCTTGAGTAGAGATGAGGCGTTCCGTCTTGACTTAGATGAACCCAACCTTGGATGCCGTGTCTCTCCGGAAGCTTTCCCGTGACGACGTCGGTCCAGATTCGCGGCGAGAGCAGTGGTAACTCGGGCCGTGAAACACCCGACGAACCCACGCGCGCGAGCGCCGAAAAATTCGGCAAGCGCCCTTCGTCCATCAACTGAGCGATCAGTCGCGTAGAAGCGCCGTCCACAGCAATCACAAGGACCCTACCGGTTGGCGCCGGTTCCGCGTTGCAACCCGCAATCAAGAGTGTGGCCATGGCTGTGAGACACCGACGAGTTCGGGCCCATCGAATTGGCTTTCTGTCCTGCATGAACCTCGCGTGCATGTCCACCGGGATAACCTCGTTTATCAATTCAGTCCGACGCAAGTGTGGCATATCCAGAAAACTCGTCGAGACTTACATTGAATCGGAGATAGACCCCGCCTCTCTCTTTATGATCACCAGGGCGTTTCAGTCGTTTCGTAATCGGTCCACTTTTCGGCTCGCATGACCTACTGGAACCCACTGGGACGTAGCTTTCTTGTTCTTGTTTCTTTTCTCCCTGCTTTTGCTTCAGGCAACTCAGCCCAGACGCTTTCCTGCTTGATCTTAAAAACCCTCCACGACGCCGAGCGCATTGATGACGGTGGCGCTCTCTCATAAAAAGTCCTGCGGCAAGTAGAGCCATCACGATAGAGATACCCTCCATCGAGGTNACAGCGACGCCACCTACACAAGCCCGCTGACAAGCAAGACAATCAAACCCACTCGTAAGGCAAGACTACGCATGGGATTGCCTCGCCGGTCCCAGCTTCAGGGTTGATCCGGAGGCCCGGTACAGATGATGAACTCGTCGAAGTCAATCTCTTCGTTCCTGNTTGGAGCCCAAGAGGATGAACTCCCACCAAAGAATGTGGAGAAGTAGAGACCGTCGATTCCGTAACTTTGACCGCTGACCCGATACAAAAAATCATCAACGTAAAGAACAANCTGCCCATCGACACTGGCTTCAAGCAACCCNTCCTCNAANCCAGGAGTATTCATTTTGATGTGATGCTCGATTCGATGCCAAANTCCAGGCTCGAAGACGAAAGGTTCTGACTCCAACTCATACATGTAGTTATCGCCACAGCGCTCCGGTTTGCCGGGCCAATAGACGTATTGATAGGAAGTTCCCTGGGCACGCCACATACCACGCGCCGAAAATCCGTTTTGATCCTCGCGACAACCTGTAGGCGCCGTTCCTCCAATCAAACCCGGAAGCTTTCCACCTCGAACAAATTCGAATCCTTCGCCGAAGCGAACCCGGTATGAGAGGTACAGTTCCTCATGGCTACCCCTCAAAGAAGCTTTCCATTGCGCCCCGCTGGCTTGCGGCCCGAATCCTCCTTCAGGATAGTGGATCCGCAAAAAGCGATTCGCCTCAATCTGACGATCTTCAACAATTTCCGCCCGACCTTCGTCAAGGCCATTCGCCCAGACAGGNTCATTCCAATCTGCGACATCTGCATAGACTCCGAAAGAATCATCGTCGAAATTGTTGCGAAAGATTTCGATTCCCGAGCAAAGAATCTCACCGGGTTCACCCGCCGACGACGTATCCTCAGAGCCGCCCCACTCTTCCCTCGAATCACTGGCAGGATCAGNCACATCATCGAAACCAGATTCGACCTCACAAATACTCCCATTCAGAATCACAGAGTGGGGTTTAAAATTGCGCGACTCGGAGTAATCGGAAGTAAAGCCAAAATCAATCGAACCCTGACTCGGAACGAATTGATTCCAGTCTTCCGGTGTGACAAAAACCCAGTCACCAAGATGATGGACCTGGCCTCCCCAGAAGTTCCTGATTGACTCATAGGTATGCTGACGGAAGGCTAAGAACCAAGAAGCAGAGGGCTCCAAATCCTCTTGTCCCAAATGCTGGACACTGAAACGGGTCGAGACGCCTCCTTCCCATTCCGAGAGCGCCTCGTATTCCACGCGACACGGATCGGAACCCTCACAGGCCGTTAAAACAAACCCGAGGCAAAGCCATGACGCGGCGGAAATAAATATATTTCGACTCATAGGATGCCGCCCCACTCNCAACTCAAAGATGAAAAACCAGTTCCTTTATTAATGATTTTTCGATTCAAAGAATGTGATCATCCATACATTCAACTCATCAATAAGAGGCACGATCACGCTCCAAAGCGAGAAAGGCCGGCGTTCCATCACCAAAAGGGTGGGTCATTTCGGTTTTAGAGCCGTTTGAGTGGGTCGAGAGTCGGCAGAAATATCCGCTAGGTATCTGACCCGCTTGGCCACGCCGATCCGGCCTTCATNCTTTGGGTCTATGCCCATAGGCTTCAAGAAGAGCGAACTGACCTCTCGTTCAATGACTTCGGTGAACCGACTCGGCTGAATCCGGCCCAATTAAGCCGTATACGGCCCAATTCGGCCCATCCGAGCAAGGCGATTTCGAAGAATCGCCTAACCCCTCATTGAAATGGCGAATATCTAAAGTGGAGGAGTTGGAGAGAATGGCCTGTCGTATCTTGAATGCTTTTGAGATTCCACGGCGGTACCAGAGCCAGCCCCCCTTGGGGTAATTTTGTCTCGAAAATTTTCGTCACCTGAGGCCGTTTCGAGGCCACTTCCCTTGCAGCCGTGTGATTCGAAACCCCAATGAGGGGTTTGGTCCCCACGCTGGAGAATCGGGTTTGGCCGCTGCCGAAACAAATCCCAACAGACTTGTCGTTCCAGGGCCTCTTGGCCTCTGGGGGGTCGCTTGCCTGGTTGGCGTCATGGCGGCCTATCCGCCTTTGGCTTCGCTTTATCGAGAGGGGATCCAGGGCGCTTTTCGTTTTTTTGCGGCGGACACTTTTTACTACCTGAGTGTGGCTGATCACTCATCGGCCGCTTCCTTCTTTACGTTTGATGGCATTCATCCCACAAACGGCTTCCATCCGCTGTGGCAGATTTACCTTGAGCGAACGTTCGCTTTCTTTCAGCTCGACTCTGCCGGCCAGGTTTATCTCACTGCCGTGTCCAGCATTGTGTTGCTCACTCTAGGCACTGTTCTTTTTGCCCTGGTGGTTCTTCGCTTGACAGGACGCCCCTGGCTGGCACTTATCGCATCAGTCCCGGGCTTCTACTACCTCGGCGTTCCAACGCTCAACGCTCATCACTTTGCCCAGTGGTCCTTTGCGAACGGGATGGAATCCCCCATTTCCATCACTTTTTTTGGGATCCTTTTGGCGGGGGTCTTTCTATGGGGCTGGCTGGACGAAAAAGATGAAAGTCGAGAGAGGCGCTCTCTCCTGCTTCTCTCTGCTGCAATGACGGCGGTTGTGCTGAGCCGATTGGACGATGTTTTTATTTTTATTCCATTTGGCCTGTGGGTCTTGCTGCGCTCCCATGATCGGGCTGCGGCTGTCCGGAGAGTGCTTACGATCGCGGTGATTCCGACTTTTTCAATCGGTGCCTACCTCCTTTACAACGTATTCAACGCTGAAACCGTTTTGCCTTCGAGCGGTGCGGCAAAAATCCAGCCATTCTGGGCTCTATTTCGCAATTTGTATGCCGTGTGGACAACGACACTCCCCTTTGCTGATCCATTTGGTCGAGAAGTGGCGGGAACGGTCTGGAAGAGCGAGGCATGGCGTATCCTCCAGATGTTGGTGCCAGCCGGGGGCGCGTTAGCGTGGTTGCTATGCCGTCGAATTTCCTACGGAACCCGGTGGGAGGATTCGGAGGCGGTTCGACGGGACTCGTTGCTCGGCATTTTTGCGGCGTATGTCTTTATTAAAGCAGGATACAATTTTTCCATGGTCGGGCTGTGGAATCAGGGTCAGTGGTACTACCCCTTGTCCATCATGACTTTCAACCTGCTTGTGGCAACTTGGTTTGCCTCTCTCTTGGACCGTTATGCGCAAGCGGGCTTCGAGCAACGCTCTCTGGGCGATGGGGGCTCGGTGATGGCTCGTCTACGCGCGCACTGGCCAGTGAGTCACCACCTCGGCGGTGCCCTGCCGACTGTGATCGCTCTGGGCATCGTTCTAGTCTCGGCAAATGGGTTTATCGACCTCAAGCAGCGTGGCGAGCATCAGGCTCGGAATTTTAATTTTTGGCTCGAACGAAATGAGACGCAGAAGTTGCTCGAGACGACCTGTCCAGAGTGCGGCGTTCTTGCTTTTGATGACGGCATCGTTTCATACTCGTTGGATGGGACGCCTACGCTCAACGGTTTGGGACTCGTGATGGATCAGGAGGCGCAAGGCGCTCAAGAAGCGGGGCGTCTCTTGGATATGGCATGGGCTCGAGGGCATCGTATGCTGGTCTCTGTCAACTACGCAATGCCAGAATCCGCCTACTCGAATCCGAGACTCCTGCGATCGGCCCTCAAGAGCAATCCGCATTTAGCTGGCCAGGGCGTCGATGCGTGGAATTTTGAAGTCGCCTTCCGAAGCCCCCAGACGGGTGTTTCGTTTATTCGCTTCGAGCCCATCGGCCGACGGATTTCTCCGACGGGTGATCCCACCCATCATCTCGCCCGTCCGAGTTGGCCATCCAATCTTCGTCCCCCTGCCCCAGCGACTCCTGCACCGGCGACCCCGGCGACGACACGCCGAGGCTGAAACGTCCCCTTCCTAATTATGCTCGCGGCTACAGGGCTTTCCTCTGTGCCTGGGGAACAGCAAACGGACCTCTCGTTCGCGGACTGAGGCCGGGGAGCCTGGCAGGACCCCTTGTCTCCTGAACCACCGTAGGGCTTCGCGTGCCCTCCAAGCCCATTCGACTCTATTCGCCCCGCAAGGCTGCAGCCGCTGCGTGAGCCGCGAAGATGACCCGCGCAGAGCGCAGGCCCCCCACGGTGCCGTCCTGCATTCGGTTCATCACATAGACCACAGTCATCTGATTCTCCACGTCCACCACGGCAAACGACCCGCCCCACCCTGCCCAAAAGAGGGTCCGATCATTGACGCCCATAGGCATCCCCTTGCACGGCATTCCGAAACCGATTCCGAATTTCGCATGCAGCCCCAGAACCAGATCCACACCGTCGGCTTGAACTTCGAAAGAACGCTCCAGAGTGGCCTTTGAAATCACCTGATGGCCGTTCACGACACCCCCTCGAGCAAGACAGGAAACCACCGTTGCCACAGAACGGGCGTTCCCGTGACCGTTGCTGGCCGGCTGTTCGAAACGGCGCCATCGATCCGTATTGACCATTGTGGCATGCGAGGGCTCCCCTCGAGAAATACGCGCTCCAATGGAATCCCCCTTGGCTAAGGAGACATCGATTTCATCTGTCCTCATTTCGGCGACCCGAGGAAAGACCTCTTCCGGCGTACCGATATGGAAGTCCGCCTCTAAGGGGTTCGCGATCTCATCGCGAAAATACGTGCCCAGTGATCGCCCATCGACTCGCCGGACGATCTCACCCAAAAGTGGCCCCTGCGTGGACGAGTGGTAGCCCGATGCGGTACCGGGTTCCCACCAGGGCGCTTGAGCGGCGAGGCGTGCTACGCACAACGGCGTGTCGTACATCTCCTCCTCCGTAATCGGAATCTCGTACCCCGGCACGCCGGCGGTGTGGCTCAAGACGTGCCGTACCAGTACGGAATCCTTGCCATGGGCTCCGAACTCCGGCCAGAAGCGCGCCACCGGATCGTCGACCGACAAATGGCCCTGGTCGTGAAGTCGCAGAACACTGAGCGCGGCCATCATCTTCGTGGTGGACCAGACGTTGACCAGGGTATCCCGCTCCCATGGCCGCGTTCCCGCAATATCCCGATATCCGCCCCAGAGATCCACCACTCTTTCATCGCCCTGAATGACACAAACAGAAGCGCCAAGATCCCCTTCTGCAAAATTCTCTTCAAACCGGGCGCGAACCGCTTCCCAGGCCGAATCGCACTCCCCTGAAATACCGCTCATTCCACTCCTCCACGCTTTGAACTGCAGTGCCTCTCGACTGCAGATCGGAAGTATAAGCCGGGTTCTGGCGTCCCGTCCGACTAAGGATGGAATGACAGGTTGCCGCGTATAGTCGTGGGGAGTTCGAACGACCCGAGGGACTCGGCCGGTCGTAGAGGAAAGTGCAAAGGCAGATCGCCTTCGAACACCGCGAGCCCTCCATCGAGTGTGGACTTCGATCCAAATCGCCGCGAGTCCTAGGCCGGCACGATCCGAGAGCAGCGGACCGACCTCAGCCTCCTCGACTTTGGCATCACCCCAAAAGCCCGCTTATAATGCGCTCGCGTCTTCAACCACGGTGCTGACAGACTGGAGCAGCTCGGTCACAACCCCGTACCCCAGTCGCCGCGCCAGAAAAGACTTCCAACCTACACCGCCGAAACAGAGGATCTGGACACACGCCTCGCGAACCTGTCACCACATTAGGGACCACCGCTCACGATGCAAAACGCAGCCCGCCAACTATTCGACGCCTTCCTCGCCGACCGCGACTCTCCAAACCCGCTCGGAAAACGCAAGCCACACGTCGGGACGCCTATCCATGACCTCGCGAACATCGACCCCATCGATCTACGCGAGAGCTGCCTAGTCGTCGAGCCATGGGGCCACGTAGGGAAGCGGCCCAAGGACGACTCCGGCGTGATCGCGTCCGAGAACATCGCCTACATCGTCGATCAGATCCTCGGCGTGCCAACCCTGATCGTCCCCGCCTGGCGAACAGGCGTCGGCAATCCGCGCCGCTTCGCAGCGCTAGCGCGCAGCGCGATGCTCATCGCGTTCGAGGGTGGCGAGCCGAACGTTCACGAGGCCGAGTCATTTACTGCGGCCTACCCCCGAAGCGCCGCCACGAGATGCCTCGTCGAGCTGATGTTGATGGGCGTCCCTTTCGTTGGGATCTGCCTCTCTCACCAACTCGCCGCACAGGCCCATGTCGAGCTCATCCGTGAAGTCGTCCAGCGACTTGAGACATCGGGGAACCCCGCGTTTATTGCCGTTGCGAACGCCATCCGACAGGTCGGGGACAACCTTCCCGTGAAGAAAGGATATGGGACGGTCGCCTCATCGTGGAAGGCCGAGACCTTCGCGGTCGCCCAAAATGAGCAGGGGAGCTATGCGAACACACAATTGCACCCCTACAAGCACGAACCGATCGAGCATGTCCCCGCCATGGTTTCGGACGCTCACAGGCTCGTCTCCAACGAGTACGACGCGATCATCGACGCTGCGCTCAGCCACGAAAACGAAATCCACATCCAGACCTTCCACGGAAACGAAGTCTCCGAAGAGTCTATCCGGTTCGTTTGCTGGGCCTATCAAACGATCCAGGCAGCGCTGAAGGCGTATCCCACCGAGGCCGCAGCCAGCCAAGAGCTGCATGCGTTGCTCGGCTTGCCGCTGGGCGTCGAGATTCTCGCCTCGACCCATGACCGGGATGACAAGCCGCTGTGCGAGGTCGCGGCGACAGGCACGTATTGGCAAGGCGGCCAAACCGCGATCACGACCCAATTTCACCCAGAGCTCGACCACTCCCTGCTCACGACATCGGAAGGCTGGCGACCGAGCTGGACGGACATGAAGCGGTCTGATGGAATCCGGCTCCTGGTACGGATGTTGCGAGGCTGTCTCAACTAGCTCAACTGAGTCATTGTCATCAGGAGCCCGCTGTTGGAGATTTTGGGGTGAGACCGAATAGAGATGCACCTCTTTACTGCTTGATCTTGATCTTCTTGATTTCGTGTGACAGCGGACCCGCCGGAGTCGATGAAGATCTCTCCATATATCGAGATCCGGGGCGTGGGCCGTTTGAGAAAGTCGCGGCCGAAGACCTGGTTGAAAGATGTGGGCTCGATCCGGACCTGCTTGCTTCTATCGATGCACAGACCCTCTATCCCTATGCGGTGGTTCGATATGGGCTTCTTTGTCACGAGCATTATCCCGAAGAGAGTGGGATCGGTCCGGATGACCTGGTGGAGAACTTCTCGGCGACCAAAACGCTTGCGGCTGCCGTAGTGGGACGTGCGGTGACATTGAGTGCTGAGTTGGAATATCCGCTCCGTGATACAGATCGCATGGACGCCTGGGTGGATGACATTACGTTCAACCCCGACTCGCTCGTGGCCCATGTCCTTTCCATGTTGGGCCATAATGAGAACATCGATTACGGCGAAAGAGAATTCAGCTACGACGCTCTGGGTTTCGTCCAACTCAATCGGTTGAGCGATGTCATCGATGCGGTGGTAGCTCAGGACCCCGGTTATTTCGAGGATGTCCAAGATGCGGGTGAATTCGCGGATCGATTTCTGTTTGAGCCACTAGGCATGGATCAAAGTGACTGGTCTGGCGAGTATTTTTCTGTGGGCTGGGCTTCAAACCTTCTTGATATGGCTCGATTGGGTCTTCTGCTCACGCACGATGGAGTCTACGGGCAAGAGCGCATTCTGCCCGAAGAGTGGGTGTACAAGATGACTCATCCTTCTTTCGAGGATTCGAATACCGGCTACGGATATCTCACTTGGCTGGCCGCCAAAGCCCGTCATAAAGTTCCTGGGTACTCGGAATTCATCAATGTTCCGCTGGGTAGTTGCCAGCCTCCCGCTCTGTGGCAGGAATACCCGCATGGTCTGAGCGAATCTCCGGATTGCGGCTACCAGAATCTCTATTCGTGTAAACAGGAGATCGATTCCGGCGTATTTGCCGCGGTGGGGTTGAACGGACAATTGATCGTGGGCCATCCTGCCCTGGATCTCGTGATCGTGACGAAGAATGCCGGGCTCTCAGCCTTCATCTCTGTTCCCTGGGATCTAGTTCGACCGGCTCTTGTGGAGCACGACCCGGTCTACCGGGGAGATATGGAAGCCTTCTGCCGGGACTACACGGCAGGCGATTACGCGCCGGATCTGATCCTGCAACGCTGAGCTTCGAGGTCGAATTCTTACAGCGGTCTCCTCTTGAGCGATCATGAAGATGTCTTGGCCTGAGGGTCTGGCTTCAACTCGTGCGTTTTGCATTCATACAGGAACTGGCGCGAGGAGAAGAAAAACATAAAAATCAAGGGTAAGGTAATCGTGGCGACAAAGACGGCCAGTGGTATCGGTCAGGCGATGGCGAGACGCTTTAAGGGGGGCTGCTCTCGTTTCCGGAAACGGCCAGCACCGTAGCCACGATGAAACGGGCGAACAGGTTTTCAGGAATCGCTTTGGAGTCATTGAGCCAGTGCACGAGCAGCCCATCGCTCAGCGCCGAGAGCACCACCGCGAATTCACTGGGAGAAAGCGGGAGAGTCAGGTTATGCCCCTCCGAGATTTTTTCGAACATCTGAGTCAGGTATTCCCGAGAGCGGCGTTGTCGGGAGCGTAGTTTTCGGCGCAGCTTCGGCTGTCGACTGGCGGCCAGACTCAGCTCCAACTCCAGGTTGGCCCACAACCGTCCGGTATTCTCCTCTCCTCGGTGCCAGGCGTCGAGTTCTGCAATCCGCTCCACCATCGGGGCATCGCTCGAGAGCACCTCAAGAAGCTGAGCGTGACCCATCTGGAAACAGCGATCGAGCAATTCGATAAGCAGATCTTCTTTTGAATCGAATTGGGAATAGACCGCGCCCTTGGTGAGGCCCGCCGCAGCCGCGATTTCATGAAGAGATGCACCCATCAGGCCTGACTTTCCGATCACCTGGGCGGCGGACTCCAGAAGTTTTTCACGGTTACGCGCCGTCGCTTCTTTTCGAGAGACGGGTTTCGGCACGAGGTGTCCTCGCAGATTGAGGTTGGAGAGTGCGCCCTCTTCGCCTCGATGGGAAGAGGACGCACGCGTCTTCGCGTTGCCGGTGACATGCCCGCCAACTGGTGGCTCGAAACACGAACTTACTATTACACCGGAACACTCCGTTTTAAATTGATTTTAAATACCTGATGGTATTAGAATACTGATGGGTATTTAAAAGTCAAATCGAGTCGACCCGGCTTCGGAGGTCGGAGCCAAAGAGTCGAGTGGAGCGGAAGAGAAAGAAAAGGAGAGAGTCTGATGAAACATGCCATCCGAAACGGCACCACAAGATGGACCCGCTGGGTTGCCCTGACCCTGGGGATCCCCATCGTGGCCATCAAGCAAGCGAGCACGGCCTTCGAGAAGACCGTCTTCATCGAAGGCACGGGACAACACGCAAATAGCCTTACGGCTGATCGGGGAACTAAAATGAAGTCATTCAAAATCGATAGCATCAGCATAGTTTTTTTCATGATCGTCACTCTTTTGGCCGAGGTCGGCCTCGCGCAGGACTGGGGTCCCAACGCGTATCCAATCGATGACTATACGAGTATGGAGTGTTTTGAAGCGACTGAAGGCTGTGACGACATCGGTCATATAGAAATGATTTGCGGCGAAGAATATCTCTGTTCCGCACCCCATGGCTCCGACGCTCTTGGAGCCGAGGAAGACGAGCCCACTTTTCGCGAGTGTGTGGATCAATGTTTCAGGGACTACCTCACCGATAAGGCCACCTGCGATCGGGACTATGATAGAGACGTAAACTGGTGCGATCGCAACGCAAGTCATTGGAACGGCACTTGCCGTTACTTGGCACATCAGACCTGGAATCTCTGCATTACCGTAGCCGGGGCCGACCTGGTTGCTTGTCAGAGTGGATGTGGCCTCGGCCCCCCGCTCAAAGGAATCTGGAAAAAGATCGCCAAGTAGATCTACCCTGCTTCCACTCAAGCGCCATTGATGCACCAAAAGAAGAGAGTCAGCCTTTCGGAAGGGGGGCTGACTCTCTTTTTAAAGCGTGCGGACAGAGCGCGATTACACCGCCGGGGTGGCTCGACTTTCCCCCGAGTGTCTTTGCGGCGTCGAAAGTGAGACTGGAATTCAGAGTAAAAATGGTGCAGGCGGCGAGAACCGTGGGCCAGGAAGGCGAGCGATGTCTAGTCGGCCCTTGGCCCACCGCTCCCCCCCCGCCCCTCACCCTTTCAGAAAGGGAGAAGCGATGACGATGGGGGAGTGCGTGGCGAATTAGAGAGAATGAACGTCAGTTAAAAACAGGATGTGAGACCGTCTGACCATGCAGCACAGGAGTCGTCATCGATGAACAAGTGCGAGTCGGCTTCACACGTGATCGTCTCATCCACGACGAACGGATCCCCGACGTGCTTGGCGGCGTAGACGAAATCGGCTTCCGTCATACGGGGCGAGGACAACTCAACAATAAAGTTCACCACTTCGCCTTCGACCGTGCACGTAAAGTCGGCGTTCGGCGGGTCCTCAGAAAAGGGATTGTCGCCCTCATCCCAATTCGAGAGGAACTCCTGGGTGGGGACCTGCCCCGCTTTCCGGTACGGACGATCCGTGAACCAACCGGTCTGGGAACTGACCCCCGTC